>DIYD01000197.1 GCA_002428905.1 Bacteroidetes bacterium UBA6063 | reverse complement strand
TAGATTTTGGCCTGTGGAAGGGTATTTCTACCGCTCAGCTGGTTTGCCCCCTGGATGTTCATGTCCAACGTGTAGCTTTACGTTTGGGGTTAATAAACCGAAAACAAAGTGATTGGACCACAGCTGCAGCGCTAACTGAAGAATTAAAGACATTCGATGCCGTGGATCCGGTTAAGTATGATTTCGCCTTGTTTGGATTGGGCCTAGCTGGGTTTGGGCAATAAAAAAGCCCCGATTCTGAGAATCGAGGCTTAATCAAATTTTATAATCAGATTACTTTACAGTAACTGGCTTCGTGAATACACCGAAATCAGTTTTTAACTGTACGTAGTATACACCAGCATTTAAGTTGCTTAAATCAACTGTAACGTTGTTGTCACCAGCGTTTAACATTCCAGCGTCTACTGCCTGAACTTCCTGACCAGAAGTAGTGATTACAGAAACGCCAACCTTAGAAGCACCTGTCAACTCGAAGTTGATGTTTGCCTGGTTATCAGCTGGGTTAGGGTAGATAGAGAACTGGCTTTCAGCAGACAAGTCTGTCACGCTAGCATTCATTCGTACGGCGTATGCAGACTGGAATACTTCTTTTGTTTGCTCGTTTTGAATCCAAACGGCAACCATAAGGCCTTCGAAATCTTCTACAGAGTGTGTTAAGTTGTGATTGATCCAGTTTGCTTGAGTACCATCTGCAGGTAATGTATAATCACCTTTGAAGTCCCAAGTGAAGTCACGGTCAACCTTTACGTCTTTTTTCAACGAACCAAGGTTGATACCTGAACCACCAGTCATCATCTTTTTCATTACTTGCTCGAATTCGAACTCACCGTTTGACTTAGCATTGTCGAATGTCTTATCTTCCATGATAGCAATGTGCAACATGTTGTTTCCTGGGAAGTCTGTTACAGGCTCAATATCAACTGAAACTTCAACGTGTTTACCCCAACGTACTAATTCCGCTTTGATATCCATGAAAGCAGGAGCAGCAACTGCATCCGTGTGCATATCTGATGTGAATGAACCGGCATTGCCATCCCATCCACCGTCGATTTGCATACGAGGAATTGAATTTACACCGTAGTAATTACGACGTGTATTTGACTCTTGAGTACAGTAAGGGTCACCAGTACCAGGCCAGCTTTGCTGATACTTAATATATACACATTCGTTTTCAACAGATCCAATTACGTCGTGGAAATTCGTGTTACCTGGGCGACATGGACCACACGTAGAAGATGTGAAAATCTCATACAACGGCTTCTTAACAAAGATTTTGTCGTGAACACGAATGTCCATAGACGCCATGTTGTTTGAACCGTCTGCATCTGCATTACCATTTGGAAGCTTAGCTTCGAATTCAATAGAGTAATTGCCTGAAGAAGCTGGTGTAAATGGAGTTTTGTGTGAGAAGTTATACGAGGCACCACTTGCGATAGAAAGACCAGTGATTTGGTCTAGAACTTCAGCACCACCGTCTACTTTATAAACAATGTCGATTGAAGTCAACTCCTGTGCACCAATGTTACGGATTGTACCTTTGATATCAATCGCACCATTCGCTAATACGTGATCACGCTCTAGTGCCAATTCAGATACCATTACGTCATCGTTCGGCTGAACACCTGGGTAGAATGCGTAGTATACGTTGTCGTCTGGTGTTTGATCGTTACCTGAACGGTTTGCAATTGCTGGAGAACCAGGAATTTCATAAGCCGTTGAACCGTCAATCTGAACCCCTACTGTAAAGGCTGTTTTGCCCGTACATAACTGACCACCCTGTACACAGTTGTTACGCTGGTCAACAATGTAAATGTTGTTTGTACCTTCTTCTAAAACAATACTCCAGTAAGCCCAACCATCGTTAAGACCTGCAGCCTTAGCTGTGTTGAACTGAATCCAGTACTGACGATTTGGTGCAGAACCAAATGTTTTAGAAACCAGGAAATCGCCGCTTCCTACATTAATACCCCAAATTGCAATCGATGTATTTGGAATATCTGCATGTGGAAGGTTGGCAGGTGTGTTGCCTGGGAAAGTAGAAGCAGACAAATCGAAAGTAACAATACCGTTACCTACTTTAACTCGGCTGTACTCATTACCATCAAATGTAAATTTAAATGGTAGGGGTACCTCTTGCCAATCAGAAATAGGACCAGAAGCAATCCAGGTCCAGTCAGCAGGTAAACCACCACCACGCGGGAATTCCGCGTCTGTGTTTAACCCACCAGGGTTTTGGCCAAGATCCCAATCCAAACTGTAGTATTGGGAGTAACCAACTACGCTCATCAAAAGAGCGAAAGCTAAAAGAGTAATTTTTTTCATTTTTACTGTACTAAATAAATGTTTTGTGTCGATCGCCAAAAGTAACATTTTTTTAATACAGAAAACTTGGGCTAGCCTACGAATACTGTCATAATCGAAGCATTTCAACAAATTCTTTCTGTATTGACTTTGTTTTGTCTTTAGCATACCAACCATGTAGGTTTTGTGGGAAATCCTGCATGGTTTTGCCGTCTACGTTGTTTTTATGATCGTGTAGAATTTGTTGTGCTTCATTTGGTCGCGGCCCCCAGGAGAATAATACGTTATCCTCTTCATCCAACGCAATGAGTTTAGGAATGGATCGACCACCGTTGGTAAGAAACGCATCCATAACATTTAGGTTGTCATCGCGTAATATGAGCTCCAGGTCAATGTGCTCACTGGCATCGGCAATCTTTGCCAGTAATGGAACGATCTGTGCGGCATCTCCGCACCACGCTTCGGTTAAGACAATCCAACGCTGTTTGCCATCTAACTCCGATAGCCTTTGTGTTAATTCCGGAGAAAGCTCCGCCTTTTTATCCAACCGCTTGATGCGCTGGCGATTAAGCTGTGTGTAGGCAACCAAAGATTCGGACTGGTTGCTGCCGGTCGTTTTATTCTCGGCCAATAATCGATCGATAAGTGCAATGTATGCATCGTACGAGTAGCTTTCGCTAATCTCATGTTCAAACTTCATACTTGCAAAACAACCATTAGGCCTGAACGGTTTCCTGACTAAGTACTTTTGATAGTGCTTTTACCGCATGATTTATGTCATATTTAGACGTGAAACGTCCGAAAGAAAAGCGAATGGCTTTGCGATCGACCGGGTGATTAATTGCTTCCAGGACATGTGAACCTTTGGCTGCACCTGAATTACAGGCCGAACCTCCAGAGCAGCAAACACCTTCAATATCCAATTGGAAAAGTATAAGATCGTTGTTCTTTTGAGGAGGCAGAGAACAACTCAATACGGTGTACAAACCATCTTCAAACGTTGTTCTACCATTGAATTCTATGTCTGGTATATGAATCGCAAGCTGCTCCATCATATAGGTCTTAATTCCATAGATGTGATCTTGTTCTTGCTTCACATTGGTAAAGGCAATTTCCAACGCTTTGGTTAAACCGGCAATTCCAAGCATATTTTCTGTACCAGCGCGATGGTTGCTTTCTTGTCCACCACCGGTGATCATCGATTTAATGTTTAGTTTCTTATTGGTGTACAGGAACCCAATGCCTTTAGGGCCGTTTAGTTTATGTGCCGAACACGTGAGAAAGTCCGCACCAAATTCTTCCACATCGAACGAGTAATGGCCCATGGTTTGAACCGTGTCACTGTGGAATAAACAGTTATTTTCTTTGGCAATACGAGACACTTCTCTGTAATCCAGTAAGGTGCCAATTTCATTATTGGCATGCATTAGACTAATTAGAGAGTTCGGATTAGTCTGGGCCAATTCTTCTAAGTGTGCGTAATCGACTGTACCGGTCTCGTCTACATGCACAAGGTGCAGCGAAGCCAGACCTGATTGCTCCATTTCCTGACTCGTCTCCAATACGGCTTTATGTTCAATTGGAGAGGTAATAATGGATTTTATGCCCAGGTCCTTCACGGCGCAGCGAATGGCCATATTGTCGGCCTCTGTTCCACCTGAAGTAAATACGATTTCACGTCGTTCTGCATTGATCAGTTTTGCAATTGTTCGGCGCGAAGTTTCCAATAATGCCTTAGCAGCCCTACCTGTGCAGTGTGATGCAGATGGGTTGCCATAGTTTTTCATCGCATCAGTCATTGCTGCGATCACCTGATCGTCAAGCGGTGTGGTTGCTGCGTTGTCTAAGTAAACTCGTTTTGTCGTATTCATTAGTGCAAAGGTAAGTTCAGGATTTGAGATTAAAAATTAGATGGATTAAGTGTGCAATAGCCCAATACCTTGTAAGCAAGTTTCGCCAGGGTGTATTGCGATAGGATTTGTCCCTCAATAGGTGCACACTCCACAATATCAAAACCGCGAACCCGCTTGTTTTTACACACGGCCTTTAACAGGTCTAACGTTTGGTAGTAATCCAAACCACCGGGTTCAGGTGTTCCAACCCCTGGTATAACACTGGGATCCAGACCATCGGCGTCGATGGTGATATACACTTCATCGCTGAGGTGTTCTAAGACGGACTGGATATAAGCATTGGATTGGCGGATTTCGTGTGCATAAAATGTCTGAATCGAATCGTTTTGCTGAATCGTATTGGCCTCTTCGATGCATTGTGCCCGAATACCTACCTGGCTTATTTTGACACCGAGATCATGAATTCGCGCCATAACCGAGGCATGAGAATACGGGTTGCCCTCATATTCCTGGCGTAAGTCGGAGTGCGCATCGATCTGAAGTATGGAAATACCGGGATATTGCTCATGAAAAGCACGGAAAAGTCCAAATGTTACGGTGTGTTCGGCTCCAAAACTGGCCACGAATTTCCCTTCATTCAAATGCAACTGGGTGTGCCTGGTAATGTACTCAACGGCCTGGGCATTCACTAATGAGTTAAATTGAAGCGGAAGGAGGGATGCTATTCCGAGCTTCCTATAGGTTTCCTGTTGTAATTCCTCATCGTAAAACTCTACATAATGTGAGGCTTTCATTAGGGCATCCGGACCTTGATCGGATCCAGTGACGTAGGACGATGTGTGCTCGTAAGGGACTTGTTGAATCACAATCTTACTCGATTCGTACTGATGCAATTCAGGCTCTTTGATGCCTAAAAAGTTGTATTCAGGTGATAAGCATTTCATGTTGACCGCAAAGGTAAGCGAAGTGGAAATCCAAACTCAAGTTCAACTTCTTCGGAACAATGTAGTGCTGCTCATATTGGTTGAACCTGTTGGCCGACGCCTCATATACCTTCTCGTTGAGTAGAAATGATCCGAATCTGGATGTTTCTTAATGCTACGTTACGACGATCAATAGATTTGAACATTTATCCATTTAGCCGATATCATATTTGCACATATCCCCTTTGATTTTTTATCTTGCAAGCCATGAAACACAGAATAGCATTTGTACTTGGATTAGCCGTTGTATTCGTTTTTTCGGCATGTAGCAAACGTCAATACGCACATTTAACAGGCATTAATATTGGTCAGAAGGCAAAGACGCCGGTGAAGTCGGGCCATTACGTAAACACAGACAAAATCCATAAATCATTTGCTGTGGAGAATGAAAATACGAATAACCCTTCGGCAGAATTGACCTATACGTCGAATCGCAACGAATGGTCGTCTATTGACTCTGCATTACTATTTCGATCCATTGATACAGATGCCTTACTTGCTCCAGCACCTGGATTTGTTGCACCCAAAAAACGGGTGAAACCGATTCGGGAAGTAGCTGTTCCTGCACCGTATCGACATAACCCGTTGAAGATCAGAAAGCAGGCCAAACAACTAGAGAAGCAGTTGCGCCCTGAAAAAGAAAAATCCAGTAAAGACGGTGGATTGCTCTACTGGATTTTAGTGGTTATTCTAATCTTGTTGATTCTCACATTGCTGAAAACCATTCTTGGTCCTCAACTCTATGGTCTCTTGATTCTCGTAGTATTAATCGCTTTGATCGGACATCTGCTCGGACTCTGGTAGATAAACGATTATTTCGCTCGTTCTACGTACTCACCGGTACGTGTGTCCACCTTAATTTTTTCACCTTGTTGAACGAACAAGGGTACCTGAACAATTGCACCCGTTTCCAACGTTGCTGGCTTTAACGGATTGTTAGCGGTGTCGCCTTTGATACCCGGTTCGGAGTAGGTTATTTCCAACACCACATGGTTTGGAGCATCAGCCATAATCGCGTTTCCGTTGTCGAGATAAACGGTTAACATCATTTCTTCTTTGATGAACTTCATGGCATCGCCGAGCATAACTTCTTCCAGTTGCATCTGTTCATAGGTTTCCGTATCCATCAACACCAGGTTATTGCCATCTTTATAGAGGTATTGCATTTCCTTCTCATCTACGCGAACAACGTCAATGTTTTCTCCAGATCGGAAACGGTGATCCGATGATTTACCGGTAATGGCATTTTTCATTTTAACCTGATAGAAAGCTCCGCCTTTACCTGGCATGGTGTGTTTGTAATCGACTACCCGACAAAGTTGTCCCTGGTGACGTATAAATATTCCTCGTGATAAATCAGACGTATTAGCCATGTGCGTTTTTTTGAGCAAAAATAGAAATCTGGTCGACTTTTACGACATTGCTTGTTGTCTGGCGTTGATAAAACAGGTTTCAACCGCCTTAAAACAGACTTTTGCCGCTTCAATGGCCGTTTCCTTCTTGTCGCTCTCCGTTATATGGTTGAGTTCAGCGAGAAACACTTTCCAGTGTGGTATCAGGTCTTTACCGTAACCACCGTAAAACGCGAAACCTGCACCTTCTAAATTCGAATTCAGTTTTAATTGTTTTTCAATCATTGCACCACCCAGCGTAGATCCTTCGATAACGTACATGCGTCCCATAAACTCTGCATACGATTGAGCAGGAGTAAGGTTAAAGGCTTTAACCGATTCAGGGTCAACATTCATTTGCCTTAGGTCATTTTCCAACAGGAGAGATTTCTTACGTCCGTCTAGATTAAGGTTGGCAGGAAGGTTTAAAGAACTTGTTTCCCATTCTTTTTCCCAGGCCTTGATGTAGGTGTAGTTTGCTATTAACAGTTGGATGTATTGGTTACGCGTGAGCGTCTTACTCATGATTTCTTTTCCATAGCTATGCTGTTCTGCGTCTTTGTGGTGCTGTGTAGTGGCTTGCTTTATTTCTTCGTGTAACATCTTATTTAGAATCATTTAAAATAAGCGCAAGTATACATTTCAATTTGGAACGATCCAACTGATAAAAAACATAATATGCACATTGGTTTTCAAAGTCACATTGCTTTGTATATTTGCCGCGGGTTTGGTTCGAAGTATCTCCAACGAGATCATCGATGAAAATGGGAAAAAGGTGAAAAACCTTTACTGTACCCGCAGCTGTAAGCTCATAACCAGGAGGAACATTCTCTGGTCACTGTTAACGGATTTTGAGGTTGATGGGAAGACGTTTCTCCGAGCAAGTCAGAAGACCTGCCAAATTCAGCAAGTGTGACGTTTTCGGGTCAAAAACGGAGCAGGTTTAATTCAATTTCATCGTTGAAACGGTACGTGTATGTTTGGGCATGTTTCATGCTTTTATCTGCTTTTTGTGCGCAGGCACAGGTAGATTCAGTGCGTCTTGACAGCGTGGTAGTATCCCTACGCGGTGAGCAAAAGCTGAATCAGATTAAGGAAGTGGATCGCATGAATGTGCGCAACGTTGGTGATGCACTTACCCAACGTTCCACGGTACTGGTCAAGCCAAATTCTGGTAATTCCCTGGCTACACTTTCTATTCGAGGTGGTACAGCAGAGCAATCTGCGGTTTACTGGAACGGACTCAGCCTGCAAAATACATTGAATGGAAACCTGGATCTAAGCTTACTGCCGACAGAGGCGTTTTCGTCTATGGAATTAAACGGTGTAAACTCTGCGAGTATAGGAAGTGGGGCGATCAATGGAAGTCTGCATTTGAAGAACTCTTCCGGACCCGACACCAATTGGTTGGAGCTGCAAGGTGGTTACGGTAGTTTTGGGCAAATCAATGGACATGTGCGGCTTAACAAGACAGTCAACGGGGGAGATCATCGATTGCTGGTTTATCACAATCAGGCTGAAAACAACTATCCCTACCAGGTCGACAATTTCTTTTGGGGTGTGTTAAATGGAGGCACTCTAGAGCATTCCGGGTTTTCGAGTCAGGGTGCATTATACACGTTGAAACATGCGGTGAAGAACAATAACCCACTCAACATTCGGTTGTGGTGGCAGCAGGCAAATCGCCAAATACCGAACTCTATCGTGGAGGGCCCATCCCGAAAATACCAGCAAGACGCCAGCCTTCGATTTCAATCGGACTGGTCGAAACAAATCGGAAAGAATACCGTAAGACTAAACGTTGGAAGCTTTTACGAACAGCTTGGTTATCAGGATAGTGCATCAAAAATCTACAGCGATTATGGATTTTACAATCAATCGGTATTGCTTCATTTGAAGCGCAATGCGTCGAAGAAGTTCAAGTTTGGTTTTGACCTTGAAACGCGTCATTTCCATGGAAATGCAGACACCTTTTACGATGTAGGTCGATTGGAGACAGCACAGGCAATTCACGGACAGTATAAACACAACACAACCAAACTGCAGGCGTCATTACGCGCGGTTCAATACATCAACCAAAGCGATAAACCTGTTTTATATACCGTACAGGTTGAACAGCGCTTAAATGCAGCGATTACTGCACTTGTGAAATTCAGTTCGAACTATCGAATGCCCACCTTTAACAGTTTGTATTGGGTTCCTGGTGGTAATCCGGATTTGGTTTCGGAGGAAAGCACCAATTTAGACCTGAATTTCCTGTATACATCAAAAGCATGGAATGCCAGAATCTCGGTATACGACTACGTCATTACCAATCAAATCACATGGTTGCCCGGTTCACAAGGGTATTTTGAGGCTACTCAGGTTGTCGACCAGCAACAGTGGAACAGAGGAGTTGAAGGCGCTTTGAACTATGAACGAAAGCAGTGGCGGGCGTACATGAACCTGTCTGCATTGAAATCCACTGTCAGATACGACAGTTTGAAGCCATGGGAGGGTGATCAACAACAATTTGTGCCTCATTTTCAAGGAAATGCAGGAATCCAGTTTAATCGTAAATGGTTCAGTATTGGATACCAGGTTTGGGCGATGTCGTCACGTGGTCAGGACCATTTGGGCTGGCCACCTGATTTTACCGGCATAACGTCTCAATCGTTTGCCATTCATGGAGTAAATGCAGATGTGGATATCAAGGGCATCCACCTAAATATTCAACTCAATAACCTGTGGAATACGTACTATTTCATCTTGCCTTACCGACCAAACATGCCACGTAACTATCAATTTAGCATAAGACATTATCTACATAAAAAAGAAACAAAATGAAACACTTAATTGCCTGTTTATTAACAATTTGTGCGCTTTCATCTCAAGCTCAATTGAGCTGGATGAGCACGTTTGAATCTGTAAAACTTGAATCCGATAGCTTCTGGAATGGTAGCGATACCACCGGAGGTTTCATTAGCGGTAAAGCATTTTACCGAAATAGCTACAACCCGGCATGGAAATCGTGGAGCGGTTTTTCTGTATCGAACATGAAAGATTCAACCACAGCTGGATGGGGAAACCAATACAGCGCTCGCACGGCTAAGGGGTCGAACCACACTTCAAACTACGCCGTATTGGGCGGTGGAGGAATGGTTGTATTGATGGAACCCACTACGGTGTCTGGATGCTATGTAACTACAAACACGTATGTAGCATTATCGATGGCTAATGGCGATCAATTTGCGAAGAAATTTGGAGGTACTTCGGGTAATGACGCGGATTATTTCCGGTTAATTGCGACCGGTTACAGCAAAGGGTCGGCAACAAGTGCCGAGGCGTTTTATTTGGCGGATTTTAGAGATTCCGATAACGCTAAGGATTATATCGTAGAAGACTGGACGTATTTCGACCTGAGTAAGCTGGGGGAAGTAGACTCCATTCGTTTTCACTTTGAAAGCTCAGACACCGGCCAGCACGGAATTAATACACCGAAGTATGCGTGTATCGACAATTTCAACACAGACAAAGTCAGTCGTGGTCTTACCCAGGACATCGATTTCGAAAAATCAATAACCAATAAAGACACCTTCCTAAATGGTTCGGAGTACAATGGTGGATTTGATATGGGACAGTCGTTTTTCATGAATTCTTATGATACGGCATGGAAAAGTTGGAGTGGATGGGCAATTAGCTCAATGACAGATACGGTTACGGCAGATTTCACTAATCAGTATAGCTCCATTACCGGCAACGGATATAGAAACTCACAGAATTACATCGTTGGATTCAATAGAGCTACCATACTTTTTCCGCACGTAAAAGACAAACCATTCTGGACATCCTTACCGATTTATAATGTGTCCATTACGAACTCCACGTACGGATACAAAACGATGCGTGACGGCAACAACTTTGCGAAGAAGTTTGGTGGAACCAGTGGCAACGACAAAGACTATTTGGTCGTAAAAGCAGTGGCAACCGATGTTTATGGTGCCACTTCAGATACGCTTGAATTCTATTTGGCTGATTACCGTTTTGACGATAATGCTAAAGACTATATTGTAAAAGATTGGCAGAAATGGTATCTAGACGACCTACTGAGTGGTACATCCACGGTACGTTTGGACTTCTGGGTAGAAGGCAGTGATACAGGGCAGTATGGCTTAAACACCCCGGCATACTTCTGTTTGGATGACCTGTTTACTGAATACACCGGTGTCGCAAAAGTTAATACACCTACCATAAATATCTATCCAAACCCGACTTCAGACTGGTTGTATGTTGATGTAGATGCGTGGGTTGAGTCCATATCTGTTCGCAACTTGTCTGGTGCTGTAGTGCTTAAAAACAATCCGTCTGTACATGCGATTCCTACTTCGGGTTTAAATCCGGGTATATATGTACTGCACGTAAACACCGATAAAGGTATAATTAGCCGTAAGTTTGTGAAACAATGAAACTTGGACTAACATCCATATTATTTTTAATTAATCTGCTGGCATTCAGTCAGTTCGATCCGGCAGGAGGGGAGGCGGGCAGTCTTGGTGTACACCGAAATCAGAGTGCTTTGGCCTTTACGCCTGATTCGGTTTGGGTTGAACGCGGATGGCAGCAGGTGAACGATACGAGTTTGGGCCGGGTTACTACCGGAGACGCAGACGACGTTCCAGGAAACCCCGATGGTTATACCGTGAGTTTGGGTGACGGCGGACAAGTGACATGCTATTACAAGCGACCGATTGAAAACAGGTCGGGATTTGATTTTGTTGTGTTTGAAAACGGTTTTGAGTGGCCGGGTGGATACTTCCTTGAGTTGGCGTTTGTGGAGGTTAGCTCAGATGGTAAACGTTTTGTTCGCTTTCCGGCAGAATCGAAAGCAGATACCACAAATCAAACCTCAAACCTGGCTTATATGCGCTGCGAGTGGTTCCACAATCTGGCAGGCAAACATCAATCGCCTTACGGAACACCGTTTGACCTAAACGAATTAAAAGACTCCAGCGATATAGATCTGAAGAATATTCATTACATCCGAATGGTAGACGTTGTAGGAAGTTTGATCGACTCCCTTGCACGTTATGATTCCAAAGGGGTAAAGATCAATGATCCCTGGCCAACACCATTTGATGCGGGGGGATTTGATTTAGATGCGGTTGGCACTTTACGGTGGGCGCTTACAGCCGAGGAATTACAACACACACATGCTGGTGTAGGGCCCAATCCAATCGCGAGAGGACAGTTTTTAAACGTTTATAATCGCTTTGAGCGAGTTCGTGTTCTTTCCACATCAGGTAGAGTTTTGAAGGAGTTTAATCCTGGAAGCGCACTAAAAATCGACTTAACACCAGGCATGTATTTGGTAGACATTGAACGGGGCAATCAGCACATTACACAGAAATTATGCGTTCAATAATCCCACTCATACTCTGTAGTCTTCTGCTGTTCTGTAATGGCTGTAAAGACGATGGTGTCTTGCCACCCCCGGGTAATACCGATATCAGTGCGAACGATGTATTGGTATTGAACGAGGGTAATTTCATGCGTGGAAATGCAGGTATCGGTTTGTACAATACCATATCGGAAGAGTACAATCCCGCCTTGTTTGCTCAGAATAACGGCATACCATTGGGTGACGTATTACAATCTATCAAGGAGATCAATGACGAATACTGGATCGTGGTCAACAATTCCGGTAAAATATATGTGGTTGACAAAAACAGCTTTAAGGTAAAACACGAAATCACAGGATTTACAGCTCCAAGATACGTACAAACCTCCCTCGATGGTAAAAAGGCCTTTGTTACGGATTTATACAGCGACGAGATTAGCGTTGTAAACACATCTAACTATCAGATTACAAACAAGATAGCATTAGAAGGTTGGAGCGAACAGATGGTTTATGTACGCGGACATATTTGGATTGCAAATAGAGAAAAACCCTACATCTTCCTGCTTGACCCGATTAAGGAAGAAGTCGTAGACAGTATTGAAATTGGCAACAACACCAGCGCGCTGATCAAATTACACACTTTGGAGGTAGCTGCACTGAGCGAGGGTAAGCTGAACAGTAGTGACTCCACGAAGATATTCAAGATTGATCCTACGTCCAGACAGGTGGTTGACGTGTTGACATTTCCAAAGGAAATTAAGCCAACGCATTTGGTTCAGGAGCCCGTTAATCATGAAATTTATACGTTGCATGAAGGGGTCTATGCAATCAAATATCAAGATTTCAGCCAGCATTCCAAGGTCCTTGATTTACCCGATAGGCATTTATATGGTATCGGAATAGACCCAGCAAATCGCAATGTATTTCTATCGGATGCCCGGGATTTTGTAGATCCAAGTGAAGTGTTTATCTACACCAAAGATTTCACACTTAAACAGCAGTTTACTGCAGGGGTTATTTGTAACGGCTTTGTGTTCGAATAGAACCACTTAGCCATTCCGTAACAAATAGTACCGTTCATAATTTGCATATTTTGCAAATCGTCAAATATTTCTGTGGGATATTCTCCGAAATTCATGGGAATGCGTTCGGATCTTTGAACCATAAAGGAAATAATTATGAAAAAGATGTTAGTAAACGTAGTCGGATTTCTAATTATGATAGGCTGTAACCAGTCCGAAATCCCAACCAACCAGCAAATTGTTATTCGAGGTACGATAAAAACTGCCGGATCGGGCAAGGCTATCTCCAACATGGGTGTTAAAGCGATGTATATTAGCTCAGGCATAGGCGGCGTGAGTAAGGTTTATAATTCCACGGTTACAGATGACGAAGGCGCATACGTAATCCGCATGAATACCGATGACTTGCCCTGCCAGATTGTAACAGACTACTATCCCGAGTTCAATTTAGTGCGCTATGAAAATGATGCAGGAGATTCTATAACTACAGCAATAAACGGTGAACCGGTACAGACGAAAAATGTGTTTCTTGATCCATTAGGCTTTGTTCAGCTGGAAATAACAAATTACAATGGTAAATACCGACGAATACAGGCCCAGTTAAGCCATTACCCGCATAAAGGTGCCTTCTTCGATGTTGGTCAGGGAGAGAAACAGACCGGAACAGTTGGTGTCTGGGCCGAGCGACCAGACATAGTGCACGTGAGTTGCTTGCTTGCACCAATTTTGGGAGAACCAGAGAAATGGGCGAAAGATTATGAAGTGCAAGTGCCCTGGGATGGCGTTAAACAGCTTAAACTTGCCTTTTAATTGGAGAGCATCTTGAGTAGATTGGTCAGACTATCGAGGTGCATGACATAATTTTCCGGTAGGTTCGTTATTTGATATTCATCCTTGTCGTCGAAATGATAGATAAGGTGACGGAGCAACATATTCTGAATTAGGAAGATGGACTTCACAATAGGTTTGTGCAACACAATCTCACCATGTAAGTCCTCAGCAACAACCTGTATTGCGGACAGCAACTGCCAGTATAGTCTCTCGTCAAATAGTTGATTTTCAGTAAGTTCATGCATAAAACATGAAGTTTCCGTAGATGCATTCGCAGCAATCAGGTTAGCTGCTTCATCATGACTCAGCTTCGGCATCATTGTGTGTAGGATTTACCGAGTACGCCAAGTACGGTTTTATACGTGTTATTCAGGTCAGATTTGAAGGTCTTGTCACACTGAACCGTTGAAACCTGGCTAAAGCTATGCTCAAACAAATCGTCAGCCTCAAATAATGAGCTCGAAGTACTCGAAAAAAAATTCCAAACCTTGTTTGGCGCTGCCATTGCATTCAAGGCGGTTCCTGGAAGTGTTAACATATTTAAGGTGTCCTGACTTTCCTGATCAACGATCAGCAAGTGCACCAAGTGTTTATACGGCGGTTTTCCACTTTCCATCCCTGAAAACTGAATAACCGTAACCTCATTTCCGTCTTGAATGTGTTCTCCCACCTCGAAAGAATCGAGTGGTACAGTTGTAAACTTGCTTTCACACCCTGTGAAAATTGCAATGCAGACCAGGAATAAGGTGAGGGTATTGAGATATCGGTACATGGTATAATTCTATATCAAACAAAGATCACGAATCTCGGTATGAATGTCAAAAACAATTCGAATGAATCTCGGAGTGAATTGTCGTCTATGTTTTTACAAAGACAGAAGAAGTAAGTTTAAGTGGAAGTTGAAGTTGAAGCCGAATATCAATTCGAATTCGCGGCTAATAGATGGCTTGTATTCAAACGTGTTTCAGAACAGGAAGTAATTTAGCGCGGTCTTATATCTAAACATCTATAGGTCTACATATCTTAGTCCCGTCTCTCGATACATTTCACCTTATTTCATGCGGCAAAACACTCGATATTACGGTACCTCTTGAATATAGATGTAAGTGTCATTTCGAGTGATCTGGACAAACGACTTTAGGAGTTGCGTCCAGATTGTATCGAGAAACGGCACGGTTTATACGTTGAAATTGAAGTTTAAGTTGAAGCAGAATAACAATTCGAATTCGCGGCTAAGAGATGGCTTGCATTCAAACGTGTTTCAGAACAAGAAGTAATTTAGCGCAGTCTTGCATCTAAACATCTATGGGTCTAAATATCTTAGTCCCATCTCTCGATACATTTTACCCTATTTTATGCAGAAAAACACTCAGGATTACAGTACTTCAGGAACATAGATGTAGGTGTCATTTCGAGTGATCTGGACAAACGACTTTAGGAGTTTCGTCCAGATTGTATCGAGAAAGGCATCGTGTAAGGATAGAAAACCACTTTGGGAGACCAGGGCCGCGACGTGTTGTATAATTGGCTTGAGGAAAGGGTAACGTGCGCATCTCAATTTACACTAGTTAACATAATATAAAGTATAGGACTTTTGTTCGTAAAGCCCTGAAATGCATAGTACTAAGTATAGAACCCTTGATAAGAAAGCATAACTGTACCAAACACAGTTTTCAGAACGTTATGCTTTCAGGGGTGAAAACCTCCACATCAAAACCAAATAACCATGTGCAATAACTCGGTAGAAACGACATACCGAAAGCGCGCAGTTGCCAAATGGCTTACGTCAACTCATTTGTACAACTTGATAGCGCTTAACAGCGAGAAGCAAAAAAGTTATTATGGATCGCTGTTATGCTCCTCACGGCTCTACCAAGAGCCGGGTAAAATCGTCTCGCACTACTGCAACCAACGTTGGTGTTTAGTCTGTGCGAGAATACGAACTGCTAAATTCATTCAGGAATACGGCCCGGTATTAGCTGAATTTAGCGAGCCTTACTTTGTCACTTTGACCGAAGGGTCAAAGGACACCAAACCACGCAATTTTACTGAGCTTGTCGAGCGGTTAAACAGTTACCACAAGACAAGCGTCAAGATTAAGCGCGCTTTTCGAGGCGGTAAGCTTAAGGGTATCAGAAAGTTGGAGGTTACCTACAGTACTACTAAACGTTGGTATCATCCGCATTATCACTACATCGTAGACGGCAAGGAAGTGGCCGAAAAGATTGTTCAAATCTGGCAGTCAGTATATGGTAAAAAGAGAGCTAAACAGTGTAAATCAGAGCCTGCACGTGCAGGCTTTGAAAAAGAGCTAGGCAAGTACATAACCAAGTTCACGAAAACAGTTTGGCGAAATGGTAAGAAAACCTACTTGCCTATACCATCGCTAAACCTCGACACGATATTCAGGGCCTTGTCTGGTCGTAGAACTATACAGCCTATCGGCATTCGGAAAGTCCCATTGGAAGAGGAAATGTTAGAGGATCTGCAAGCCGAAGAATTTGACGAAATCATGGACTATGCGGTTTACACATGGAACTATAGACTAGGGACATGGTTAACCGACGATGGGGAGCCAATCGTATGGGCTAAGGAGCATATCGACAAAAGGCTTGAAGCTCTCCCCTACACAATGAACGAGTTAGTTTTTGCCGAAAAAATGGCCCATAAAATTGGCTACGAAAACGGCTATCAATCAATGAATAATAACAGGTAAATGAATGCAACAAGACAACTAAAAGTAACGGTCAATGAGCCGTTAACAATGCGCTATCAAGCTCGCTTGCATAGCTGTGCAAACGGCAACCATTATGGGTTAAAACACACTGAAATCGACATAATGGGCACGAAGTTTAGACGGTGTGAGTACTGTAAAGAATTATACAAACTCGTCGTATGAATCGGATTTGGATAGTAGTAGAAGCTTCCAAATGGTTTTGTGGCTTATACGTAATGTTTAAGGAAATGATCACAGGAACAGAAAAAGGTGTAACGCAAAAAATAGAAGAGTATGAAAATGAAAATAGCAGCGATACTTAATGGAACCTCTGGTATATCGTACAATAACAATGGGTATAGATGGCATGCAGTTAAGAACATAACCACATGGACAGAGGCTGAGCATCAGGCGTTTTGGATGAACTATCACGAAAATTTAAGAGTTGGTAAGGTATGACTAAAAGACTATTGGACTTCTTGGTTTGGTACTTCGCAAAACGTCAAATCAACGAAATAGATATAACACATAAAGGGTTAAGAATAACAATAAAAAAGGATGAAACGAAGAAAGAAATACAGTAGTCGATTTTTTAGAATGTTAGAAAAGTGGAGAAACTCAATGTCTCAAAAACAAAGGGATTTTGAGGGTGAAGTCTTTCTATTACAAATGAAAATGCACAATGAAACAACAAAAGAAAACTAGGGCCTACTTGGTATTCCTTAAGGATGGCCGAAACGTAATAGCGCACTTGCCGAAGGCATACAGTGAGCTTGAAGTAGAGTCGAAACTCAAAGAGCTTTACCAGAATGATTACAAGTCATATACGGATAATGTACGTATCAAGCACTGGGAGTTAATGGCTAATACGCACGAATACAGAGACAAGTTGCAAGACAGGGGCTTAAAATTCCAATCATATCTAGAGAAATTCAACACATTGAGTGAGGCTATGCGGTTTAAAAAGAACTTGCATAACAATCGTAAGGTTGAACGTGTGTTGATGTGTCAAATTGAGCCGGTTTACCAAATCTCCAGTCAATACCAGTTGTTGTAATTGTCCTTAAGATCCTGACAATTTTAGACAAAATTGTCCTTTCCGGATGGACATTCGATAAAATTCAAAACGTGCATATATGGAACTGATAATCATTGTATTACTAGGTGTAATCTACACAATTACGATCTATTATTTGGCTCGTGAGTGGTATGACCGCCATAATCGTAGAAAGAATTAATAAAATCTATTGATTAACAAATGAGATTGTACAAAGGAACAGCCGCATCACAAAGTGACTTGAAAGTTCAGTCGGATTGTGCTGCGCTAGGCTTTAAGATTGGTCGAGAGGCAAACGCTTCTGGTCATGTTTTTGAGAACAGCCTACTAAATGTGTTGGTCACTGTTGAATTAGTGAACGGCCCAAACGGTAATCAAGACTTATGTAAGAAAATACCATTGATGGCACTTTTGGAGGAAGAGGCCGTGGATGAGGGTGTAATTAAGGTAACCAATGACTATCTACAGGGTAAGGTAGGTATCGGTGTTGACGGTGCTATCGCTTTACGTGATGGTCGCTATCTGAGAGTAGGTTTTGAGGGCAATGCCAATTCATTGGATATTGAAATTCGTATAATTGATTCGCCAGTGATAACGAATCAAATGTGGATTTGGGATCGCTTTGACCTTGATAATAACCAACAGAAGAAAATCGACTTAGTTGGTGTTCAAACGATATTGTTCCCTGTATCCGCTGAGACAGAGACTACCGATGAGCAAAAGGTAGAATCTGTAAGACTTTCGTATTCAAATAAGAACTTGGAGTATTCAGCACAGGATTTAAAACTAATCGCGTTAGCTGCTAACGAAATGGTAATGAGTGGTGTACGTCAGTTTGAAGGTTATGGGAATTATGTGGTATTGGGTGTTCAGGACGTTATAAACGCGGAAATCGAAACAGGTGGTGAAGGTGCAGCATGGGACATTTATACCCTTAAACAATTTGCAGTCTAATGGGATTTGGTAAGAAAATATTCAAGCGTCAACCAGGCGGGACTAAGTTCGGAAATTTTTTCCGTAAGGTAGGTCAGGGAGCTAACCAAGCATTGTTGGGTGGTGCATTGCCTGATGTGAACAATTGGAATCGTATTGAAAACAGTAAGAAGTATAAGGAAGAACAAAAAAACATGCTTCAAAAGATTGTTGAAGGAGCTGCAACGGGCTTGACTGAACACAATCTAGAAGTACACGGCACAGCCTAT
>DIYD01000139.1 GCA_002428905.1 Bacteroidetes bacterium UBA6063 | reverse complement strand
TTAGAAATATAAAAAACAAGGTCAGGATCGGGTAAAACATGTACTGCAACGACTTAAAGAATACGGCATACGGACTACCGATTATCGCACCACCTTCGATATTGGAAATACCGTCACCGATATATCCCAATTCTGCACCAATCCATGTAGTAATAAATGCAATAGCCGCAACAGGCGCTGCCGTGGAATCAACAATGTAAGCCAATTTCTCCCGACTGATTTTAAGCCGATCGGTTAACGGTCGCATGGTATTACCAACCACCAGTGTATTGGCGTAATCATCAAAGAAAATAGCAATGCCCATAAGCCATGTTGCCAGCTGTCCGGATCGAGGCGTGTTGGCTTTTTTGGCTATGCGTTTAACCAGCGCCGTCATTCCACCATTCTTTGAGATAATAGCCACCATTGCTCCAATCATCAGCGTAAAAAGGATCACAGAGAGATGGTCTTGACTAAACAAGGCACTGCGCAACTCCATAGGCACTTCCAACAAGGCACCCGCAAGAGAGCCGCCCTGGTTATATGCAATGAGGATTAATCCACTAAAGATGCCAATTCCCAAACTAACCAGCACTTCTCTTAGAATTAAGGCCAGTGCTATGGCCACTAGTGGAGGAATTATGCTGGTCCAATGTACAGGAATCATGTTCTCATTCGACTGAGCAAAAACGTTTCCAGCGAACAGTAACATGCTGGTGAGGAATACACGCATAAGGCAAATTAATGCATTTTTTTAATCTGGCAATGAATGAGTTACGTTAGGTTTTGGGGTATTGTGGATACCGTGTCTAAAATAGAAAACTGATCAAATCACAAATAGACACTAGGTTTGCGGTTTAAAATGTTGCTATGCGATTAAGAATTATTGGATTAGTTAGTGTGTTGACCTTGATTTCGTTGCAGTCTTTCAGTCAGGAAAAGCTTGACACCGCAGTAATAAGTGCCAGTCGGTTGCAAAATACTTACAAAGAAACTGGTAAAACGGTGCGTGTGATTTCAGCTAAGGAAATTGAGTCCTTTCCTGTAAATACGTTGGAAGACCTCTTACAGGATGTAGCTGGAGTTAACATGAATGCACGTGCTGGGTTTGGTATTCAAACGGATATTGGCCTTCGCGGAAGTACATTCTCCCAGGTTTTAATCCTGATCGACAACCAGAGACTTAACGATGCACTCACGGGTCATTTCAACAACAACATCCCTATACCACTTTCAGAAATCGCTCAAATTGAGATTGTTAAAGGTCCTTCGGGTGTTTCATACGGAGCAGACGCGGTTGGCGGTGTGATTCACATCAAAACCAAGACGTACATGGCAGAGCCGCGGATCAAACTTAATTTCGCTGGTAAGGTATCAAAGGGTCAATATGGACTGAATAACAACGATCTTGGGTTATTCATAAATATGCGTAAATGGGCATTCTCTGCAGGAGTGAAAAGCCTTAATGCAGACGGTCAGGAGTTTACCAATCCGAACTACCTCCTCAATGGTAGTACTGGAGACACTTCTTACAAGAGCTATTTCGACCAAAAGAACTATACCGTAGCCGGTACATATTTCCGAGACAAGTGGAAGGTTTACCTGCGTGGAGCTGTTGATATGCGTGACTTCAACGCCAAGTATTTTTATACCGCAAGTAAATTTGACGAGTCGACCGAAAACATCAAAGCATACTGGACGCAAGCTGCGGCCATTCACAAAACGGAGAACCAACTCACTGAATTGAACGTTGGGTATAAGCACAATCGTGATACGTTCATTTTTAACCCATTGTTTTCTACCAACGGACACGTCACTACACGATTAAATGCGACGTTGACCCAGAACCGCACGTTTGGTAAAGTTAAGGTGGCCTATGGTACACAATTCGACCAAACGACTATTGAAAGTAATGACCGTGGTGATCATTCCAATTTCAGCATTGCCGCTTTTGTACTTTCCAAGTTCAGGTTAACCGATAACTTCTTATTGGTGGCAGGTGCTCGTGTAGAAAACGACAACCACTACGGTACATTTGCTGTTCCACAGCTAACTGCAACCTACATCATGCCGAAACTAATCATTCGAAGCAGCATTGGTCAATCGGTGCGAAATGCCGATTTCACTGAGCGCTTTGTGTCGTATAATATTGACTCACTGAGTCCCAACCGAAATGCGGGTAACCCGGATGTTGCACCAGAAAAATCGCTTTCAGCCGATTTGAATTTTGACTGGAAACCAAGCGACAAACTGCGTGTGAATCAATCGGTATTCTTCCGAACATCAACAGATTTGATCGACTTCGCGCTAACCAATTCGGATGATATCACGAACCTCACCAATTTACGCCCAAATTCTACCTACTTCTACACACAGAACATCGAAGAGAGCAATACAATCGGATACGAATTGGGACTGGCCTATGACGCGCTCAAAACAGACAGTACACGAATTACCTTTAAACTGGACTACACGTGGTTACAGACCACAAACAGTGATAGTGTAGTTTCGAAATACATTGCAAACCACCCAATTCACAGTGTGGCACCTCGAATTCTGTTACGTTACAAGCGCTTCAGGCTGAGCACTACGGCAAACATCATTACTCGTAACCCAGAGGAAATTGAAGACATCATGGGCGAAATCAAAGACCAGTACGTTTTGGTGAATGCTCGCCTATCGTTTAAACCACCCGTAGTACCTGCCCGCATTTTTGTAGAAGGTAGAAACCTGCTCGATACCGATTATCAGGAGATACTTGGAGCGCGAATGCCTGCGCGTTGGGTATATGCCGGTTTCATCTGGCGTTGGGGCGAGAAGTCTATCTAGCCGTGCACATAACCCAGTAGTACGTATACGGACTTTTAGCGTCGTAAATAACTCCAACACCAATCCAGGTGCTTTTGGCATTGAACATGTTTTTGTGATGTCCTTTGCTGGTATCCCACTGTCGAAACACCGCATCTGGATCCTTGTTCCCAGCGGCAATGTTTTCCGAGTTCACAAAAGCCACTCCGGTATAGAAGCTTCGAATACGTTCAAATGCACCACCTATTTCCACCGTTTTGCCATCAATTCGATCGTGGGTATTATGCGAAAAATAGCGTTGGGATGCCATGTCAAATGCGTGATAACGCGCTGCACGAGCCAGACTCTCATCCCAGTAAAGCGATTTAAGGCCTTTTCGTTTTCGCTCTGCATTGAGTAGGGCTAAAAACTGCTTCTCGGCATCATAATTACTCGATGCTACATCTTCCTCACCAGTTGGGATTCCATAGTATTTACCTCCAACGGTTTTAGCCACACGAAGGCGTTTTTTCTTCTTTTCCTCTTCTTGTTCTGCCAACCGATCAAAGTCGTGGGCGGTCGGCAGCCGTTGGCTACTTAGCTTATTGTATTTTCGAGCAATCCGTTCCATCTGGTCATACGCCTTCATTTTATATAGGCTGTCATTCGCCAACCTCAGTCGATCGCATACCTGAATTGACAATGAATCAATTTTACCGTTTAGATATGCATGTTGAGTAGCGTATTTTTTTGCCTTGCTTAGGTCGGAGGCTGACCGGTTTAGCGCCAGGTATTTC
>DIYD01000156.1 GCA_002428905.1 Bacteroidetes bacterium UBA6063 | reverse complement strand
TATATCAATGGGGAATTGGTAGGAACACGTTTGGTAAATACATCCATCAGCACTTCAACCGGATTAACCGCACGTATTGGTGATCTGGCAATGGGCGGAGGCAGACGTTTTGACGGCATGATTGACGAAGTTCGTGTATGGTCGAGAGCAGTAAGTCAGGATAATATTCGGGACTGGATGTGCCGTAAGGTGACCAGCTCGCACCCAGACTATAGTGGACTGGCGGCATACTGGAATTTAGATGAAGACTCGGGTACAAACGCGGCCGATGGCTCAGGCAACGCTAATGATGGGACACATAATAACGGTCCTGTTATCTCCTTGTCGGAAGCTGCACTTGGAAGCGTAAGTGCATACACCTATAGCGCTGGAAAAGCAGTTTTAACCACGAGATATGGTGACGAGGTGACCATTAGCAACATTACTGGCTCACCAAAAGCATTCCACGTATATGCCGATTATGACCTCACAGAGCAACCATTGCCAAATGGGTCAACAGGTCGTATTGACTCTACACACTACTTTGGCGTTTATTACCCAGCCGACACTGGTGTTAAATTCACCTTCAGCTACGATTTTGGTGCCAAGAAAGGACTAACGCTAAATGACAAATGCGGTGTTGATTTATATACTAAATCCAGTGGGTATCGCGGCAGCTGGGCCAATTCAGGTGCGACGTTTCATGCATCAGGCGACTCGATGACGTTAACCAATCAAACACGCATGGAGTACCTGGCCATTTTGATTGAAACCGATTCGAATAAACTGCTGTCTTCAAACACGGGTAAATTCACACTTTGTGGTACCGATAAGCTGACCTTAATTGCCCCAAAGAATGATTCGTTCACATATACCTGGTATCGCAACGGTGCACTCTTATCTGGCAGCACATCGTCTACCCTGATCATAGATAGCGCAACGTCGTATAAAGTTAAAATTACGCGTAACGGAACAACCTGTTCGTTTGAGTCGAAGACGGTTAACGTTACCCGATTAAATAAACCCAAGGTGACTTTTCTAGCCCTAAAAAATCTATGTGAAAGTGTAGATACCCTTAAACTTGGCGGAGTTACACCAACCGGTGGCGAATTCTCGGGTACCGGAGTTGTCGGCAACGTTTTTCTCCCTAGTCAGGTGCGCAATGGCACCTACACGATTTCTTACACCTACACCGATACGAATGCCTGTTCTACCACAGAACAACAAAGCATTCAGGTATATGCACTTCCTTCGCTCAACCCAACCGGCACGCTGGAGTTTTGCAATGACAAAGATTCTGTTAAGCTCGATCACATAAACCCAAAAGGTGGAACCTACAGCGGAGATTATATATCAAACAACTACTTTCATATAGATAGTGCAAACCGTGTTAGTAAGCTTTATGCGTTTAGGTATAGTTATACGGATGCAAACGGTTGCACCAATACATACGACGACTCTCTCGAAGTCAAATGGGCAACACCCTGTACGTTGGCAGCAATTGATACCGCCTGTGAAAATGATCCTCCAATTACCCTGGTTGGAACACCGGTCAATGGAGTATTCTCGGGTAAGGGTGTAACTGGTAGTACGTTTGACCCATCCATTGCCGGAAAAGGCGACCACCTGGTTACCTATTCATTTACCAATCTGCTGAACTGTGTAACAACAGCTACGCAGTCGGTTCATGTGCTGGGCAAGCAACCTGTTTCATGGTCGGAGTCGGTTAACACATGCAGCAATGTGGACACCTTGCATTTGAAAGAAGGTGTTCCTTCAGGAGGTTATTTTACAGGACCTGGAATGGATTCCACTGGAGTTTTTCGACCAGGTATACCGGGCAGAGGCAATCATACGCTGTCGTATGTGAGCATAGACTCCAGAGGCTGTCATAACAAAGCGAATATCGTGGCTATTGTGCATGATACAACCGCAATTGACTTTAGCTTTCCAAAGGCAATTTGTCCGCTAGATGCTCCATTTGCACTGAATTTAGCATCGCCATCGGGCGGAGAATATAGTGGTACGGGTGTGATGAACGACACGCTTTATCCACGGTTAGCAGGCCCTGGAAAACATGCGATTAAATACAGCTATCTCGATCCAAACTATTGCAAGAATAATCCGGTTGCCGTGTTAGAGATTCTGGCGCCGGATAGCACTTCAATAGCCGATGAAGCTCCATTGTGTACCAATGCAGATGCTGTTGTGCTGCAACTTTATCCATCCGGAGGAACTGCTGAGGGTAAAGGCGTAATCGGACAGGTGTTTTCGCCTCAATTAGCTAAAGCTGGTAACCACAAGATCATTTATCGTTATACCGGTTCGAATGGTTGTGTAGGCACAGATTCTACCGTCATTTCCGTGGCCGATGTTCCTCAGGTGGAACTTCCTGAATTGCCTGGTATTTGTGCCGATGCTGAACAGATAAAACTCCTGGGTGGATTGCCTTCAGATTCTGGAGTTTATAGTATCAATGGTCAGACTTTGACGCACTTCGACCCGAAACAATTTGGTCCCGGATCGTACAATGTGCAATACAAAGTAGTGAGTTTTGCAGGTTGTTCCGATTCTGCTTTTACGGAGTTACGGGTACACGAAGTTCCAAACAAACCAATTATAACGCTAGACAAAAATATTTTGGTTTCCAGCGCAACCGAGGGCAACCAATGGCTGAATAAAGCAGGGCGAATTTCAGGTGCAACCAATCAACGTTATGAGCCCCTTTTTGACGGTGCCTACTGGGTTACCGTAACCAATGATTCGGGTTGTGTTACCATTTCGGATTCGTTTAACTTCATGTTTGTTAGTGTTTCAGAACTCCAGGTAATTGGATTAGAAATCTATCCCAACCCAAGCACCGATGGTATCTTTAAACTAGGCGGCCCGTTACATATGCGACCGGTGGGAATTTACGATGTACAAGGTCGTAGGCTGGATCTAAATTGGCATGCCGACTCAAGAACCCTTGATTTAAGCACGGCACCATCAGGTGTATATACTTTAGTGATTGATGACTTTGCCAACCGACTGCTTTATACACGAATAATTAAGGAATAAAAAAGGAGGTTTGAATCTGGTCAAACCTCCTTTTCTTAAAGCTTCTTGTTTGAATTATGTTAAATCATCAACACTTGTTGTAGATCCATTTTTCATTACAGAAGCAACTCCATTTTTAGCGCCAGAATCGCTCGCATACATTTGGCTGGTTCCAATCACCTGACCATTTTTAGCTTTTAAGTTGAAGTAAGACTTTCCATTCTTAGCTGTCAACATTTCGTAGCGTCCTTCATCTCCGCTATTCTTTTGTACAGAAGCAATACCGTTTTTGCAACCATCTTTGCCAGTATACGCTTCACTTCCCAGAATATTTTCTCCGTTTCCTGCTTTTAATCTAAAGCGGTACTGTGAACTTGCATCCTGATAAATTTCAAACTTTGCTGCCATAATTAATAATTGTTTAATCTTTTTTGGACGGCTAAAGTACAAACAAAGGGCAATTATGTAAAGTTAAAAAGGTGAAAATGCCCGATTCTGTCGCTGATTTAATACAAAATCAACCTTATTGGGGGTAAATCAAACGCTAATTGACCAGAATCCGCATAGTATAAGACCCATCGTTTAAGATCAATTTCAATAAATACATACCCGGTGCTGGCTCATGCAATCTCACCTGGTTTTCGGTCAATACATAATCAAACGAGACTTCTCTACCCAATTGATCAAAAACCTTAATTGTCTGTAATTGGTCCAGATCGCCACCTAACGTAAATGTGCCTCTATTTGGGTTCGGAACGATCATCACTTTCGGTATCAAGTGCAATGCCGCTATACCAAGATTATGTGTAAATGTTACCGAATCGCGAACGGTATCGCACTCATTTTTCAGTTCTACCCAGTAGGTCGTAAATGTATCGGCCGTGATACTTTGTGTTGTATCTCCTGTGCTCCACAAATAGGTAACATCCTGTACCCCTGCATCTAACGTCTTGCTAAATCCGATGGGCACAATAGAATCGTTGCCTAAATCCACCTTCGGTGAAAGCATAAGGTCTGCGTAAATGGTGTCGCGCACATGACCGCAGTGAATCGATTGCACTTCCACATAATGCAATCCGGTTCGATCAATATTCTTGGTTCTCGCCTTACTACCGTCATCCCAATAATACCGGAAACCCGGATTTTCCGCATCGTAAATGTCTTTGACCTCATCGCAATACAAAAGCGTATCTGGCCAGTGAATTGGCTCCGGAGTCTTATCAAAATGAACAAAGACCGAATCCGTATAGGAACCACAACCGTTGGATACCGTTACGTTGTACCACCCAATAGCTCCCGCATTCATCGTACTTGTAGTGTCTCCACTCTTCCACTGATATTTTACACCAGAAACAGATATACTATCGCCTATGGTGATGAACGGATCATCACACACCTGAAGATTGGGCCCCAGTTCAATTTTATACAATTTATCAAAGGTCACATCAAAGGTGTCCGCTTGAGCCCCACACTCATTTTCGGCTTTTACCCAATATCGTCCTGAACCTGATACATGAAGGGTATCGTCGGTATTACCGGTATTCCAAACAAACGAATTGGTCACCTTTCCCGAGTCCAACACATCAACCGCTTTATAAATAGGAGGGCTACCAATGCCACAATACAGGGTATCGTTTAACTTCTCCAGCATAGGCACATACTGTGCAGTAATCCTTACCGAATCTACCTCCTTGCAACCCGTGGTTCCCGTCGCACTTAGCTTTAAATGAGTCGAAGAAGTTACGCTCTTTGAAATCTTTTGGGTGGTGTCCTCATCCTGGTGGTAAGACCACCGGTACGATGAAAGGTTCTTCGCATCGTTAGGTGAAATCTCCCAGGTAAAATTTGTACCACTGCAAAAGGCGGTGTCTTCAGGCAGTATTAAATTCATCCGACCATCGCTGTAAAATGTATCAAGCCAAATCTCTTCGCAAGGTCCTAAACCTGACCTAAACGTTGATCTAAGAATATATGTGCCTGGTTGATTTATGTCTAAGGTTTCCAACTTCTGATCACTGGTACTGTCGAGGTTTGGGCCAAAAGCGATTAATGCCGTATCGGTTATGCGTTTACCCGCCGTATCGAGGATTTCCCAAAACACGGTGGCTTTGGGCCCAGCTTTTATATCGTAGTTGGCTTCAATTTCGTAGGATCCACATGAGGTAGTCATCTTGCGTGTAAACGCAACATCTATTTTAGGTGTCACCGTTATAGTAAACCTCGAATAATCCATCATAGGCCAATCGCATACTTTGTCGTATGTTCTAACTAGAAAAGAAAATACACTATCCGTTGTAACATTTGAATCGGGTGTCCAGGTAAACTTTGCTGTCTGATTGAGTTGTGTATCAGCACCTAATTTGTATTTCGCTCCTGGTATTTTGGTCACAAGCACCATTTTTGTAGTGTCGGGATCAGGGGTTGGATTAGGTGGTGGAGGGGCCTTTGCCTTATCTATCGTACTTAGATCAACAACCAATGTTTGGCCTTCGCAGATTGTATAATCCTTGCTTGATGTGAGCACAGGCGGGTTGTTACTGGTACATGTAATCACTTCAATTTGTGATTCAACCTTGGTTTCGCCAATGTTTTGATACTTTCCTTTACTGTCTTTTCGCCATT
>DIYD01000140.1 GCA_002428905.1 Bacteroidetes bacterium UBA6063 | reverse complement strand
AGAAACTATAAGAATTTAATGCCTTCGGATGTGACCTCGTTCACTGCAACGGAAGAAAACGCTAGTTTAGATCTGAAAGGCCTGGGCAAATTCAGTATTGATGTGGCCGAACGGGTCGTAGGAGAAAAAATCAAATTGAAACCAACTGGCAAACTTCCCTTCCAATTCGATATTGAATGGTTAATCTCTTCAGTTGGCGACAAGTGCAAGGTTGTTGGCAAGATCAACGCCGAGCTTAATATGTTCATGAAAATGATGGCCGAACCAAAGTTGCGTAGCTTCGTAGACAAACAAGCACATAAGCTTAAAGAATACCTCGAATCCGAAATCAACTAAGATGATCCGCTTCTTGAGATACGCCTGGGCAGTTTATTTCTTCCTGTGGTTCCTGGCTATTTTCATCGTCTTTCTACCCACGTTTTGGTTATTGTTGCTCCATGAACGGACGTATAAATATGCCCACAATTTAAGAGGCATCTGGGGCCGGTTAATCATGTTTTTTAGCGGCCTTCGTCCACGGACAACATATGAAGCACCACTCAACAAAAACGACCAGTACATCTTCGTTGCCAACCACTTTAGCTATTTAGATATCTTAAGTCTCAACGTTCAGTTACGCTACTATTTTCGTTTTCTGGCGAAAAGCGAACTGGCGAACATCCCTGTGTTCAGTATCTTTTTTAAAACCATCGATATATCGGTGAACAGGAAGAGTCTACGCGAGTCCGTTACTGCCTTTAATGCGGCATCTGAAGCACTCTCCAATGGAGATAGTCTTGGCATATTCCCCGAAGGAGGGATTGCCAACAACGTGCCTAAAATGGTTCGTTTTAAATCGGGTGCATTTCGTATGGCCATAGAAAACCAGGTTAAGATTGTCCCGGTTACAATCGTTGACAACTGGAAAAGGCTTCCGGAAGGGGGATTCAAAAGTGGCGGAACTCCTGGTAAAATGCGCATGGTCGTGCATGAACCTATTGAAACATCAGACCTTACCGATAAAGATTTACCTGATTTGATTGAGAAGACCCACAGTATTATCCAAAATACCTTCGATAAACTTAACTTTGAAGCCGCAAATGAAGATAACCGATAAGAAAATCGATGAGCTTTCTCATCTGGCACGTTTGAGCTTCGAAGCCCAGGACAAAGTGCAGATTAAACAAGATCTGGAACGTATTCTGGAGTTTTGTGAACAATTGAATGGTCTGGACACCGATGGTGTAGAACCGCTAATTTATATGTCGGACCGAACAAACCATTTGCGTGATGATGTTGTTGAACCTTCATTAGACAAAAAAAGAGCACTTAAAAATGCTCCTAATGCAGACTCGGACTATTTTAAAGTTCCGAAGGTGATCAACAAATAGACATGAAGGTATATACCAAAAAAGGCGACTTGGGAAAGACGTCCATCTTAGGTCAGAACGAGGTGGACAAGGATGATTTACGCATCACTGCCTATGGAACTGTGGATGAACTGAACTCTGTAATTGGTATGGTCTCGTCTTCCACCGATACCTCAAAACAAATCAAGGACCAACTTACTTCCATTCAAAATAACTTATTCTCGCTCGGTTCAGAACTCGCTTCGTTACCTGAAGTATTTGAGAAACTGAATCTCGACCGGGTTGATGACAACGACATAAAGGATCTGGAACACTGGATTGATGCGTTAACGGAGCCTTTGCCTACGTTGAAATCATTCGTATTGCCAGGAGGGAACCAAACCAATGCCGTGGCCCATTTAGCTCGAACCGTTTGTCGTAGAGCTGAACGCTGTTGTGTTTCGTTAAACAAGCAGATAGACCTACGCCCTGAAGTAGTGCGCTACCTAAACCGATTATCGGACTACCTGTTTACTGTTGCGCGTAGCATCTCTCATTCAACAGGCTCCAAAGAAGTAGAATGGAAGCCCAAAGCGTAGCTTACTGTCCATTCTTACGCTTCCACTCTTCGTATTTCTGAGCTTCTGTTTTAGCGGCACTTTGTTGAGCTGACTGACGTTGCATTTGCTGATTATAGGCCGCCTGTTGCTGAGCCATTGATTCTAAGTTCTGTGCCATTACAATTGCAGCTTCATACGTTGGATCTATATCCAGCGCCTTACGTAGGAAATCAACGCCTTGTTGCTGTTTATTCTGTGAAAACGCGTATTGCGCCTTGAAGAAGTACGCCCCTGCTTTAATATCAACCTCTTGCATTCCACCAGATGAAGTAGGTGCATCAAATCTACCCGTTGCCGTATCGGCAATTACCAAATCCAGTTTTTCTATTGCTCCGTTATAGTTTTGCTGCTCTACCAGCACCTGAGCCATCATGAATAAATAGGTCACATCACCCACTTCTTCATGAAGTTTTTTGAAATTCTTATACGACTTGATGTAGTCTCTGTTGTACCCTTGTGCAACGGCAACCAGTTCCAACAGTTTGTGATTATCCGGGTACTTGTCCATCACTTTCAAGCCTAGATCGATTCCTGCATTCAGGTTGCCTGTCGTGAGATAAATACGGGCAAGTGAATCTGTGTATTCGTAATTATTTGTATCGTTTAACAACAAATAGTTCAAAGCTACCATGGCAGTTCGATCGTCCCCCATTTTTACAGCACGCTCATATAAACGCTTGTTTGTCTCGGTTAAATCAACCGATGCTCCGTTTCCAGTTGAAGGTGCATTACAGGCTGTCAAACCGTAAATCACTGTACACAATACCACTAATTTTTTCATCGCATAAAATTTGGGACGAAATTAACACAATTGCCTTATACTGCAACAGATCAGAGGCTTAACTTCATCTTTAAATCGACCGTTTCTATCGCCTCAAAATGATTAACAATTTGGTGTTAATAACTTTTTTCACTTACTTTGTGCCGCTGGCAATGCGACTACTACTACTAAAAACGCCAGCTTGTGATGAGAAAATTATTAACTACGGCCGTTTTCACGGCGCTTCAGCATTTTGCTGCGTTTTCGCAATGCTCCCAATTAAAACTTTCGGTTGACAAAAAATTTCAATGCGCTCCTGGTATTGTGAATTTCAAATTGTCTGGCGCTCCAACAGGATCTTCATTTTTATGGGATTTTGGTAAAGGATATGTTGCAAACACCGACACCGTTCATGAATTCTATTTGCACCCTCAAACCGTTAATGTTCGGGTGAAAGTGACCTTCCCTGGCGGAAACTCCTGTGTAGTAGCAGAAAACAGCATTGCCCAGATTTTAGGTAAACCCAATCCCAGCTTCGAAATTTCAAGAAAAAAATTATGCGATGGTCCGGATACCGTAACCCTTATTAATACAACACCACACACCCAGTCTATTAGCTGGATTGTCGATGGCACAAACTACGCCAATTCAACCAATACGCTGGTACACCGATTTTCGACTACAGGTTCCAAAAATGTATACCAGGTGATCACAGATTCTTTTGGTTGTTCGAATGTTAAGGAGCACTTCAATGTAGCGCAAGTGCACGCAGATGTATCGGTTGACTTTTATGCAGATCAAACTTCAGGATGTGTAACCAAAAACGTTCAGTTTACCGGAAGCGTAAACGCGTTCGATGAAAAAGTACAGACGTATCACTGGAAGTTCGAAGGAGCGAATATCAAATCGTCAAACAAAAAGAATCCACCAAAACTCACCTATGTTAAACCTGGAAAGTTTGGCGCTGCTTTGATGGTCACAACCACAAACGGTTGTAAACACGAAATGGAGAAGAAAGACTACTTGCATTTTGGAGATTCCCTACCATTAAATATTGAAGTTGAAGATTCCATTCTTTGTTTGAAGAACCAAACAACGGTGAAGGTAAAAAACCCAGGGAGCGGAACCTACATCTGGTTGTTGGCTGGTTCTCCTGATACGGTAATGGTATCGAACACGGAGATAAAAACAAAATACAATACGCCAGGTGATTACGATATTAGCCTCTTACTGAACGATGCCGGATGTTTTTCTGTGGCCAAAATCAAAAATGCCGTACGTGTAAAGGATGTGCAGGCCAGGTTCTCCAGTAACGATAACTACCATTGCTTTATACCGCATACAACACACATCAAAAACCAGTCATCTGCATACAACAATGAGCCGTTGACTTACCAGTGGAAGGTACTTGATATCGCAGACAATGTTATTCGCAAAGAAAATGGCAAGAAACTCACATATGCGAGTAAGAAATGGGGGCGATACTCTATTGAGCTAATTGCATCAGACCAATACGGTTGTAAAGACACCATGTTTGGTCGTCAGTTCATACGCGTAGACTCTATTCGTCCTACGATAAGCAAGGAAGAGAAAATTGGTTGTGTAAATCAGTTAATCACATTACGACACAATACACCAGCAAGCTCTTACATGTCGGGAGATTCTTTCTACTGGGTAGTTTATGACCTGGATGGTAAGACAATTTACAACCAGGGCAAAGGACCGTACATCGATCAAAAATTCAGCAAACCCGGCTTTTATGATGTGAAGCTATTTGCAGGAAATACCATCGGGTGTAAAGACACACTAAAGGCAGACGATTTCATACATATTATCGAGCCAAAAATTGATTTTGAGATTTCAGACCCAACCATTTGCAACGGTACGGAAGTCGAAATTACAGCTAAAACAACCCCGGTAGAAGCACCATTCACCTTTGGATGGGAAGTGTATCAGGCTGGTGGAAAAGTAGGTGAATTCCTGCAGTTAGATACCGCAAAAACGGTGCATGTCAAACTAGACCGAATGGGACCTTATCACGTGAAATACATTCATCAGATCAACAATGGATGCCGAGATTCAATGACCAAATTCAATGCGGTTGACGTAAACGGATTGTCAGGCACAATTGAAGTCGACAAAGACAATGGATGTCTGCCTATGAATGTTGCGCCAAGGTTTAACACAACTGCGAATGTGCATGTTGGACATAGTTCTGACGCATTGAGTTACAGCTGGAGTATCTTACCGAATGAGGGTGCAACAATAGACGATCTTCATGCAAAGAATCCCAAAATATCGATAACAAAAAAAGGCGCATATACCATTTACGTTCATGCTGAGAACAGCGCGGGTTGTGGTGTTGGCAACAAATCAACCGTTATATACGCCGGAGTTGAAGCAAGCTTTGAATTAAATCAGGACTCCATTTGTGCATTTGAAGAACTGTATCTCAAAAACACTTCGGCAATGGGTGAAGCGGATTACACCTGGACCGTACACACAAATGGTAAATACGCACTTGAGCTCGACACGAACCATGCGCGTTTTACACCAAAGTCGAACGAGGTTTATACCATCGAACTCATTGCTTCTAAGGAGAACACATGTTTCGATACAATGTCTAAGACCTTACAATCGATTATTGTACAAAGTGGTTTTGAACTTGCCGATACGCATTTATTCTGCGCACCAGCGTATGCCCAGTTTAACACGTTTAGTGTAAATGCCGATACCTTTTTCTGGGATTTCGGAGATGATTCAAAGATCACAACCACAGACAAGCAAATAGCCAATATATACAATCGCAATACCGGTTTTAATGACGGCTTTGATGTTAGTCTGATTTCAAAAAGTTATTTGGGTTGTGCCGATACCTTAACCCGAGACAACTTTGTTAAAGTATTTGGTCCGGTGCCTGATTTTGAAGTTGTCAATCCGGTTGGATGTGAGCCGTTAGAAGTGGGCTTTGTGAATAAAAGTACGTCGGTTAAAGACTACTTCTTCAACTTCGACGATAACACACAATTAGACTCTACACAAAAATTTGATAAACACGTTTACCACGTCTTAACCACCAATTTAAGACAAACATATATACCGAGTTTATATGTACGCGACAGCCTTGGTTGTGCTGCCGTATACGAAAGTCCAGACACCGTGGTGGTGTTGAAGTCTCCGACGGCGGTTCCATCGGATGGAAATTTTGAAGGATGCTCCCCTGTTCAGGTCGCATTGAATGATGAAAGCCAAAGAATTACAAGCAGAAGTTGGCTTTTAAATGGTACGGAAATCTCGAGAGAGACCTCCATTAATCCTTCATTATCCCAGACCGGAAACCACACAATTCAGTTGGTTGTAACCAACTCGAACAACTGTTCAGACACTTCAACTTTTGCAGTGCAGGTACACGAAAATCCAGTAGTCAATTTTTCGTTTACACAAGTACCCTGCCTCAATGAAAAGGTGATGACCGTAGGTCACACCCTAAACAACACCACGGTAACCGACTGGGTTTGGTCAATCAACAATCTTGCAATTTTAGACACTACTAAAGTTCCTGCGTACGACCTGACCATTAACCAATCGGGTAAGTACGTGTTGAATCTTACTGCCATTACGCCAGAAGGCTGTGCTGGCAGTTTCGATTCTTCGGTTGTGGTGCGTGGTATAGACGATATCCCTCAAGGCGAGATCACCTATGTTACGGTAAACGACATGGATGAGATTGAGGTACATTGGAGCGATATAGACCCAGAATTCCTTAGTCACACAACAGTGTATGACAACGGGTCTCAGCAGGTACTTTACAAAGGTGTAATTAATCAGGAATCGATGATTCGTGTAAACTATGCAGACCTTAAAGAAAGTCACTGCTTTAGCTTGTCTCATACCAACAATTGTGGCGATGAAGGACGACTATCGATTTCACACTGTCCGATTATATTAAACGTAACACCTGGTGAAAACTTTGCGCTAAATCTTGACTGGACCACGTACACGGGCTGGAATGGCGTTGACAAATACGTTATCTACCGATCAGAAGATGGCATCAGCTTTAATGAAATTGCCGAGGTAGATGCATCTACCTTACAATACACCGATAAACTGTTATGTGATCAATACTATTGCTAT
>DIYD01000141.1:8359-11243 GCA_002428905.1 Bacteroidetes bacterium UBA6063 | reverse complement strand
AATGAGTTTATACAGCAAACATCAAGACGTATTAAACAAAGCCATCGAGGCTATTCATACACGAACGTATTATACTCCATATCCTGAACACCCAAAGGCATATCCAGCCGAGGCGAATGATGCCGGACGCGATTGGTTCGCCAAAATGATGAATCAGGAGTTTCAGGAACTGAACATTGAATCAGATAACTGGATTGGTGAAGAAGTATCTCCGTACATGCAAATTGGCATAGGAGTATCGTACCCCCAACTAAGTGTTGACACCTTAATCGGCAATGCACAAACCGCAAAGTCGTGGAAGAATGTTTCGTTAAACGATCGTGCTGCACTACTCATTGAATCACTGGCACGAGTTGAAGCACGGTATTTTGATATCGCTTATGCAACCATGCATACGACGGGTCAAAGCTTCATGATGGCGTTTCAGGCATCTGGCCCCCATGCAAACGACCGCGCACTAGAGGCGATTGCTATGGGCTATGAAGAATTAAGCCGCTTCCCTGCAGAAGTAAACTGGGTAAAACCGATGGGCAAATTCGATCTTAGTCTTCAGAAAACATGGAAGGCTCAGCCCAAAGGCATTAGCTTAGTCATTGGATGCTCAACTTTTCCAACGTGGAACACCGTTCCAGGAATGTATGCCAGCTTAATCACAGGTAACCCGGTTATCATTAAACCACACCCTAAAGCCATTTTACCAATTGCTGTCGTTATAGCAGAGTTGCGCAAGGTTTTGGTAGAGAACAATATCGACCCGAATGTAATCCAATTGGGTGTAGATACAGTGAATAATCCAATTACCAAGCAGTTAGCCGAACATGATGCCATTAGCCTGATTGACTATACAGGTGGAAATGCCTTTGGTGATTACATTGAAGGATTAGACAAAACTACATTTACCGAGAAAGCCGGAGTGAACAATGTGATCCTGGATTCTGCACAGGATATGAAAGCGGTTGGACAAAACATTGCATTCTCCGCATCTCTATACTCAGGTCAAATGTGTACTGCTCCACAAAATGTATTTGTTCCTGCCGAAGGCATTGAAACAGCTGAAGGTAAGGTATCTTTTGATGAGGTGGCTACCATCATTGCGAAAAGCGTTGAAGGCCTGGTGAATCACCCAAAAATGGGCGCTGGAACACTTGGCAGCATCCAAAACGACAATACCATTAAACGGATTCAAGACGGTGGTGATTTTGGTGGTACACTTGCCTTAGACGGACAAGATATAACGAATCCGGAGTTCGAAAATGCTCGAATATTCACACCACGTGTTGTGGTTACAGATCACACGAATGTCGATGCTTACAGTCACGAATGCTTCGGTCCAATAGTTTTTGTGGTTAAAACAGAAAGTAGAAATCACTCCGTTGAGCTTGCTGCTGAATTGGCGCGCACCAAAGGTGCTTTAACTTGTCTTGCTTACAGTACGGATGAAGACATGATGACTGTGATTGAAGAAAAGATGAACGAGTCGTTTACTCCTGTTTCGTTCAATTTCGGTGGTGCTGCATTTGTAAACCAACACGCGGCTTTCAGTGATTTCCATGTAACTGGCGGAAACCCTGCAGGAAATGCTAGTTTCACCAATCCGGAATATGTGAACCGAAGATATGTTTGGGTAGGAAATAGATACCTAAAATAACCGTTGCTTCACTAAAATGGTCGAATTATAAAACGGTAACATAGCTTAATACCAATTCTAAATTGAAATCGTTAATATTGCCCTAAGTCAACACAGTATGATTAACAATATTTTAAAAGTAGTATTTTTTCTTCTAGCCTGTTTGCTAGCCTTCTTGCTTTACCGCTCAGTAGCGAGTGAATTGGAATACCGACAAGAAGTTCAATCTATTGAAAATCAGGTAATTACCAAGCTTGAGAAAATTCGTCTTGCCCAATTAACATACAAAGATGTTAAAGGTGACTTCACCAATGACTTTGACACCTTAATCAACTTTATAAAAACCGGCACAATGCAGGTTACGGTTGAGTATGGAGATAAAGACGACTCTACTTCGGTTTACCGAAAAGAAGTTATCGAGGTTGGTGTTCAAGACAGTTTGTTCAAGAATTTCAGTGTTGATTCCATTGCATTTGTTCCGCCTCTAGACACGGCGAAGTTTGAATTGCTTGCTGGACGTGTCGTTCAGGGTAATGTGGAAGTTCCCGTTTTCCAGGTAACCGACCCATATCCATACGATCGTCAACGTAAGAACCCGAATCACCCTAAGCAACCGCTTCGTGTAGGTTCTATCTCTGAGGCAAAGTACTCCGGTAACTGGAAATAATTCAGTGTGGAACAGCCGTATCTTCACGCGATAAGCAATCGGCTTTTTTTAGCACTTTATGAAGATGAGTTGCACTATGTTGTAACCGACAAAAACCTTAAATACGTCGCATATGGGGAAGTTGCAATACCAGACGTTGAAGTGTTGCAACAACAACTAGGCACGCATCCGCAACTTAAAGAAATCTTTGGCCAGGTGGATTTGGTCGTGTGCAATACAGGGATTTTGCCAATTCCGCCAGTAGTCAACAGCATTGAAGACAAACAGCTTGTATACAGCGCAAGTCACACATTGGCAAAATCGCATGAGTTAATTAGCGGTCGGTTCAACCAGGATATTGCATTGCTCTACAGTGTTCAAGGCGATTTTTTGAGTGTCTTAAAGGAAAAGTTCCCTTCAATACAGTATAACAGTGACATTGAAGTAATGGCACAGTTTACGGCTCAGTTCAAGCAACGCGAAGGCATTCAACTGGTTTGCCTTATTCAAGGTGAAGAGTTATTGATGCATATCACCGAAGGCAAAGACATGTTGCTCGCCAATCGGTTCCCGTGTAAGTCGCACGAGGATGTTTTCTATTTCATTATGTT
>DIYD01000141.1:0-8309 GCA_002428905.1 Bacteroidetes bacterium UBA6063 | reverse complement strand
ATTATGTTAGCAGTTGAACAGCTAGAGATAGACAACGAGCAACTTTGGTTGGTTTGGTGCGAATCTCCTGAAGCGTTTATGAGTTATGCCAATTGTAAATCGCTGTTTGGTCATTACATAGGCCATATCGAATCTGTTCCTAAGGCACAATCGAACGCCACCATGCTTAACATGAGAATTGCATGCGTGTAATTTCTGGGAGATACAGAGGTATGGTTATTCCAATGCCCAAAAAAGGCACTATTCGTCCTACTACAGATCGATCGAAAGAGGCGTTATTCAGTATTATTCAAAGTAGATATGATATTCAGGATTTGAAGGTCCTTGATTTATTTACCGGTAGTGCATCTGTGGCTCTTGAATTTGCTTCACGCAGTGCCAAAGACGTGGTTTCAGTTGAGTTAAACCGAAGTGTTCAACAGCAAAATATGCGTTTTGCAAAAAGCAAATCGGTCGAAGACCTAAGGTTTGTGGTATCGGATGTATTTCGCTTTTTGAAGAAGACAGAAGATACTTACGACATCATATTTGCTGACCCGCCTTACCATCTGGCCAGGATCAAGGATCTCCCAGATTTGGTATTTGAATACAAGCTTCTCCAACCCAATGGAGCACTCATCATAGAGCATCATTCATCCTTGAAGTGGGATCATCCGAATCTTGTAGAGTCGCGAGCTTACGGTCAATCTGTTTTTAGCTTCTTTCAATTTGACGTATCTTTGGACTAATGCCACGCATCGCTTTATTTCCGGGTACATTCGACCCATTCACAAATGGTCACAAAGACATTGTGACAAAGGGATTAGACCTGTTTGATGAGATCATCATAGCTATTGGTGTGAACGCACTTAAAAAAACCATGTTTACGCTTGAAACACGCAAAAACTGGATTGATTCGATCTATAAAGACGAACCGAAGGTACGCGTGGTAGACTACAGTGGGCTTACGATACAATTCTGCGCTGAAATAGGTGCCAACTTTATCTTACGCGGTTTACGCACGGTAGCAGATTTCGAATATGAGAAACAGATTGCCATGGTAAATCATGACCTGGATTCAACTATTCAAAGTGTATTTGTGTTGAGTGAACAGCAATTCACCGCAGTGAGTTCCACGGTAATACGCGATTTAATCACACATGGCGGTGACTATTCTAGATATCTCCCCGTAGAGGTAGATGTTGACGCAGTACGGTCTTAATACTGCTGTAGGTATTTAGTTCCTGTATGTTCAAATCTTCGTTTGACACCCATTTAATGTCGGTAATGCCTTCTTCCAATTGAGGTTTTGCCATTTCCCAGTTCTCCGTTTGCATGATATACCATGCTGTTTTCTTGAGGCACCAGGTATCGCCATCATCATATAGGTGGTAACTGTTGGTGAGCTTATTTACAATGGTTAGTGCATTCACATTACACTCTTCCTCTACTTCGCGTAGTGCCCCAGTTTTGAAATCTTCTTCAGCTTCAAGCTTTCCCTTTGGTAAATCCCATATGCCATTACGCTTAATCAACAACAATTGATTCTGTGTGTTGTAGACAAGACCTCCACCAGCCGTAATCAGATTGATTTTCTTTTTAAAGAATTTAAATCCCTTTTCCTGGGTAACATAAACCAACTTTGGGGTTTGCTCCTTTTTAAGATAGCGGAACAAGTGCTTTAACAACTTCTTACTCGAGGTATTAATGACAATATCTGGTGAGCGATCCAGTTGATGTTGTTCAAAAACAAAGCGATGCGCTCGTAAGAATATTTTATACTTTTGCCCCATGATCTCCAACTCAAATACGTCGGCCAAATTAGCCGAATATCTGTTAAAAATACAAGCCGTAAAATTACAACCTAAAGACCCGTTTAAATGGTCTAGCGGATGGAATTCTCCGATATACTGCGACAATCGTGTCACGCTGTCACATCCTGAGATACGCACATTTATCAAGGAGGAGATGGCAGCGGCTGTTCAGGAGCATTTCTCAGGCGCTACGGCACTATGTGGTGTTGCTACGGCTGGTATTGCCATTGGAGGCCTGGTAGCCGATCATTTACAATTGCCTTATGCGTATTGCCGTCCTAAGCCAAAGGCACATGGGATGAAGAATCAATTGGAAGGTCGGTTAGACCTTACGGACAAAGTACTTGTGGTAGAGGATTTGATCTCCACGGGTGGAAGCAGTTTAAAGGTCGTAGAATACCTACGTGCCAGTGGTTATCATGTTGTTGGAATGATCTCTATATTTACCTATGGCTTCGATATCGCAACAGCAAACTTTAAAGCCGCCGATTGCCCACATTTATCATTGGGCACCTACAACGACTTATTGAACCATGCACAACAAGCAGGCATAATTACTTCGGAAGAGCTTCCGGTACTGGAGACCTGGAGAAACGACCCAGCGAATTGGGGCAATTAATACGAATTAGACTAAAGGCTAAACTTTTCACATTTCAATCCTTGTAATTTCGAGTCCATGTTATCAAATACACTGAAGTACATTTACAACCACCCGCTAAACGCAAACGGCAAGGTTACCAGCCTGATTCGATTTGTAAAGTGGCAACTTAACTGTCGCTTAAACAAATTCCCGATTGTGTATGGCTTCACGGAAAACAGTAAACTCATTATGTGGAAGGGGTTAACCGGTGCTACTGGAAACCTCTATTGCGGGTTAATGGAATACCACGACATGGGTTTCTTGCTTCATTTTTTGCGGGAAGAAGACTTATTTATTGACATTGGGGCTAATGTTGGAGCGTATACCGTTTTAGCTTCTGGTGAAATCAAATCCCGGACAATTGCCGTTGAGCCCTTACCGGACACCTATGCTAACCTCAACGAAAATGTATCGATTAACCAAATGTGGGATCGGGTTGAAACCTTGAACATTGGACTAGGAAGCGCAAAAAGCACTTTAAAGTTTACAAAATCCCTGGATACCGTTAACCACGTTGCGGTTGAAGGTGAAAAGGATGTACTGGAAGTTGATGTTGATACGTTAGACAATGTGTTGGGTACCAAAAGTCCGGCGTTAATCAAGATCGATGTTGAAGGTTTTGAAACCGAAGTACTGAACGGCGCTTCAAACACATTGAAAAATAAAGAACTTAAGGCCATCATCATTGAACTCAATGGATCGGGAGACCGTTACGGTTACGACGAGTCGGCTATACACCAAATACTCGTGGATCATGGATTTAATCCGTACCACTATGAACCATCCACAAAAACCCTCACAAAACTGCCGTTATTCGGAGATAACAATACCATTTATATCCGTGATATTGATTATGTATCGAATCGAGTTCAACATGCGCGAAAAATTAAAATCGGTAGTGTTAACCAGTATATTTGATCGTATAACAACTCAAGGTTAATCCGATATCTATAAATCATTCGTAGAACTCAATGAAAAAAACGTCTGCACTAATTCTGATATACGATGACGTACAGTCCTTTCCTCCTACGTTAAATCAGTGTTTGTACCTGAGCCAACAAGGCATTGAAGTACGAATAATATCGAGAAATGTAAAAGACATTCCGTGGAACTTTCCTAAGAATGTGCATGTTACACGCGTGAACTCGCTGCAAGGCGGAGGCACAATTACAAGCTTGCGAAACTTTATCCGATTTCAGCTTGAGGTATTCAGAGCAATGTTTAAGCACAAACCAGAACGGTACTATGTATACGATCTATACAGCTGCCTGGCCGTGTTATTGCCTTCGAAATTTCTTTCCTCTAAAAGGCACAAACTGTGGTATCACTCTCATGATGTAATTAATCCTGTCAAAGGATATAATCTTAGCAACCTGGCAAAATGGGCTGAAAAGAAGGTGATACAACAATGTTATGGTTTTTCATCGCCATCGGTTGACCGATTAACGCACTATCCGGCACACCAGCAAGCGGTGTCAAAGTATATAGAAATTCGGAATTACCCGTCACTTGAGATATTCAGATTTGGCAAGCCCAAATCAGTAGAAGGCAACACCATAAAGCTTGTCTTCTCTGGCGCAATTTCGGTGAACAGAGGCATTAGTGAATTGGCTGAAGCACTTCAGCAACCGGTTGGAGGCAAACAACTCGAACTTCATTTGTTTACCTACCCGAGTACGTTTACCACTGACCTAAAAGATAAAATAGAACGCCTGAAGATCTCGGATCGGGTTTATTTTCACGACCCGCTGTCGTATAAGCAATTGGCAGAAACCCTTCCTCAATTCGACATTGGGATAGCGTTTTACAACGGTACCGGAATTTTAGATACGTCTTCAGCAACAGGATCGAACAAACTCTATGAATATGGCGCCAGTGGACTTCCGGTATTGTTTTTGGACAAGATCAACTTCAGAGAAGTGCTGAGTGACCTTAAACCATGGGTAGAATTTGTTCAATTGAATCCAACATCCATTCAAAACGGAATTGAACAGGTGATACACAATTACACCGAAAGAAGTACCTGGGCACTGGAAGATATCAATTCGAAATGCAATTCTGCCAAATCATTGAACGATGTGGCGTTTTACAATTTCAATTCGAAGGAAAAATAAAGAATTCGGAACACAAACAAGGGCCGTTAATCTGAGATTAACGGCCTTTATATTTTAGTAGAATAGATACTAGTATCTGTACATATCTGTTTTGTAAGGACCTTGAGGGTTAACTCCGATGTATTGTGCTTGCTCATCTGTTAACTCTTCAAGCTCTACACCAATCTTCGCAAGGTGTAAACGAGCTACTTTCTCGTCAAGATGCTTAGGAAGTGTGTATACTTCGTTGTTATACGCCTGAGCGTTTTGCCACAACTCGATTTGAGCCAGGGTCTGGTTTGTAAAACTGTTCGACATTACAAACGATGGATGACCTGTTGCACAACCAAGGTTTACCAATCGACCTTCGGCAAGAACGATGATTTCGTTACCTCCTACTTTGAAAACGTCAACCTGTGGTTTTACCTCATATTTACCGTCATTGTTTGCTTCCAACCAAGCCATATCGATTTCATTATCGAAGTGACCAATGTTACAAACGATGGTTTTATCATTCATCATTTTGAAGTGCTCTTCGGTAATGATGTCTTTGTTTCCTGTAGCTGTGATTACAATGTCAGCACGTGGAATTGCCGTTGACATCTTCTTCACTTCAAAACCGTCCATAGCTGCCTGTAAAGCACAGATTGGGTCGATCTCTGTCACGATAACACGTGCACCAGCTCCGCGTAGAGATTGTGCAGTACCTTTTCCAACGTCACCATATCCACCTACAACAGCTACTTTACCAGCCATCATAACATCGGTAGCACGACGGATAGCGTCTACTGCAGACTCTTTACAACCGTATTTGTTGTCGAATTTAGACTTGGTAACCGAATCGTTGATGTTAATGGCAGGAATAGGTAATGTACCCGCTTTAACACGATCGTATAAACGAAGAACACCTGTGGTAGTTTCTTCTGAAATACCTTTAATATCTTTTACCAACTCCGGGAAACGATCAAGAACCATGTTGGTTAAATCACCACCATCGTCAAGAATCATATTCAACGGCTGGTCGCCTTCAAACGCAGTTAATGTTTGTTCAATACACCAATCGAATTCTTCTTCGTTCATACCTTTCCAGGCAAACACGGGTACACCCGTTGCCGCAATCGCAGCAGCTGCGTGATCTTGTGTTGAGAAGATATTACAAGAAGACCAGGTAACTTCTGCACCCAGTGCTGTTAATGTTTCGATAAGAACAGCAGTTTGAATTGTCATGTGCAGACAACCTGCAATTCGCGCACCTGCAAGAGGTTTTGAATCACCGTACTCTTCTCTTAGCGACATTAAGCCCGGCATTTCTGCTTCAGCTAATCGGATTTCTTTTCTACCCCAGTCAGCCAACGAAATGTCCGCTACTTTGTAATTTGATGTTGATGTCAACGTAGTCATATATTTATGTTGTTGAAAAATTTTGGTGCAAAGGTAATGTTTAACAGTGCTTTTTAAAACAAATGCTATGGTGATTTGTTTCTCGTAAGTAATAATATTTGCAAAATTTTTATTTATGTACCCAGAAGAATTAGTAAGACCAATGCGAGCAGAGCTCACCGACCATGGTTTTCAAGAACTTAAGACTGCTGATCAGGTAGATCAGATCATGTCTTCTGCAGAAGGAACCACGTTGATGGTGGTTAACTCTGTTTGTGGTTGTGCAGCCGGCGCGGCACGCCCGGGTGTTATACAGTCGCTAGCAGCGAGTAAAACTCCAAACCATCTGTTAACCGTGTTTGCGGGACAGGATAAAGAAGCAACAGACAAGGCCAGAGAGAAGATGTTACCATACCCTCCTTCTTCACCGTCGATTGCTATTTTCAAAGACGGCAATTTGGTTCATATGATTGAGCGCCATCATATTGAAGGACGTTCAGCAGAAATGATATCTGCGCACTTGCAAGCCGCTTACGAGCAGTTCTGTTAAGAAGCGTTTAAACAAAAAAAGGGGTTAGCAATGCTACCCCCTTTTTTTATATCCTTTGTTATCATCAAGGTGCTCCAACTCGGTGCATTGCACAACGGAAACCTAATGTAGATAACGATTGTCTTTGATCAAGGAAACGACGTGTACCTGGAGACATCCAGTATGCCCGGTCGTTCCATGAAGCACCTTTATAAACGTGTGCTTCATCATTCACCAATGAAGAAACCCCGTACTGGTACAACTGGTTATCGCCATTGTATGTCTCTTCATCAAGGTAACCACGGTTGTCTGAGTATTGGTAGTTTCTACGCTCCTGTACATCAACCGTTTCCACATCTTCGTATACGATACGACCTAAACTATCTTTCACGTCAATCACACCCCACTGATCCAATTTAGGCTTTTGGAATTCGTTACCACGGTATGGGTTAAAGTCGGTGTTGTCATCCAGAGACAAAGCACGATATACGTCTTTCACCCACTCGCTCACATTACCACTCATATTGTACAAGCCATAATCGTTTGGCCAGTACGCTTTAACTTCTGTCGTAATTAAAGCACCGTCGTTCAACCATTTTGCAATACCACCCTGGTCACCTTTTCCTCGCTTGAAGTTGGCATTGATCAAACCACGATCTTTTTCTTTTCCTCCCTGATGACGTACGGTTAAGCCACCCCAGGAATAGATTTTCTTATCGTTCACGTTTTCGTACAGCGATGAGCCAATGTTTGCTGTTGCAGCATATTCCCATTCCGCTTCTGTTGGTAATCGGTAATCCGGTAAGAATATACCGTCTTCCATACGTACGTTACGTGTACCTTTCTTCACATTAATATCCTTAACCAGGTGTTTACCATCCGCACCCTGATACTGAGCAGCAAGGTATGCACCCGTGTTGAAGTTCTCTTCGTTCATCTGATTGATATCCGGAACAAGCACTCCTTCACGGATTAAGATCATTTCGTTCACACGGTCTGTTCTCCACTTGGCAAACTCAGTAGCCTGCAACCAGTTTACGCCAACTACCGGGTAGTTTTTGTATGCCGGGTGACGTAAGTAGTAATCTACATATGGCTCGTTGTATGCCAAACGGTCTCTCCAGCAATTGGTATCTGGAAGAGCTGTTTCATATACTTCAGGTAAGTCTACGAAAACGCGACGTAACCAGTATAGGTATTCCAGGTAGTGCAAGTTGCTAATCTCTGTCTCATCCATATAGAAAGACGCTACAGAAACCTTACGTTCGAAGTTGTTTCGATCGTAAAGCACATCTTGCTCTGAAGATCCCATCGTGAATTGTCCACCCTTAACATAAACCAAACCTGGGCCAGTTTCCTGACCGGCGTAGTCGTAGGTTTCAAAACCTCCCCACTTGGCATCGTTGTAATTCCATCCGGTTATGGATGATTTTTCTTTTTTACAAGCCGTCAGCAACAGAACTGAACAACTGGCAAATAAAAAAACTATATTAATTCTTTTCATACGCTGAAAAATGATCGTCTTTTTACTAAACTGCAATTCTACTTATTTATTGTGTAAATGTCTATGCTAAGATTAAAAATCCGGACAGTGCAATGGTTTGTGCTTAAGAATTGGCTTTCTTGGGCACCACTCGATCGCTGTACTAATCTCATGCGAACCGCGAGCTGCAGCTTTCTTCGAATCAACCGTTAAGTCGAAACTGTAACCGAACTTAAACTTGTCTTTTCTAAAACCAACCAACAACATCAAGGCATCCGAATTGTTCGCCTCGCCAAAGGTCTGACGGAACCAAAGCCCAGATACCAATGGTCCACGGTTTAAATAGAAACCAACGTTTAACTGCGTAAACTGCCCTTGCATCATAAACAAT
>DIYD01000365.1 GCA_002428905.1 Bacteroidetes bacterium UBA6063 | reverse complement strand
ACGGGAAGCCGTATCCCGTAGAAGCCAACCAGGTAATGGAGCCATTGTCGCGTTCAAACATATATTCTTCTCCAATTGACTTGTCGACAAAGGAATTCCCTAACGCACATCCATTAAAGATGAAAAATGGGTATTTCCCATAGTTGTTTAGATCTGCGGCACGCCCAATATCTACTTCCATAATTTGGGAAGAACCGTGACCAAAGTAATTGAGGATGTTTGCACCTTTATTTACCTCCTTCTGAATCACTTCAATAAGGTTGGTCGATACCGGAACTGCTTCGTTTTTAGAGAATACAACCCGGGTTGCACCCAAGAAGGAATCATTGGCGATGTTGAAGTAGCTTGTTACATAATCGTTGAACTGCTCATTTTCTTTTTTGTCTTTACCACCAACGACCTGAATAATCTTTTTATGCCATTCTTCCGGATTTCCGGATTCATGTAGCTTAACTTTATCGAGGTAAATCCGAACGAAACTGTCGTTTTGCGCAGCTACACGACCAATAGGTACCTTTAACGTCATTGAGCTGGCATCGAGTTTACTCACAAATAAGTAATCGGTAGGTGGATTACCAATTGCCGGTACCAAATCGAAAATCTCCCGTTTTACATGGTCAGAACGCACATTTTTATATACCTGACCCTTTCCAAGCAGCAGAATATTGTCTACAGGTTCACCTAACTGATCTAATATGAAGTTGATTACGTTTTTGATGGCCATTGGGTGGTGTAGAGCGCCATAGTAAAACTGATCATACAGGTCTTCAGCGAAAAGTGTCTTTACCCGATGCGATCCACCTTGAGTAGAAGAACGATAGTCTGCATATTCGGTTGCACTTGCCAATAATTTGCGATGGGTAATAATGAGGTAATTTGCATTCTCCTTAGAAACCGCTGTGAACGTAACGGGTTTAATATCAGCAATTTGTTTAGCGTCTGTGACATCAAAGATGTGCATTTGCTTAGGTGCCGCAAACGAAGAATTGTATTGTAGAGTACCTCCAGAAACATCGCCAATAATGCGTTGACCGTTGGTAACGTCGTAAATGACAGGAGAGGCTTTACTACCCTCGAAGTTGTCAAATTTAAAATAGGTAGTGTTCGATTGAGAACTGAACTCTAACTGACTGGTGCCCTGTAAATCATAAGCCCTTGGATATCGTATTTTAACATAAGGGATACTGTAATTCGATTCAGGTCGACCTACATTGTCGATTTCTCCCATAAAAACCTCTGTAACATCAGAGAGTAGGCTGGTTGCAAAACTTACATCGGAATATCCGAACTGAACCATGGAGTAACCATTGTGTTCAATGGTCTTCAATACATTGGCTTTGGCAGCTACCGCAACACCGAACCCATGATTAAAACCGTTGACAAACTCGGGACGGTTGTTTACGCCATATGCTTTGACCTCCAGTTGCGCATTTGGCCCTGCCGTATACGCCGCAGGGGTATTGATGTCAAACTGTTTGAACGCTGTAGAACGTGAACTTACGTATCCTTCACCTTCGGTGTATTCACTAAAACTCTGCTCCGGTGTATTGTTAACAGGGATGCCTTCAAAAAAGTCATCACTAAACGAGGTAATGCTCTCGTACGTGAAATAGTCGTCTCCGGTTTTGCCGGTATAGTTGCCGTCGTAGTAATTCGACATGTGTTTGGTAGAAGGTGACGAAGACCAGGTCAGAAAATACGTTGATGTGTCGGAATACAGACTGAAATATGGGTTGGTATGTTCACTTGCCGAACGATACAGAACCTCGTCCAGGCTGCCATCGTTTTTCTTTGCGGCAAATTCTATGAAGTCGCCGTTGTCGAGATTTCCATCACTCTCGCCTTCAACATAAATCAGTTGCTCTTTACCATTTTTGAAGAGCTGTATGTTTCTGGGATCGATGGAGGCAACAGGTAAACCTGCATTTACCAAATCCTGTTGGGAAATACGGTAAATACCATCCTCACCGATGTGAAATTTGTAGTACGTTTGGCTGTAGTTAATCCACTCATTGCCGTAAGTTTGGGCAAGGCTGATCAACGAACACATGGTTATAAGTAGTGCTAAAGCGGGTCGAATCATCTTTCAAAATTCTGATTGATTAACCAAATATACGAATCTGGCCACATTAAAGTATGGTCTATAACCCTTGCTGCGTCTAATATTATAGAAATATGATCACTTTTGGTGATTGAGACTTTTATTCCAAATGTTGGAACCATTCTTTATATCGGGCTGTATAATTATCTAACTCCGGTTTTTGGTATTTTTGCCTCAAACTCAAAGTGTAATGAACAAAGTTGTAGCAAATGCGGCCGAGGCGGTAAAGCCAATATTTGATGATGCGGTACTGATGTTAGGAGGGTTTGGCCTTTGTGGAATCCCGGAAAATTCCATTGCTGCACTTGTAGAAAAAGGTGTTAAAGGGCTGACCTGTATTTCGAATAATGCGGGTGTGGATGACTTTGGTATCGGCCTAATGCTTCAGGGCAAACAGGTGAAAAAGATGATTAGCTCTTACGTGGGAGAAAATGCCGAGTTTGAGCGTCAGCTGCTTTCCGGTGAGTTGGAAGTAGACTTAATTCCTCAGGGGACATTAGCTGAGCGTTGTCGCGCAGCAGGAGCCGGAGTTCCGGCGTTCTATACGCCTGCAGGGTATGGCACCGAGGTGGCAGAAGGCAAAGAAACACGCGAGTTTAACGGTAAGATGTATTTGCTTGAACATGCCTTTGATGCGGATTTTGCTATTGTAAAAGCGTGGAGGGGGGATACGGATGGTAACCTGGTATTCAAGGCTACAGCGCGAAATTTCAATCCAATGATGGCCATGGCAGGTAAGTTTACTATTGTAGAAGTTGAAGAACTGGTTGAACCAGGAACACTGGATCCAAACTTTATTCATGTACCCGGCATCTTTGTCAACACCATCTTCCAGGGATCAGATTATGAAAAAAGGATTGAACAACGTACGGTAAGAAGCTGAGAACAGTTGAACAATTGGTCAATGAACCAATGTACCAATTGTCACTCAATCATATACAACTAATGAACCATGAAAGAAAATATTGTTTTAGAAAAGTCGGTACAGTTTTCTGTATCGTTGATCGAGTTTTGCGAAAAACTTGAAAGGCAAGAAAAATGGGTAATTGCAAGGCAATTGCTGCGCAGTGGTACTTCGATTGGTGCAAATCTGCACGAAGCCCAAAATGCTGAAAGTAAAGCGGACTTTGTGCATAAGGTTAAGGTGGCTGCTAAAGAAATTGAAGAGAGTAGGTACTGGATGAAGCTCTGTAAGTATGCCGATGGTTACCCGTTTAGTGAGGAATTACAAAGTCAACTACAGGAAGTAGGGTTGATTGTTTTTAAGATATTGAGTAGCTCGAAACGATAATTGTTACATTGCTACATTGTTAAATTGAAAAATTGCCAACATGTTGGACAAAAACGGAATAGCGAAACGAATAGCAAAAGAATTGCAAGATGGGTACTACGTAAATCTAGGGATAGGTGTGCCGACGTTAGTAGCGAATTACATCCCCGAAGGAATGAGTGTAACACTTCAATCGGAAAACGGATTACTAGGAATGGGACCATTTCCGACAGAGGAAGAAGTGGACGCCGACCTGATTAATGCTGGAAAACAGACCGTAACGACCTTGCCAGGTTCTGCTTTCTTTGATTCGGCTACAAGCTTTGCAATGATTCGAAGTGGGCGTGTGGACCTCACCGTTTTAGGTGCAATGGAGGTGAACGACCGGGGTGATATAGCCAACTGGAAGATACCAGGCAAAATGGTCAAGGGTATGGGGGGTGCTATGGATCTGGTAGCCTCTGCGAAGAATATCATTGTGGCGATGATGCACACAAATAAAGCGGGCCAGAGCAAATTACTCAAGGAATGTACACTTCCGATCACCGGACTTGGATGCGTTAAAAAAGTAGTAACCAACCTATGTGTGCTGGATATTACCGAGCGCGGATTTGAACTGAAAGAACTTGCTCCCGGAGTTACCGTTGAAATGGTAAAACAGGCCACGGAAGGTCGACTCGTGGTAGAGGGAGATATTCCGACCATGGAGGTTTAAAAATAGTCGACAACCTGTCTCAGATTGACCGCATTAAATCGTACTTTTGCGGCAAATTTTAAATTCTAAGGAAAAATGAAAGTAACAGTTGTAGGTGCTGGTGCAGTAGGCGCAAGTTGCGCTGAATACATCGCGATTAAAGACTTTGCATCTGAAGTTGTTTTGGTAGACATCAAAGAAGGTTTTGCTGAAGGTAAGGCCATGGATTTAATGCAAACATCTTCGTTAAACGGTTTTGATACCCAAATCACAGGTGTAACAAACGATTACACAAAAACAGCAGGTAGCGATGTTGCCGTAATCACAAGTGGTATTGCGCGTAAGCCTGGTATGACACGTGAAGAATTGCTAGGCATCAACGCTGGAATCGTGAAAACAGTTACTTCAAGTATCTTAGAACATTCACCAAATGCCATCATCATTGTGGTGAGTAACCCAATGGACACGATGACGTATTTGGTACATCAAACTACAGATTTACCTAAAAACAGAATCATTGGAATGGGTGGTGCATTAGACAGTGCTCGTTTCAAGTACAGACTTGCTGAAGCATTGGAGTGCCCGACTTCGGATGTGGACGGCATGGTAATCGGCGGTCACAGCGATAAAGGCATGGTGCCATTGATCGAAAAAGCGACGCGCAACAGCGTGAATGTTTCTGAGTTTTTGTCAGAAGAACGAATGAGCGAAGTTGTGGAAGCAACTAAGGTGGGAGGTGCTACACTAACCGGCTTGTTGGGAACAAGTGCATGGTATGCACCGGGTGCTGCGGTATCTGAATTGGTTAAAGCAATTGCACTGGATTCTAAAAAGATGTTCCCATGTTCTGCTTTATTGGAAGGTGAATACGGTTTAAGTGGTTTATCTATAGGTGTACCTTGCATCCTTGGTAAAAACGGAATTGAAAAAATCGTTGAGGTTTCGTTATCGGATGCCGAGAAAGCAAAACTTGCTGAGAGTGCTGAAGGTGTTAAAAAGACCAACGCGTTGTTGAACTAAACCCAACAACGACAAAAATAGAACGAACCAGTTTCGATGAATTTCGGAACTGGTTTTTTTGTATTTGAACGCCAATAATTCAACTAATTTTGTCGCGTGACCGAAGCATCAACATACGACTTTCTTATTGTTGGAGCCGGACTGTTTGGTGCCGTGTTCGCCAGGGAGATGACCGACGCGGGTTATCGCTGTTTGGTCATCGATAAGCGATCACATATCGCCGGGAACGTCTATACCAATAATATCAATGGTATTCAGGTGCATCAATACGGTGCTCATATTTTCCATACAAATGATGAAACCGTCTGGAACTACGTCAATCGATTTGCTGAGTTCAACGACTATGAGCATCGCGTTGAGGTAAATTACCAGGGTGAGACGTATTCGTTTCCGGTAAACCTAAAAACCTTTCAACAGATTTGGGGAATTGAAACCGAAGAGGAAGCCGAGAAGAAGTTGGAGGAAATCCAACAACAGAATGTAGGAAGCGATTTAGAATCCTGGTCCTTAAATCAGGTAGGAACTGAATTGTACGAACGCTTCATTAAAGGGTATACAGAGAAACAATGGGGCAAGCAAGCTTCAGATTTGCCAAGCGCCATAATCAAACGCATACCGGTGCGCACAACAGCGGATGATCGATATTTCAATGACAAGTATCAAGGCATTCCGATTAATGGATATACCGCTATGGTTGAAGCCATGCTGGCCGGTGTAAAAATCGGGTTGAACGCCGACTTTTTTGATCCAGATCAACAATGGGACAAACATGCAGATCGAATCGTTTTTACCGGCGCAATAGATGCATTCTACAAGTATAAATACGGTGCGTTAGAGTATAGGAGTCTTCGCTTTGAACATGAACTATTGGAGCAGAACGAATTCCAAAACCGTGCAGTAGTCAACTATACCGAGGCTGAAATCCCTTATACGCGAATCATTGAGCATAAACACTTCAACCCAACACCTTCAGACTATACCGTAATAACCAGGGAGTACCCTCAGGCGTGGAATACGGAGAATGAGGCGTATTATCCGATTCGTGATGCTCGAAATTTGGAACGCTATAACGCCTATAAGAAACTGGCTGAAAGTCAACCGAACTATATTTTTGGTGGACGACTCGCCGAGTATCGGTATTACGATATGCATCAGGTGATTGCATCTGCTCTTTCTAAAAGCAAAAAGGTGATAAACGAATTAAAAAAGACTTCCCGTGATGTCTAAGTTTCAGCCAATTCGCAATTTTTCCTGGCATACTTTGTTACTTACTGCCCTGCCAGTGCTAAGTCTATTTGTTGCCGGAGTTAGTCATTTCCACTGGTCAGAATTGTTCCTGCCTATAGGCATTATCTGGGGATGTTGTGCCCTGGTTCTACTGCCTTTGAGTATATGGTTGAAATCTATAGTCAAAGCATCTTTAGTTGTATCCTTCGGAGGCTTTTTTATTTTACAGTTTACCAATTTCAAAGAAATCATTATTTCACCAGGAGCCGATAGCTTATTCGGCGAGATTTACCTCATTGGAGTCCTGGCAATAGCGCTGTTATTGCTGTTCTATTTAAAACAGAAAAAGCCAGTAGTAACGAAATTCAATAAGGTATTGAATCTATTTGCGGTGGTACTGATTGGGTTTCAGTTGGTCAACTGGTATAACAAGGATAATCGGAAAGATTTACAGGCACCTGGTCTTACGAATTTTCTGAATCGAGAAATCCAGGTTGAAGTCGAACCCGATTCTTTGTCGAACTTTCACATCTTATATCTGGTACTGGATGAATATGGCAGGAGTGATCGTTTAAAAGCAGATTATGGGATTGATAATCAGTCTTTTATAAATTACCTGGAAGAAGCAGGTTTTCAGGTGTGTACTAAATCAAGATCGAATTACTGGTCCACGGCATATAGCATGGCATCGGCGCTCAACATGGACTACCTCGATACGTTGCCATCAATCTATGGTAAAAACGAAGACAATTGGCGCATTCTACATCACTGCATCAATAATGCACGCTTGTTTACATTGATGAGAAAGCTGAACATTCCTATTTACACAACCAATACAACACTATCGGAACACGTTCAGTTCGAAAAGGCCGACGAAGTAATACAACTAGGAACCTGTCCCAGGTTGTATGACTTGAATTATATCTTCTGGCAACGATCGGTCTTAGGCAAATTTCAGTCGTTTTGGAAGACATCTTCAAATCGCAGGTATGAAGAGCATGCAAGACAAATCAATGATGGTTTTGAAGCACTTAAACGGTTCTATTCCAAAGACCACGGGAGTAAGTCGTTTGTATATGCACATTTTATGGTTCCGCATCCGCCGTTTGTATTTGACAAAGAAGGTCGGGTAACCACACATGAAGTGTTATATCCGGGGCACGACTACAACCTGGCAGACGAAGACTGGAATCACAAGTACGCTGATCAACTGGCCTATGTCAATGAAAAAGTGAAAGAAGTAATAGAAGTCGCTTTGCGAGATACTACAAACACGCCCATAATTGTTATTCAGGGTGATCATGGTGCACGCCGTGATTGGGAAGAAAACAAAGCAGAGCTAGACGTGGAATCCTTCAATCGTTTTACGAATCTCAGCGCTTTTCTGTTACCTTATGTACGGTATTCAATCGATGACGAACTGACGATGGTCAACACCTGGCCAATGGTGTTAAACCACTATTTTAAGACAGACCTAATAATGAAGGATGACCGCAATTTTTCGATCGATAAAAAGAGCCCTTTATTGATGGAGGATATTACTTCAATTCTCGATTCGTTAGAAAGGAATAACCCATGAGTTACGGCGTTCGTATGATGATATGGGCAGGATTGACCTTCGCGGCAATGAACGTAGCCGTGAAGTTATTGCCGGGTATTCCATCTTCTGAAATTGTATTCTTTCGGGCATTGGTGTCCTTAATTCTGTCGGCCTATTTCGTAAAACGCAAGGGTATTTCGTTTTGGGGAAACAATCGCAAGGTGTTGATATTGAGAGGGTTGTTTGGCACAACAGCCTTGATGTGTTTCTTTTATACGCTACATGCGATGCCGTTAGCAGCGGCTATGGTCATTCATTATCTGTCCCCCATATTTACGGCACTTATCGCACACTTCTTTCTGAAAGAACGCCTAAAAGTTCATCAGCTGTTCTTTTTTGCCATCAGTTTTGCTGGTGTGGTCATTATGAAAGGTGTTGATACCCGATTGGAGTGGATGGATGTGATAACCGGAGTAATTGCCGCATTATTAAGTGGAGCAGCATACAACTGTATACGAAAACTAAAGTTCACCGAAGACAGTCAGGTTATTATATTCTATTTTCCGATGGTTGCATTCCCAATTACATTGGGGTATACCATACTCGGACCAGGTTGGGTTTGGCCGAATATGCAGGAACTTGGTTTGTTGTTGATCATTGGCGTATTGACACAGATCGCACAGTATTTTCTAACCCGTGCTTATCAATCGGAGGTGGCCCGCAAAGTGGCAGCCGTATCAAACCTGGGGATCATTTATGCATTGATCATAGGTGTTACCTTCTTCGAAGAAACCTTTAAACCTATGGCTCTGGTTGGAATGGTATTGGTCACACTGGGCGTGGTGTTGAACGTGTTGGGGCCAAAACGGGCGTAACCGACAGATGGTCAGGTAAGTAGTTCGTCTTCGAGTTGCGAATTCCATGGTATTCTCTTTTTTGGCTAACTTGTAAACCATTAAAAGTACCATTATGAAAAAACAACTTGCAGAATTCATCGGAACCTTTTGGTTGGTTTTGGGTGGATGTGGTAGCGCAGTCTTAGCTGCAGCCTATCCGGATCTGGGCATTGGCTTCGTTGGGGTGTCCCTGGCTTTCGGGTTAACTGTACTCACCATGGCCTATGCGATCGGCCATATCTCAGGATGCCATTTGAACCCGGCCGTGTCCATTGGATTATGGATGGGCGGACGGTTCGACAAATCGGAATTGGTCAGCTATATTATCGCCCAGGTATTGGGTGCGATTGCCGGTGCCGGAGTATTGTATTTAATCGCATCGGGCAAGCCCGGATTTGAAACCGGGGGCTTTGCAGCCAATGGTTATGGCGAATACTCACCTGGGGGATATTCAATGACTGCGGCATTGATCACCGAGGTTGTTATGACTTTTGCTTTCCTGATTATTATTCTTGGGTCTACCCACAGCAAAGCACCAAAAGGCATGGCGGGTTTGGCCATTGGTTTAGGGTTAACATTGATTCACCTCATTAGTATTCCTGTTACGAACACTTCAGTGAACCCGGCTCGAAGTACAAGTCAAGCAATTTTTGCGGGAGATTGGGCATTGGGTCAGCTCTGGTTATTCTGGGTAGCCCCAATCATAGGAGCAATACTCGCCGGAATTGTTTATAAATACCTGTCTCCAGAAGATTAAGTTAAAGTCCTGTCCTCACCGACAGGACTTTTTTTATAACGTACATCTGTAATGTCAGAACCCAATACAGACTATTCTGGAACACCGTTACTAAAGAAGCTGGGTATCAAATCTGGTTTTGTCATTCGATTTGTTCATGAACCACCTTACTTCTTTGATCTCCTGCATAATTTTCCAACCGACGTTGAAGTCACAGATGACGACAACACGAGTCTGGATTATATTCATTATTTCGCCCAGGGAGTCGAAGATTACGAGCGCGATATCGTTCGTATGAAAAGACAAATCAAGCCCAATGGTATGATCTGGATATCATGGCCTAAGAAGTCTTCAGGTGTAATCACGGATCTGAGCGACAGGCGTATTCGTGAGAAAGCGCGGGCCATCGGTTTGATTGATGCCAAAGTGTGCTCTATTGATGCTACGTGGTCTGCACTAAAACTCGTCATTCGTGTAAAGGATCGGAAGTGATTGACCTTACCGATTAATGTAATCGCGTACGATAATGCGTATCGATTCGTTAAAACAGTATGAAACCATTCGCCTTACTCATAACTCTATGTGTTTATGGAGGTATGACCATAAATCCTTCGCACGCTCAAACCAACAACACCCATGTTCACTTTGCAAAAGATCAGTACTTGCTTTCGGCAACAACCAAATCCAAACTGGATTCGTTGGTGCTTAGTTTACGTGGAAAGTACCAATATACAATTAGCCTTGCCGGGCATACCGATAGCGACGGATCGGATAAATACAATCGCAAGCTATCGGCGAACAGGGTGCAAACAGTTTATAACTACCTTATATCTAAAGGGTTGGATTCCAGTGCGATACGTAAGAAATCTTATGGCGAGCATCGACCATTTATGGAGAATAAAGGAGAGACTCTGATGGCGTTAAATCGTCGCGTGGAGATTATGGTCCGACGGAAGTTAATCGCATCAGATGATACCCAGGAAGATTCGAATACTGCCCCTGTCGTTGAATCTAACCCGTGCGACCGTGATACAACCGTTGTTCTGGCCGGAGGAACCAAAATAACTCTGGGCCTTTGTGATTTTGAGAAGCACCGAATGGCCATATTGAACAGTAAAACGATCTATACGGCTCGAGAAATGATGGAATACGGCTTGAGTTTATACACTTCAGATGGTCAGGAGTTGGTGACCGGTGGGATGATAAAAATTGC
>DIYD01000163.1 GCA_002428905.1 Bacteroidetes bacterium UBA6063 | reverse complement strand
TAGGAAAGTCGAGTCCGATAGTTATCGGGCTCGACTTTTTTTGTGGCTTTTATTTTGTTTTCAAATATGTTCTGTCGCAGTCATTGAGGTCTGAATGTAGCATTGCACTCAGTGAATTAGTTACATGTAACTAGTGATGTATGGCGATTGAAATTGGTTGGTATTGGTGCGAGATTTGGAGATGTTATAGTTGATGGCTAACATGACCCACATAACCCTATATTGGGAATACCTTGGTATACAGGCGTTGTTGTGTTTCATACTAAAGCCAGTGGCACAAACAGCACATCTGGTTTTTGCCAATGCTGAAATAAAAAAGAATGATAGGAATAATTATTACAGGAGTTTTATTAATTGGTTACTACACCTTTCAAAAGTATCGAACTGATAGTTACGTAAGATCGATTCTTAATATTATGCGATCTAACCAGAACTTTTATCCTAATTATTATCAAATTATGGCAAATAATACTGGTGCAATTGCATTAGATTCTAATCAAAGACTTCTTTGCATCATAGACCAGAACAGCAATTCATGTTATCTTGACAGAAGGCAAATTCTAAATACTGAAATATTAATTGACCAAACCAGTTATCATCAAAAAGATTTTCTAAAAACTTGGGGTAAATATTTCCTATTAAAGTCAATAGGGAGTGAATCAGCAGCAGAGGCATCTATCCATATCGCAAAGGAAAAACACATTAACCAAATAAAAACATTAAAACTAAAAATTGGAACAAGCAACCTTGATGTACCAAATCATTATTTGCTTTTTCTTAAAAATGGAACTGAAAAACAAAAAAGGAAAATTTTAAATGATGTATATGATTGGATTACGAGAGTAGAAGCATTGAAAAATATTGGGAACAATGGATTTAGAATAAACGGATGATAAATTACCTGAAAAGTGCTTGGAGCAAAATTAAATCATATCTGTCTATTGAAAAGGAAGAATTAACTAATGAAAATGAAGGTTTTACGATAAAAGATTCTTCTTGGACAACAAATATGCCTAAAAAGAAATTTCAAATAACAAGTGAAAGAAACGTCCCTGTTAGAGGAAAATTTGCTATCGTCAACAAAAGTAGACCTTTAAGGTGTGGACAATGCGGTACTGAAAAATCTTATACAAGGACAGGTATTTATTGGGAATGCAAGGTTTGTAAATATAAAATCAAAGCCTGATGAAAAAATTTAAGATTAATAAGGTTGATAGTTTCGAAGAAAACCCAACCGACAGACAAGAAAGAATTTCTTGGTGGAGTCAGGAAAAATTAAGAAATGCTAAAGTAATGGTTGTCGGTGCAGGGGCAATAGGCAATGAGACTCTAAAAAACTTAGCGTTATTGGGTGTCGGAAATATTTTCATTGTTGATTTTGACATTATTTCCACATCAAATTTAAGCAGGACGGTACTTTTTAGGAAAAATGATGTTGGTAAGAAAAAGGCTGAAATTGCAGCAGAAAGAGTTAAAGAACTTGCATTTAATGATGATATTAAGATAGACTGGTTTCACGGAGATTTGGTTTGGGACTTAGGTACTGGCATTTATAATGAGATGGACCTGGTACTTGGATGTTTAGATAATGTTGAAGCAAGAATGTCAATTAACAGACAATGTTGGCTAATTAAAACACCTTGGATTGATAGTGGAATGTATGAGTTAGGTATGCGAGTGGAGTTTTACAACCCACCTGAAGTACCTTGTTATCAATGCAACTTAACACCTAATCAAATAGCAAACTCCAATAAGAGATACTCTTGCGATTATGCTAAACTTAAGGCATTTGAGGAAGACAAGATGCCAACAACCCAAATAACTTCTGCTATTGTTTCTGCCATTCAAGTTCAAGAAGCTATTAAATATCTCTGCGATCAGGAGGTTGCATTTGGCAAAAAAATATATTTCCAAGGGAAAAATAATGATTTTGACATACTATCAAAACGAGTAAATGATTCCTGTAATGCTCACGCTAGTTACCCTGAGGTAATTGATATAACTATAGACATTACTAATACCTTAAAGGATTTACTACTTTATATAAGTGATAATAAGTTATCAAAAGAATTAGCTTCTTTAGATCTAAGAGGAGATAGAACTTTTGTAAAAAAGGCTTATTGCAGGACTTGTCAATCCGAAATTAAAATAATGCGACCCACATTTAGAATTGACGCTGAAGAATTCATTTGTGCTAATTGCAGAAATGGAGGGCATTCATACTCTAATACAGATATGAATCTAGAAACAGCAAAAGAAATTCAAGAAGTATTCAATTTAGAAAACACGGACGAAGAACTTCTAAATTACACTTTAGAACAACTCGGAGTGCCTCATATGCAAATAATTGCTGTTCTCAGCAAAGACAATAACTACAAGTATTATAAATTATCGGACAATAAAATTTTAAAATCAATAAATTAAAAATTATGGCAGACGTCAGTGTAAATTTTCAACATCCCACAGATGGGAAAGTAATTAGTGTAACATTAGATGATACTATGACTGGACAAGAAGCAATTGGCGAACTTATCGCAAATGATTTTGTTCCACCGAGTAGTGAGGGATACAATATCGCTATTAAAGGTGGCAGTCAACTAGATAATACTAAATCATTATCAGAAAATGGAGTAAAAGACAACGACACAATAAGAGTAATACCCGCTACAGATGCAGGATGTTTTTAGATATTAATTGACTAGTTATGACACCACAAGAAATAAGAAATCTTCGTTTAAAAAATGATTACTTACAAATGGTCAATATAAGAGGTGATATAATTAGTTGGAAAGCTGTTAGAGGCATACCACCTTATGTTGAAGAATATGAATTAACTGTAAATGTTAAAGGAGTAATTGGTAAGGGACCTAAGTACAGGGTCTCTCATAAAATAAATGTTGTTATACCATCGAACTACCCGAATGCGGCACCTGATATTAATATGGTATCTAAACCTTTTATTTATCACCCTAATTGGTACACGGGTGGCAAATGGTGTTTTGGAACTTGGTTTATGTCAGAGGGTTTAGGAGAGCACATTATCAGAATGGTAAGAACTATTCAATATGATTTGGATATAACCAATGAGAATAGTCCTGCCAACAGAGATGCTAACGAGTGGTTTTTATCTCACAGAAAAAAAAGAATTTTCCCTTGTGATAATAAAACATTACCCGACCCAACTAAAAAGAGAATGACCATTAACACTCCAGTGAAGAAAAAATTTGATATAAAATAAATCAAAATGAAGAAGAGTTTCAACATAAATAAAACTCAATCTGTCTATGGACTTCTAGAATATGATGATTCATTAGTCACTGATATTGAAGATAGATATTCTTCAAATACACAAAATTCTGAAAGTTCCAATAAACTATTCATATCCAAAAAAGCAAGAGATACAATCTTTGAACATATTGGTTGGAGTGTAGATATAGATCGTAATTCCGTTGAACAAGGCGGGATAATAATTGGACATTCTTATCTAGATGAGAAGACTAAAGATATTTCTGGTATTGCTGTTGGAGCAATACCAGCTACAACCGCTAAAGGTTCAATGGCTTATTTAGAGTTTGACCATAATACATGGAAGTTGATGATAGATGAGTTGGACTTAATAAATGAAAACAATCAAGAATCCGAACTACAAGTTATTGGTTGGTATCATACTCACCCAGGTAGATTGTCAGTATTTATGTCTAGTACTGATTTAAACACTCAACGTAAAATGTTTTCAATGGAATGGCAATTTGCAATTGTGTTAAATCCACAAAAAGAAGTATGGCGAGCATTTAACGGAAGTGAAGCAAAAGAATGTAATGGTTATATGTTAAAGTACTAATTATGGAATTAGTTAATAGAATAGATAGAAAAGTAAATGACATTAAAGATTTCTTTAATAAGAATAGAGATAGTATTGATTTCTTAGTTGCTCCTAATAAAGGAAAAGCAAGACAAATAGATTTTACATTACATATTAAAAGTTTTATTTCTAAGTCGGAGTTAACCGACATTTTCCATTTTGAGTTGAGAATGGAAGAAGTTGAAAAATCTATACAATTTGAAATAAAAACTAAGGCCAATAGTGATATCCCATTTCACCCGCATTTTAGAATAGTTACGAGCTTTGTGTCGAAACCATACGCAAAGTGGGTTGATTATCTTAAACAAGATAACAACATGGTTTCTATGTTGAAGAGAATGATTTTGTCGCTTCAATACAATAAAGAGTACATTGACCCAAAGGTTAAAAACATCGGAAATAAAGAAGCGAAAATATGGTATCTTGAAGAACAACATTCTTCAATTAATATGTTTCCAACGGATTCTTTTCTACTTAACTCATTCAATGATACTTCGGAAGTAAACATCACTAATACTAAATCACCAAAAAAGGAAATCGAAATACAACAAAAGAGATTTAATGTCAGAGATGAGCTGCGTGTTAAGAAAAAATTTAAGATTAACGAGGAAACCAAATACAATTTAGAGTCAAAGTTGGAATCAGAACTCAATTTTGATATTGACGAAACATTAAACTCTATTATAAACACCTATTCTAAAACTAAATTATACATTTCTACCAAAGCGAAAAAACAAATTTTTGACCATATAAAATGGGGGAACTTACAAACCCCAAAAAATAGAAATGAACAAGGCGGTATATTGCTTGGCAAAGTGTATTTTGATAAATCTGATAATTTCCAATTTGGAGTTGTTGAACAAGTGGTTTATAGCGAAGACACAAGGGGAAATTCGGTATATCTTGAAATGAATCACGAAGTGTGGTCTCAAATGTTAAATGATGCAGATGACATAATTGGTAAAAACCACAACGACAATATTCAAGTTATTGGTTGGTACCATACTCATCCTAACAAGCTAGATGTTTTTATGTCTGGTACAGATATGAATACTCAACAACGTTTTTTTAATCAATCTTGGCACTATGCAATTGTTTTAAACCCACATAAACAAATCTGGAAAGCATTTTCTGGAGGTGAAGCAAAAGAATGTCAAGGTTATGTTCTACTAGAAGATGAAAATGTTAATTCGGAAGAAGGTAAATTTACTTCAGAAGAAAAAAAAAACTGTTTTAAAAAAAAAGATGTATTCCTACTTGTTCTGATAACGGCAATTACTAGTACCATCGCTTTACTACTATTCAAAAATAGTGAATATGGCAGTAAGGAAAAAACGATTTCTACCAGAGAAAAAACCGCAAACAAACCGGTGGACCAGATTACTTATCTATATACCAAAACTGGAGATACGATTGATATTTTAAGTGACTTAGCATTTGATTCAATTTTTAATAGGAAGCTATTTGTGAAAACGAATGATGCTTCGTTTAATAAAGACTCAACAATAATTCAATTTATATCGTCTGTTTTTATAAAAGATTCAATTTATTCAGAGTTTGGGAAATCAAGGGATACTATAAGAATTAAATCAGAAGAAATAGAGATTGATAGTTCTAAAAAATGGATGAGTTTTAATTTCAATGGATTAATTCTGTCTACAAATGAGTAGTTTTATAAGGCTAGATAGAAGAAAGCATGAGTCTTTTTTAGCAGACCATTGTTATGACCCAACAACGAAAGAACTTCTGAAAGTTGGAGATGAAGTTTGCATTTGTGCTCATTGTAAAAGTCCTCATTTAAAATCAGTTTGGTTATCCGCGAAACTATGTCCTTCGTGTAGAAATGAATCGAAAAGAACCTTAACTGAAATTCCTAACACAAAGAATTTAAACAACTTCTTAAAAAAAACAGAAACGTCAGTTGTTCAGAGTAACTATAAAGGTTATTTTATTTTCTTTCTAATAGCGTCACTTATTGGTGGAATAGTATCTGTTTCATTTTATTCTGAATCAGAAAAATGGAAAGAAAAATACCGAGGAAAATACCTTGAAGTTAACAATTTAAACTCAAAAATATCAAACCTTACGAATACAACATCTCAACTTTCATCTGAAAAAAATAACATAAGGCAACAATTAAATGATGCTGAAACAGAGCTAGATAAATATGAAGAACTAAAGATCTTAGCCAACAAATTGAGTTTTACCACAGGTATAAAGTATGAAGATAGGAAGAATTACCCCTTAAAGTATGGTAATAATAAAGCAAAGGTGTACTTCACTGTTAATTACCCAATTAATTTCAATTCAGTTAAAATTGATGCAGATGGTAGCGGCTACATTTATGGCTACATATATGATTTATACGATAATAAAGTCTGTGAAGCTTATAATGGAACAGTTACGAACGGTGTTGAGTCGTTAACATTTAATTGTGCATTAGAAAAAGGAAGCTATTATTTAACCCATAGCGGTAATACTGATTTGGGATTTATTGAAAATTTTAATAAATATCCTTTTTCTGATAATATAATATCAATAACAAGAACTCAGTATGACAGTAAATACTATATGAACTTCTTTGAATGGTCCTATAAACTAGACTTAAAAACTGATTAGAATTTTGATTCCTTTTTCAAAGAACGAATAAATTTCTATCCAGCAACTAAGTGGGAATTACTGTAGGCAACACTTAATTTTACCAAACGCCGACAGTCTCGTCTTTATTCTAGCCGTTGTACTAAATCACGCGCCGCAAGAGCACTGGAGCATTAATGGCCTCACCTCAACCTAAAACGCCTTCTTCCGTTTCTTCACCTTCTTGGTTTTCGGTTCGTCGGGGTCCTGAATGTCGTTGGTTTTACGCAAGTCGTGCTGATTGTCGCTTTTGTTGTTGAACATCAACTCCCGTCGTTGCCAAAAGCCTTTTACAAACGTCATGTAATCATAGGTTCCATCCGGCACATAGAATTCGTACCTCCCCTTTTGTATCTCGTACATGGGCGCCAGATGATCAAAGACGATGGTCTTATCCTCCGGAACATACCTACAAATTATCGATGCCCTGTCCGCATAGGTTAAGATCAACCTTGACTTGTATTCGTCCTCATCGTCTTCCAGAATGGGTAGTCCAAATAGCGGTTGATCTTCGTCATTAAAGTGAAGTACGTCAATGATCTTTTTATTCACCTTGTTGTCTTCCCCATCCCATCCAAATAACAGGTAATGCGATTTCCCTTTGTATTTGTAATCGTGAATTTGATAGTACAAGGCACCAACCCAATGGCGATGATCTAAGGTCTCAAACTCCGGATCTCGCAGATATTTAGAACTGTCGTATAGCCCGTACAACACCAGGGAGTCGGTATTATTCATTTGTAAGGCACCAAAGTAAACAAACCGACCACTATCGAGTAAGAGGTTCCAGGTAAATAAACGAAATCGTTCGTCACTTGGCTTTAAAATGGACACCGTTTTCAAACGGGTAAATTCATAATCAAAGCTTGTGGGTACCTGAAGTGCTTTCTTCAGTGTCTGAACAAAATAATAGCAACTGGTAATCCGCTCTTCTATGTCGGGTGAATTGATGATTCGATGACTGAGCCCTTCAAGCTGATATTCTATGTTTCGGATAGAATCTACATACGTCGTGTCTTTCTGCTCGGCACGACATACCGAAACACCAGAGAACAACAGAACGATGAGCAGAATTCTTTTCATTGTTATTTTTAATAACTCAAAAGCTATGCCCAAAAGTATGTGTTTCTTTAAAACTATACCTCAAGCACAAGTGCACTTGCACCTCCACCGCCATTACAAATACCGGCAGCACCTATTTTACCGTTCTTTTGTTTGAGTGCATGAATTAATGTAACCAATATACGTGCACCGGAAGCACCTAATGGGTGTCCTAAAGAAACTGCACCACCATTTACGTTTACTTTTGATTCATCGAGTTCTAACAACTGATTGTTTGCAAGACTTACCACGGAAAATGCTTCGTTGATCTCGAATACGTCTACATCAGCCAATGTGCATCCAGCGTTTTCTAAGGCCTTAGGCAGTGCCTTAGATGGAGCGGTTGTAAACCATTCCGGAGCATGAGCTGCATCGGCAAACCCGTTGATCTTAGCCAGCGGTTTTAGACCTAATTCGTTCATTTTCGTTTCGCTCATTAGCACTAGAGCAGCTGCACCGTCGTTCATTGTACTTGCGTTTGCCGCAGTAACACTGCCGTCTTTAGCAAAAACAGGACGAAGTGTTGGAATCTTTTCAAACTTCACGTTCTTGTATTCCTCATCTTCCGAAACAACAACTGGTTCACCGCGTCGCTGAGGTACTTCTACCGACACAATTTCGTCGTTAAATCGACCGTTTGCCCAGGCATCGGCAGATTTCTTGTATGAATTGATGGCAAACTCGTCCTGAGCTTCCCGAGAAATATTCATTTCCTGAGCGGTATTCTCTGCCGCATTACCCATCATGTAGTTATTGTATACATCGGTTAAGCCGTCGTGCGCTAATCCGTCAATGGTCTTGAAATCACCATACTTATAGCCCTTGCGCGAGTTCATTAGATAGTGTGGAACAAGGCTCATGTTTTCCATACCACCAGCCACAACAACATCATTCTGACCCAACATAATGCTTTGTGCACCTAACATCACCGATTTCATTCCGCTTGCACATACTTTGTTCACTGTAGTACACGGAACTTCATTGCTAATACCTGCATATATAGCTGCCTGACGCGCAGGAGCCTGGCCAACACCAGCCTGCAATACATTACCCATAAACACCTCATTCACCTCACCTGCATCAACGCCGGCTTTATCCAAAGCACCTTTGATGGCGGTTGCACCTAGTTTCGTTGCCGGTACACCACTAAAAACTCCGTTGAAGCTACCCATTGGGGTTCGCACTGCTGATACTATATATACGTTGTTCATTTGTTAAAATTTGCTGCAAAAATAACGTTTCAACGCCCATTTAGTTTGATGTAATTTAAATATCATATTTGGCCAACAAATTCTTTAATATTGCTATGTGCAAAAGAGTATAGAAATCGTTTTATCGCCTTTATTACTCCCGTTGGTAGACCTCAAAGGCAAAGCTGTAGTCGTTATAGATATCTTAAGAGCAACCTCGACCATTTGTGCTGCGTTACACAACGGAGCTTCCTCGGTAACGCCCGTGTTATCGGTTGACGAGGCTTTACAGTACGATAAATCGAAGTATTTGGTAGCCGGAGAACGGAATGGCCAAAAAGCCGAAGGTTTTGACTTTGGAAATTCACCAAATGAGTACACGCCCGAATTGGTACAAGGGCGAAAATTAGTGCTAACAACTACAAACGGAACCAAGTGTATTCTGGCATCCAGGGAAGCCGATGAAATTCTTGTCGGTTCGTTCTTTAATCTCGCCCGATTAAGCGAGTATTTATCCGATCGTGAGAAGAGCGTTGTCTTATTCTGCTCGGGCTGGAAGAATCGTGTGAACCTGGAGGATACGCTGTTTGCCGGATATCTGGCGCAAAGCCTAAGCGAAACACATACGTGGGAAAGTGATGAAGTTGAGCTTGCTCTGGATTTGGTGGCGAAAGCCCAATACGATCCAATTGAATATCTAACCAAAGCCAGTCATGCACAACGCTTTGCACGATTAGGTAACGATCAGGATTTACGAACTTGTTTACAATTCGATCGTCATCCAGTGGTAGTGAAATACCGTGGAGGCGAATTGATCGCGCGATAATCGTCTCATATTGAAAGACATAAAAAAAACCCAGACGATGCTGTCTGGGTTTTTCTTTATCCGAGGTTTAACCTCTTAGATGTATCCTTAGTTACTTGAAATAACCTTTACCTTACCGTAGCCCAATGCGTCTAGACCAGGTTTGATTTTGTATGCATGACCAACTACTACAAATAGCATTTTTTCTGGCTTGATATGCGTTGATGCCAACTCGTCGATCTGAGCTTTAGTTAAGCTATTAATGATCTCGATTTGCTCATCTTTATACCCTTTCGGCAGATTATCGTCAATGATACTGGCTAGGAATCCAAGTTTTTGAAGTGGTGTTTCGTAATCCAACGCCTGACTCAAGATGATTGCATTCTTAGTGAACGCTAATTCATCTTCCGTAATCCCATCTTTCTTGTAGTTGTACAATTCTTTCATCACCTCCATGATTGCACTGTCTGTAGCTTCTTTTTTGATATTACCGCTGAACGTATAGTTACCGTAGTATTCATTTCCACTGAAGCCTGAACGTGCACCATAAGTGTATCCTTTATCTTCACGTAGGTTAAGGTTGATACGGCTGTTGAAAGCTCCTCCAAGCGCGAAGTTCATCACATACGACTTGAAGTAATCTCCATTATAATCGTACTTCAACGCGGGGTATCCTCCTAGAACTAATGTTTGCGGTGCATAAGGTTTATCCACCAAAATGATGGTGGTCTCCTCGGGCATGATTGGTTCTGGAATTGCAGGAACGCTTACGTTCTTATTCTCCCAGGACTTCAAGAAGTCGAGTTTGCCTACGATTTCATTCTGCGTTATAGGTCCAATTATAGAAAGACTAGCAACGTTAGGTGAGTAGAATCGCTCATAGAAGCTTCTACACGCATCTACTGAGATTTTATCAACTGATTTTTGAGTTCCAGAACTAGGCTCAGCCATGATTGACTTACTGCCGTACACCATCTCATCGTAAGTAGAATACGCCAGGAAACTTGCTCTTGATTTGCGGTTCTTAATCGACTGTAGACGTTGTTTCTTGATACGACGGAAATCCTTAACATCAAAGCGTGGTTGCTCCAGACTTTCTTTTAAGATGGCCAAGGTGGCATCAAGGTTTTCTTTAAACGACTCAATGTAAATGGTTGTAGACGTTGTACCTGAACCGTAACGTATTGAGCTACCTAACGATTCTAACTTCGCACTCAGTTCCTCATTGGTCAGATTTGCCGTACCCTGGTTCATCATGCTCGCCGTTAATGACGCTGTACCGCTAGAGATCTTCTTATCTGCTTCCAATAAGTGTCCACCTTCCATAACCATATAGAGGTAAACCTTTTTCATGTCTTGTGCTTCCGTACCAATGATCTTTAAACCATTATCGAACGAAGTGGTGTAGTAATCCGGAACGATTACCGATTTAACCGGAGCTGGTTTAGGTTGGATCGAACGATCAAAATTATCAACCGGTGGATTGTATTTCAAGCCTTTGTATTGAGCATCGATTACTTTTTCCTGACCAGCATACGGATTCACACTTTTGCTTCCTTCGTCATCACCTTCCTTAGGCTCTTCACGAGAAACCGTTTGAATGATTGCTTTTTTGTTTAGGATATACTTACGGAAAACACGCATAACGTCTTCCTTGGTTACGCTTTCGTAACGAGCCAACTCATCATTCAGGTTGTAACCGTCTTTGCCCATCATATCCCATACACCTAACAAAGTGGCCTTATCGTTAATCGAATTCGTTTGATCCACGATGTAGGAACGGTACGACATTTTTGTACGCGCTAATTCTTCATCGGTAACACCTTTTGTATTGAATTCCTTCAATACTTCATTTACGCGCTCTTCGATTTCGTTAAAGCTCATCCCCATGTAGGTAGCCGTCACACCAATTTGCGTAAAACCGGATAATTCCAATGCCTGATTAAACGCATAAGTATTTACCGCATCTTCTGTTTTTACGAAATTCTTATAAAGCAATGAGTTATTACCACCGCCCAAAATCTGAGCCATGATACTTAATGCTGCTTCATCTTTATGGTATTCCTCTACTGTTGGATAGGTAATACTAATACGTGGTAACCAAATATTATCGGTCATTGGAACGTATTTGTTTACCGGTAAAATTGGGGTCTTTGGTCGCATTGAACGTACCTCCGGGCACTTGTTGATGGTACCATAGTACTTATTCACCCAGGTCATTACCTGCTCAGGATTCACGTCGCCTGCAACGATCAATGTTGCGTTATTAGGACCGTACCAACGCAAGAAGAAGTTTCTTAGGTCTTCAAAACTTGCAATATCAAGATCGTCTACGAAACCAATGGGAGTCCATTCATATGGATGCGCTGGATACAGGCTCTTGAAAAGAACCTCGTTCATCATACCATACGGCGCATTGTCGTAACGCTGACGCTTTTCGTTTTTCACGGCGTCGCGCTGGTTGTTAAACTTCTCTTCCGTGAAACCATCAAGGTGAAGTCCCATACGGTCAGCTTCCAACCAAAGTACGGTTTCGGTTAAGTTACTTGGTGCAGTTTGGTGATAAACCGTTTTATCGAACGAAGTATATGCATTATTCGTACCACCCGCTTCACTAATAATTTTGAAGTGCTCCTCATCTTCTACGTTCTTAGAACCCTGGAACATCATATGTTCGAAGAAATGGGCAAATCCACTGTTACGTACGCTCTCACGGGCAGATCCTACGTGATAGGCTACCTGAACGTGAACGATTGGATCGCTGTGGTCTTCATGAATGATAAGCGTAAGATCGTTGCTGGTTAACTTATATTTCTTGTAAGAAATGATGTTTTCCGCGGCGCTGCCTTTAACGTCTTCAACCAGTTCGAATTGGCCGAAAGAAGTACCGGCAATTGCAATTGTCATCACCGACAAAGCTAAATGTTTAAGGTTCTTCATCTACTATTTAATGTTTGTCGCGAAAATAATATAGGCAATTGGCTAACGCCAGCAGATTCGATTAAATGATAATATGATTAGGATAAATGCATTGACCAGACGGTCAGATAGGAAAATGTTTAGACAGATAAACCTCTTCTGTGGTCACACATTCGATTTCAGACATCTGTTGGTCTCTGTATCCAAGGCGTGTCGTAATCATTCGAAGGCAATCCAACCCGAAGGGATGCCGTGCTTCTTCACATAATCGAGCAACTTCAACGCATTTTGCCTCGAGTTACCTGAGTAAATACCCACACGGTAAAAACCGTTTGGCTGAGGTAGGATTCGCACCAACGAATAGTCTTTGGCGATTAAATTCGCCGAACGCTCTGCGATACTCTTGTCTTTCGTAGAAATGGCCACGACATAATACGCTTTCGGGTGTTCGGGTTTCCTGTATTCCGGTGCGCGTCGTTCAGATCCACCCGAAACATCAGGTTGTGTTGGTGAAGTCTTTGGTTCCGTCTTCACTATGGGTTTATCCCCCACTGCTGGTTCATCTTTTTTCGGATCGGCTTTAACCACGTTTGTCTTTTTTACTGCCTCACCTTTACTCGTGTCGTCATTGGTCGGTAGTTTTTCCTCTATCGGGTCTTTTTTTGCCGTTACCGGTTTTTCAGCCTCATCCACAGGCTGATCTACCTGAGCTACAGGCTCCCCGATATACGTAACTTCTACAACCTTGTGTTCAGACAATACAGCGATTTCATGGTGCAATGCAAGCAACGTCGTATCCAGTGCTGCTAATTTCCGCTCAATGGAATCCCTCCATGTTTCCTGATCGACATATCCCTCCGGACATCCATTATTACTGTCTAATCCAACTAAGGTCGGACACTTATCCAGAGCATCCGCAATGCCATCACCATCATAATCTCTTTGTTTTGTTGGTTTAACCGGAGCGTCTGGAGAGCGCTTACCGATTGCCTGACTAAATCCAAGCCGATACTGCATGTGTGTATCGAAGTCGCCATTTAGTTGTTGGTCCAGTGCAGCCAATACATTAATACTCGAGCGCTGTCCAAGTCGGATATTAAAACCAAGGCCATACTCATTACTGATTATCAGCGGATTAAGATCCAGGTTTCGATGAGCCGTGAGGTAGTTAAAGTTGTACCCAAACAGAAAGTAAGGGGCTAACCTGGCTTCCGGTCTAAAGAAAGTGCCATTATTCAACTTCATCATCAAATCGACATCAGTGCCTATGATATACGATTTTCGGATAAGTCGATTTTCCTCCGTCTGGTTTAGCAAAAAACCGTTTGTCAGGCCTAATGCTAATCCCCATGTTTTACTCAAATAACGATTGTATGATATACGGATACTTTGCGACAATGAAGAATCGAAACTGGTGAGTTTATTGTCAAGTAGTTTTACGTTGTAATCGTGAAAGTCCTGGTTAATACCAAAGCCATTTCTGAATTGTGCATTCTGTGCGCTTCCCCATAATGAGAGTAAACAACACCAAATTAAAACGTAAATCTTTTTCACCATAATCAAGCTTCGATACAGGCTTTTCACAAATCTATCTGACAATCAACACTTTCGTGTTTTTGCTGTGTCATGACTTGCAAACAGCGGCTGATCAAAGACTAGTAAACTGTACAAATGCAATTCCAAAACGTATCCGGCGGCGGATTATTACCCTTTACCGGCTTTCAATGCATAGACCATCGGAATTTTGTTGTCGAGATGCTTTATACGAAACTTCCCTGGCTCAAACTCTACGGTGTGTTTGAAACAATTGTAGGGTGAATAGTCAAATTCTTGGAGCACATCCAGACGCAACCCCTGGTTCAACAAGCTGTCAATTACTTCTGCCATGTTGTGGTTCCATCCAACATATTCTTGATGAAGATCGGCAGTTCGGTCGGTGTACGTACCCTGCTCGGTTTCTACAATTGGCCCTGCATTGAAATAGTTATATCCCACCTGATCAAAATCGTCATCAAACATCCACACCACCGGATGGAATTCCGCAAAAACAAAGGCTCCTCCCGGTTTAAGATAACGCGTTATGACTTCCGCCCATCGATCTGTATCTGGTAGCCAGGTCACCGTTCCATAGCTGGTAAACACCATATCAAACGTAC
>DIYD01000162.1 GCA_002428905.1 Bacteroidetes bacterium UBA6063 | reverse complement strand
GTTCTTTGTCAGATCCGCAAATGGGATATCCTGTGGTATAAAAACCTGCTCAACAACGTTTTCTGGCTTGTATGTACCTATGAAACTCTGGAAGCCTTCACTTATGACCTCTGTAGTGCTCTTCTCTCTTTCCTTAAACAGGGTTTTAGCAAGGTCTTTTCCCTGAGATTTAAGTTGATCTTTGGGTTTTAACCCTTCGATGTTGCTTTTCCAGTTCTCTACACCTTCCTGAGCGATTTTACTTAGTGATTTGGTCCCCGGCTTGGTACTTTTCGCAACCTCCCACGTTTCCTGCAATATCTGAGCATGCACCTTGTTCATATCAATGTTGTCGCAATCGAATCCACCTGATTTACCCAGCTTATTCAACTGCTGTTTTGCATATAGGTTCACCTCTTGCATGGTTTCACTCGAACCAAGGTCTTCTTTTGTTCCGGTGATACTGAACATAGAAAGCGACTTAGGATAGAGAATGCTATGAATGTAGATGTGATCGGGTACGGTTGAGTTCACTTCAAACGTGAATGTCTTGTTCATCTTGGCCGCAAGTTTTGGCACCCAGAAAACGTAATATCGGATGCTGTCTATATCGAAATAACCTTCATCTAAGGGTGGGTTAGGATGATCTATACCCAGCTTGGTGATCAGGGATTCGATTTCTTCTTCCTGGGAACTACCGATGTAACGGGTATCCAGATACTTGGTTTTATGTTTAACCGCACTTATGCCTACCACCAACCAATAGTCGTATCCATCCGAAAAACCATAGTTTCCGAAGTGTACATTCAAGGTACTGTAGTTTGTGGTTAGTTCAATTGGTGTAAAATCCGATTCTACCCATGCGGCAATGGTCTCCTGAATGGTATCGGAAACCTGGAAGTACGTGGGCAGATCGGTAATAACACCATTGGTTTCTGCTACTACATCATACATACCAGGCACCGTGTTTCTAAAATCAAAGACGGTTGAAATTCTGGAACTTGTTTCGAAAGAATTCACCATAGGTCTAATTGTATCCGCACCTTTTACCAGATAGATATTCGTGTTCTTTTTGAAATCAAACCCTTCAACCAGCACTGATGTATTCCCATAAACCGAAGCACGTTGAGGCGTTGTCTGGTAGATGCTGTAGGTCTTAGACGCACAGATGATTGAAAACGGCGATCGGTCAATCAAACGATTGTACGGATCTAATAATGGATCGATAATAGCTGGTGTATAATTTGCTACGACCTGAATATAATCCGTCACATCTTCATCTGTTACCGAAACTACAACGGTTTGATCCGCCTGGTTGGGTCTATTGTACTTGTTGTCGTAACGGAGACTACTTGCTACACCATTCGATCGCTGATAGAGCTCTGTCCGACTACGATCGTAGTCCATATCAAGATCGATCAGCATTCCCTGCCCTTTTGAGCGGTTGACACGATAGTACTTTCTTTGGTTGAATGCCTGCTCGGTAAAATTGTCGTTTTTCAGCACGTCAAGCGTTAACTCTGTGCTAAAATCAAAGGCATAGGCCCGATCAGATACAACTTGATTATCGTATTCATTGGTTTCATAGACCACATTTTTATGATCAATATGTACCACGATATTGTAAGTGCCTGGTGTAATATCCCCAGGGACAAAACCAAAAAGCTGCCCATGAAAAGTGTCTTTCCCTTGTAGTAGATTTCGGTAAACGGTATGATTACCTACCCGAATCATCTCTCCAGATGCTGACTGTAATGAAAGACTTACCTCGAACCGGCGATTCAACTGGTCTGCCTTAGGCTTACTCGCAAAATAGTTCACCGAAAAAAATGCATCATCACTTCCTGTATAACCAGACACTTCAAATGAGTCCACAACCAAATTGGTTTGCTCGTTACTCAATGTTGTGGTATAGCCCGTAACGTAGGTATTGTTCGACTCCTTAGAGGCTTCGTAAATGGTATCGGTATAATCCAACTCTGCGATCAAGAAATACTCGCCATTGGCATAGTTGGGATACTGAATATCGTACTTATACAGGTTCGCTTCATTCGGGTCTGTGCTAAAATTCAGATCCGTTTGCTTAAACGCGCGAATAAGCACATCATCCTTATCCAGCACCTGATCTTTCGACAGGTATACTCTGGATACAAACTCGTGCGGTACTTCACCGGCACCCAGGTTTCGTATATCAATGGTAATGCTATCTTCTTGCAAGGCATAAACCCTACAGCATTCATCGGTCTGCAAATTGCTTACCACAAGATCAGGTGGAATGTATGTTTCTATTTCAATATCAACCGACTTCTTATTGTTTTCCAATACATATTCAACCGGTTCGTTCTTGCTATTTACGGTATATATGATCCGTGCGTTCCCAGAATAATTGTAGGGCAATTGAATCTGTTGCTTTGAAGTAACACTTGTACCTGAGCGAATACTACCCAAATGCGTTAGGTCAAATCGCTTAATCGCATTGTTATTCTCGTCTACCAAAACAGCCTGGTCTTTCCAACCCGAAGCGCGAGTAGATGCGGAGTTATTCATCACTTCATAGGTGAGTTCTACCCAATCACCGGCTTTAACCTTGTTTGCTGCCGTTAGTGTTTTCAGCTCCAAATCAGGCACCTTAGCACTTAATCGTTGCACGTAAATAGTCTTGGATACAACCTTGTTGTTTTGTTCAAAACCATACTCCGTCAATCGTTGATCGTAATCGGCATCCAGAACTATGTTGTACGAACCAGAATCGGTTTCTATTGGTATGAAAATGGATAGCGTATCGAAATAGCTGGAATCTTTCTGCAGCCCCTTTGACTGCGTGAATTTTAACAAATCATAGCCTCTATTATCTCCCTGAAGCGCTAAGGCATTCACCCATGACGATTCTTCAGCGGCTGTTTCTCCAATGTTTTTGACCTCGGTTATAATCTGCACATTGGAGCCTGCGGAAATAGTATCCGGTAGGTGCACAAAGCCCGGAAACAAGTCGGGTTGCGGCGATCGCGCGATGTCCACCTCCTGGGTCAGAATATTCTCTTCGTCGTTCGGTGCTTCGCATACAGCACCACTTACATCCGATTTCACCGACAAGTAGTACTTTCCTATATGATCATACGGCAATCTGAACGTCACTTTTCGCGTATAGGATTCTCCTTTTTTCAAGGTATCCTCAATCACACTTGATTCAAGAAGCACGGCCTTCTCTTTATCAAATGTTTCGGAAGCGTGCAAAAAGTATTGGTCGACATGTCTTCGGGTTTTGGTTGAGAAACCATCGTTCTCTACGCTATACTCCATTTGGACGTTTTTACCACTCGACAGATTGTTTGGCAACTTCAGATCTTTTACAATCAAATCCGGATTAGGTTCAAGCACAACATCAATGCTGTCCAGCATCACGATGTTATTACCAAAACTAAGCTCAAACGTGGTTTTCCCTACATTGGTATGCACATAGACGTAATACCTGCCATAATCGCAAACATCGAACTGAATACTGTCGGAAACTGTATACATACTATCTACGCCGAGTTCTTCACCGTAGGGTCGAACATACCCCGTTTTGTAATCCATATCTTTTCGCTGGGTATAGATCGGCGACTTACTGATTAAAATATGATCGACCCACATTGGAGGGTACAGGTCAAGTATTGAACTTCCATAGGTCTTAGGTCGATACGTGGCAAGATTACCCTTATTACGAACGGTATAATTTATCGGCACTTTCTGACCCGAAAATGCCGTCTTTTGAATATTGACTTCCGTCGGCAACAAATCTGGGAGAGGTGATTGTTTCACATTGAGCGCAACACTGGTTCTACCATTTGATGCAAACGAAGTATCACTTTCCAGCATGTCGGAGTCTACATTCGATTGAATGCGGTAATACAAGTTTCCAGAATAAAGCAATGGAACCGACATACGGATGGAATTGGAATACGATTCACCCGGTTTCAACCCCGATGGAGCAAAAATCTTAAAGCGAACCAGACTATCCGATTTCAGTGCGGCTGGGGTGTTAAGATCTGCAGGGGAGGTAGATGCTAAGACATAATCTTTCCATATTCCAGCAGTCTCTGTTTTCCCTTTGTTGCTGACGTACCACGTCAACTGAAACTCTTTTCCGCTAAATATGGAAGGTGGCACAATGACACTGTCAACCACCAAATCAGGGAAGTCGGCTTGTGGCATTAAATACGACGGAGATACAATGCTATTGTCCTTTAAATCAAACTCAAAGCTTAAGTCGTCTGAATTGATGTCAACGATTACATAGTAATTCCCAGAAGACACGAGCGGTAGTTTAAAAGAAACCTTTTTCAGATAATGCCCTCCGGCCGTCACCGGAAAACTGTTCGTGGTTTCGGTCAATAACAGATCATCTGCACTTAAAACAGTATCCTTACTCAGGTAAACCCGATCTTTCCAGGTTCCATTCTTCCAGTCCAACCCCCCAATGTTCGTTACCTTGTAATTGGCTTCAACGGATCGGCCCGGGTAAAAATTACCAATTAGGGTATCCGTGAATACACCAGCGAGGTTTACCACTTGTTCCATTTCATCGGCACCAATATCTGGTTTGAACTTATCTCTTACATTTCCATCTATATCGGTAGTCACCGATGCAATAACAAGGGCCTTTTGCTGCAGTGCGGCATTGGAGATATGCAGATCACCATTACCTGCATAAAACGGATCAACCGACATACCATTCTTCTCCAGTGTTGGTTCATGGGTTTGAAAGTCACTTAGTGTTTTGTATATCGCGTAGCCCTGTGGAAGCAATTCGGTATACACCGACCCATCAACATTGTAGTAGTTGTTGTAATCCAGCTTAATGTCTTTACTTAGGGTAGAATCGAAATTCAGGATACAGGTTCCGTCCTTGCCATTGGTTTTAAAATTGTTATTCAGAATTTCCAGACTATCGGCTGCGTTTAGCGTTATAGCCGATTGAAGAGTCTTATTGTTCAAAATATTGAAGTTGTTGTAGTAAATATTAACCCGCTTGCCGTGTATAAGCATCGCCGGGGCTCGATCCCCAACGAAAAAGTTGTTATAAATCTCAATCGGATTCTTTCTTGACTCATTGTCTGCAATCTGAAGACACTGACTCCTAGAGACTGCTTTGTTGTTTCGAATAACTGCTCCATCTCCAAAAAACACCCCCATGGTGGTATATCGGTATTCATTGTTTTCAATGAGTACATCGCGCCCCTGAAACAAGGAATTGGGTTGCGACGAAAAATCCCATTCGAAAATGTTGCTTTGCACCTTAAGGTGATTTAGACGCATCGCACTATAACCGTCTGAAACAGGCACAAGATTTTCTACGTGGCTGTTTGATAACGTGATATAATCTGCGCGGGTTGATGTATCTGTGAAGTTGACGAAAGGTGTTATTGCGAAATTATTCTTGTTAGTGGATGCATTGGCCGCAAAATGGCACTTATCAAAGTGCAATTGCGAAACCTGAGGTCCAATACCCACAGTTGTTCCTTCTTGCAATGGCCCCCGAAAACTGAGGTATTGTACGGTAACATGACTTACCCCTTTGAAGTCGAACACGCCTCTTCCCTGAAAAATGGATGTAGTATCGTTCGTTATCCATACATCTGCCGAATCCTTACCAAACGACTCAATCGTAATGGTGTTGGAAGTGCTGGTGCCTTTTACATTGGCAAGTTGGCACCATTCGTTATAGGTGCCTGCCTTGATTCGAAAAAGATGCGGTCGTGTAATCGTGGTGCCATTGATCGATTTAAATGCGGCTCGAATGGATGTAAAGTCGCCATTCCCATTTGGATCAATTGTAATGGTCTTCGTTTGAGCTAACAGATTTAAACCCATGAGCAGAGCTAATCCGAGTGTATATATTCTGTTCATTTACGTCGTGATTAAAAGAATGAATACCCGTTCGTTGAAATCGTTTCTTGCTGATTTTCATTGATTTCCAGCATTTTCATTACCATGGTCTCACCCGATTTGGTGTCTTTCGTACTCATTTCCATGATCAGTCCGAACGGCGCATTGAGCTGAGATGGCATGGATACTCCTGGGGTGCTCTTCATGGAACGTATGACTTCAGCCATTGAACTGCTTCCATCTGCTACCCAAACTGTTTGCTCTATCCCATCACTGTTCTGTACATGCTCGTAGCAAAGCTTCCCAAGTATGGTTCTCGTATTGCCCGTTTTCGTCCATCCGGATGCAAAGTCTTCCAATTGCTTTTGTTGCTCCTCTTGCGATACGGTCTCTGCCTCCTGATAACTGGTATTCGAACAAAATCCTGTTTTGGTGCCTTCCATATGCATGAGCATCACCATGGTGCTGTCTTGCCCATCCATAACCACAGTTGTTCCTTCTGCCTGAGGCGATTCACTGCTTTCTTCAATGGTATACGCAAGTTGGCCTATAGTAGCACTCGTATACATACGAATCTTCATGGTTTCTTTCGACTTGCCTTTTTTCTCCGTGGTAACCACCTCCATCAAATAGTTGTGCTGAAACGCATACGTGGGTTTCGCCGAGCATGAGGAAGATCCAAACACACCCTTCATTAACTTGCCCTGAATCCTTGCATAAGCCCCACCAGATGATTGGCTTGTGCTGGCTGTATCCGCATCACTTGCAATCTCCTTTTTCTTTGGCCTTTTACGCTCAAAAATCTTATCAAGCGCTTCGTCCATTTTTTGATCTACCTTATTATCTACGCGATTCGAGGTCTTTTCTTTGGCCCGATCACCTAACTGTTTTAAAACTCCCTGAGCATTTGCGCCTGCTGCAAAAACAACCAATGCCAGTAGTGTAAGACTTTTCTTCATATCGTGACGTGTATTTAGCCTATATGTAACCCGAGGCAAAAAGGTGACCATCGGAATAGAAATTCACCAATAGGTTTGTTCGAAATAGGATTCGTTGAAATTAAAATACCTTTGAAGCGGTCACCTTTTGAGCGTGAATGAAATTAAGTACTGAAGAAACACTGGTGAAAATCAAACAGGGTGATGAAACCGTGTTAAAGGATTTGTATTTACACACCAAACCAAAATTTATGGGTTATATCAGTAAAGAGTTCAACATTCCGACCGAAGCGTGCCTTGATTTGTATCAGGATAGCTTTAGCCTATTGTATACGAAAATCACCAGTGGTCAAATAGCTCAGGTAACGTCCAGCTTCGATACGTTACTCATTGGTTTTGGTCGCAACCTTGCGCGTAATACACTACGAAAAAGGCAAGAAGAGTATCCCGGTGAACTACCGGATCAAATGCTGGATCATACACCGCTCACCCGTTTAGAAGAAAAAGCCAAAAAACATCGGGTTGAAGGCATTCTTAAGCTCATGGGACCCGACTGCAAAAAAGTGCTGACAGCCTTTTATTTCTTCCAGAAATCAATGAAGGAAATTGCTCTGGAGATGGGTTACAGTGGTTCAGCCATGGCGAAGAAGAAAAAATACCAGTGTTTGAAAGCGATTCGAACTAAATTAGACAGCAAATCATGGAACTAACCGAAAAACATATCGAACTGTTGGAAAAGCAATACTTCCAACAACTCTCGGATGCTGAGTTGTCTGAATTAGCTCAACTACTGGAAGACCCAGCCTTTGCGGAAGAAGCTTCCAGATACCTGGCCATATTTGAGCGTATTTCTGCCGAGTCAAAGGCCGAGTTGAAATCCAACATGAACACCTGGGAAGAGATGCAACGGAAGAGACCTTTACGGTTATCTGGCAATATGCAATTACTGAAAGTCGCTGCAGTATTGGTAGTCATAGTTGGTGCTTTTCTGTATGTCTTCAACCGTTCCAATTCAACCAACGAAATCAGTTCGTTTTACGAGGCTTTTCCTAATCGACTGATGGTTAGAACCGTTGATACCGACACCGTTCTTTCGCAGGCTTTGTACAACTACGACTCCAAGGATTACATAGAAGCCAGAACGATGTTAAACGGTCGTACCGATGAGTCGGCACTCTTCTACAAAGCACATTGTAGCTTTAATTTGGGTGAATATCAACAGGCCATTGACGACTTCAAATCTGTGATCGATCTTTCTGGTCCCTGGAAAGAAACATCCGAGTGGTACATTCTTCTGGCTCAACTTCAGTTAGACGACTTTAATCCGTCGAAGAATAGTTATAAAAACTTACAAGCGATGGCTTCGTCGAACCACGGCTACAGCAATGAAGCAGCGCGTTTACTTGAACTCCTTCGTACCAGTAAATAAACAACCAACAGAATCATTGAACCCAAGACAAACCAGGGCCATTTTGCCTTCTTACCCGGGATCGGTTCATTATCTCCTTGCAAAACAAATGGCGCCCAGTAAAAGGGTTGAGCACCAACCGGATCAGTGTTTTCCAAATAGGTAAGTTTTGCCATTTGTAGGGCCTTACTTTTGGTGTATCCTGCCGCTAAATTCGAATAGAACAGATCCATAATCTCAGCAGTGGTTTCATCCTGTGCCGACCACAAGCTCATGACCGTACTGCGCACACCAGCGAAATCAAATGCTTTAGCCAGACTAACTACACCGTCAAATGTTGTTAATTGACCCGCGCCCGTATTACACGCACTCAAAACAGCCAAATCCGCATCGAGTTGCATTTCATATAATTCGTATGCAAATAGGATTTGTTCCTGCTCCTTCAGTGAATCATTACCTGCAAAAACGATGTAACTTCTCAATGGGTCTTGATTGTTTATCAGCGCATGAGTCGCTAAATGAATAATATTGGATTGCTTACTACCTTCCACAAATAGTTGTTTGCTGGCCTCGCTTTTCAAGTACGTTTGAAACGGGTACGATTTAGCAATTTGCTCCACTTCTTTTTGAGCCGCCATCAATGGCCCATAACCCTTTCTCAATGCCAACGATGAGGAATTATCCTGGCTAAAATCGGGTGCGAAAGCCACAAAGGATTGTCTTGTGTTTTTAGCTTTGGCTGGCACTGCAGCCTGCTTTAACGAATACAGGTAACGCACTGCATGGTGTTTCAACAGGTAATCTGGTTTTGCCGCCTCAGGGTCTTTAATGAGTATTTCGAAAGGGATATAATTAAAACTACCTGTGGGCATGATTACCAGGTCTTTATCGGATATTTTTTCTTCAAAAGGAAGAATCAACCGCTTGTAAAGCTGGTGACTATACTGCTGAAAACTGTCCTTGTTGTAGTGCTCTGGGTCACTCAGATACGTGTGCAACTTGAGCATCTCATCGTTTAACCCCGGTTCATCAGACGTATAAATAAACTTCTGATCGTTGGTATAAAAGATGACGAATAACGCCCTCCGATCATTTAGAAATTGAAGCAAGCACTCATTTGCCCCAATACTTCGCTGTAACTCTGCCTGACTTACGTTGGTATTGACGGGTTCAAGCAATCGGAATCCAGCTTGGACAATTTGTTTCTGTATTACGCGTGTAACGCTGTCTTTCTCCTCATTGTATTGTACCAAACTGGACGCTATATCATTGTTCTTTTCCTCTGCATTTTTCAGTGCATATTCTGATCTCAACTGCGCCAGTTTCACATTGATCTCTTTAATTTTTGCCGAATGCTCATCGCTTACACCAGCAGCTTTGATCAGATTGATGTCTTTCTGGTTTTTGATTAAAGGTAGGCCTTGCTTTAACTCCAACAGTTCCATGGCGTCCAGTACCGCTTCCGGATTCTCCTCTTGTCCTGCGTAATGCACTTCCATTAAAGCACTTAGCACGGTGCTAAAGTCCAGATACCCTTCGTTTGAAATCAGTTTATCTGTTCGGTTGGCAAACACACGTAGAGTAGACAAATAGGTCTCTCCGAGGTGCTTTATTTGCTCTGATCTATGGTTAGGATTTTGATCTGTATTGAAGTAATGCAGACATGCCAGGTTTCCAATGGCCGCCGCGTAGGTCTGTAACTGGTCCCCGTCCATCAATTCCAGGTTTTCTCCAGCCCGCATTTTGACCAAGGCATTGGCCTTGTTACTCCAGAAATAGGCTTCGTCAAAGTACTTCAAACGTCCGAAGAACTCCGATAGATTGATGTAGTACTCCACCAGTCTTTGCGCCTGTAATCCAAGAATCCCTTCAAGTTTTTGGGTAGACGTCGTAATCACTTCAATGGCTTGAGTGGTATCGCCAGCGATTAAGATAGACTCAGCCAACAGGTGCTGAGTGCTCGTGACGTCCATCGGTTCGATATCGCTGGTTTTTTCGATCTCTTGCAACTTCGTGAGATAGGTGGTGGCTCGGGCCTGATCCTTTACAATGCGTAAGTAATATCGAGCCAGTTTTTGATTCACCTGATATCGGATGTTTGGCGGTGTATTCGGAATTCGTTTTATCTGATTCTCGAGCTCCGTCATATACTCCTCAAATTCGGCATAGCGCTTTTGCGCATAATACATCCTTCCAAGATTGAGGTAGTTGGCCAGATGGCCCACTTCATTAAACGGTCGGCCTGACTTCTTATAATCCTCTTTTAAGGAGATTGCCTTTTTGATGTAATCCTCGGCCTTATAATAATTGCCTTCCGCAGAGAACAACACCCCAAGGTTATTGTAAATGGAGCTAATGTCTTCAAGATATCGGTTACGATCTTGTTCAAAGTAATCCAGAGCCAATTCGCTTTGATGTATACTTTCCTTGATCGCAGCATTGTAATAGAAAAAAATCCCTTTATAGAGGTGGATGTTTCCAATCACGCCTATTGAATCTGGCAAATATTCCTGTGCAACCTCCAGTACCTTATCCAGTTCCTTTAAAACCGTATCGGCGTCTCCTGTGAGCTGGTAATAGGCGAACCAGTAGTAGGTCGTAATCTCTGGATAAACCGCCCACTTCTCCTCTACCGCGGCCCGTTCTTTCGCCTTGCCCAGGTAGACGATTCCTTCGGATATTCTCCCCTGTTCACAGAGCGATACGCCTTGTTGCTGAAATATCATAACTGAGTCTTGTGCCCTTGCATTGAACGGAATGAGCGTAAGCCCAAGTACTAGTAGAAAAAACGCCTTTGAAATCCTCATCTATGCAATACAAATATCTATAAGAACAATTATAAATGATTGCAGCCTAAACTTGAAGAATTGATTGACATTATGCTGCTTGCAATGCAGCGAAATTTCACGCATAATCTCAACACCATTTAGAAAACTTCGCTTTGGAATGCAACATATAAAGGTATAATTCCTTCTTACTCATGCAGAAGCAATAAAACACGTAACGTTTCGTATATGCCCTATGAAATACTGTGTTCTGGTATTGATTTGTTGGTTTGGCAATACCGCCTATGGTCAGGAAAAACCGGTTCTTGTATTCGACCTGATCAACAATACGCTAGATTCCATACCAACAGTAGATTATGACACAAGCATTCTTCGTGAAAACACCGTTCACCATGTGGGTAGGTTTAGTTCACATCCGGAGGACCTAGACACGAGCATCCCTACTTCGAATGTGTACTCCGGAAGCCAGTTTACTCGAAAAAAAAGAGCATCATTAGACTTTGATTTGAACCGTTTCCCAATTCGTACCGCCGTAAAAATATTTCGATTTCACAACGACTCCTTAGATGATCTCTGTTCGGGTAGCATGATCAGCAAAAAACATGTTCTCACTGCTGCTCATTGCGTCTCCTTCCGAGATTCAAATAGGCTATACGGAGATACACTTTACATATCTCCGGTTTTTGACAATGGTGTATTCAACTGCAATTTTCCAGGGAGTTTTGTCACTAAAGTATACATTTTCAAGAACTGGCGCTTACAAG
>DIYD01000159.1 GCA_002428905.1 Bacteroidetes bacterium UBA6063 | reverse complement strand
CGTATGAATTGATTTCGTACACTCGAATTCTACATGAGGAGATGCTGCAAAAACAATACGGTGGCACACTGGGATCTGCAGTACGAAGTACGTTACAACGATACCAGAACCCCAATGTATACCTAAACGTAATAAACTGTCGCCAGCTGCTCTATCAGGGTGACCCGGCCATTAAACTACATTATCCTGAGAAACCAGATGTCTATGCCACCAACGGTCGTATAAATAATAATTTCAGCGCGGTTGACGACATCTTACTGGACATAGACATATTCAACATCGGAAAGACGTTACAAGATAGCGTCGAAGTGGTAGTTACCGCTCAGAACTCAGATTCTACAAAGGAGGTATATCGCGGATTGATTGAAACGCCTCATTATACATCCACAGAAGAGTTAATCATCGATAAAACGGATTTTTTCCGCGGATTGGTGAAGTTTACAGTGACTATGGATCCAAGGAACCGAATCGACGAGATGGCTCCAAACGGAGAGACCAATAACAGCTATTCGTTCGACGTACTTTTCGAATTGAAGAAACCCTTATTGATTTATCCGGCAATGAACGGTATCGTTACAACCACTTCGGTTGATTATACCTTCCAAATTGTGAACCCTGCCCGAGAAGACATTACCATTGAGATCCAATTGGATACATCACCTGGCTTCTCCAGCCCCATACTTAAGACTGAGCGTTTTAAAACCACCAACAGTCTGGTGAATCATTCCATGGTCTTACCTCCACTTGATAATCATGACTTCTTTTATCGCATTAAAACCATTAAAGACGGTGAAGAAAGCGACTGGAGTCAACGTTCATTTGCGTACCTGTACAATACCGACGAAGGTTGGAGTGAACGACACCTGGAAAACATCGTTGGTGTTGATCAGCAATTCCTTCGATGGAATGACGACACATCGTCCATGGAGTTTACCCGTAGAGTAAGTGACAATTATACAATTACGACTTCTGGTACCGATAAAAGCTCGTGGCGAAGAATGGTTGTATCCGGACAATTTGTGGTTACCATAAATATTCGATTATTACTTGGATCTCCAGGGTATGAAAGTGTTGATGGAATTCATATTGTAGCGTTCCACCCCGATACAGAAAAACGTTTCTCGGAAGCAACGAGCAAATACAATCAACCCTTTGCCGATGGTTGGTGGGCCCCATCTCCAAGAACAGATCAGTCGGAGTACTATGTACTCGGAAATAAAACCGGTTTATATAACTTCCATACAGCGAACAAGGAAGATCGTGATTCACTCCTACGTTTCTTGCAGAAACTTCCGGATGGTTACCACATCATGTTCCGAAATGATCTAAACACGGGTATTGAAGACTGGGAGCCTGCATTGTGGGATGAATTGGCCAAGTTTGGCATTGTTAAGTTGAAAGACGTTAAGGAAGGTGAACCTTTCGGGATTTTCGGCACCAAGGGAGATCCGGACCAAAGCCTGGAGTATTTAGCCGATTATAATGACCAGGTCTTCCCTCCAACGGAACAATCGATAGACAAATCGTTTAATATTTATCCACGGGTGACTTCAGGAACCGTGACAAGTCTACCTGTTGGACCCGCAAGCGATTGGTCTTCCATCCAATTGGATTTCAAACCGGGTGATTCTGGCACCGACACCTTTAACTATTCGGTAGTTGCTACGGATATCACCGGACGAGATACGACTTATTACTCAAATCAAACCACACGAACGCTGGACATCACCGATATTGACGCTAAACGATTCCCGTTTGTCAAGCTCGTACTTACTTTGGAAGATTCTGCTGGATACACACCTTATGCCATTCAGCGTTGGACGGTTTTCTATGAAGGAGTGACCGAAGGTTTAATTGCTACAGATGATCTGGATGAGTCTACAGGAGATACGGTTGAACAAGGACAGGCCTTTGTATTTGCGACCCAGTTCAAAAACATTTCCAATGTGAATTACGATTCTACATCTGCTCAGGTAAGCATTGTAGACCAAACAGGGATTCCAACTATTCTCGACAGCATACCCCTTACCGAATTGGCAAAAGGAGAATTTGTGCAAATTTCGGATACAATTAGCACAGAGGATTTATCGGGTAAATACCAATTGTATGTAAACGCTAATTTCGATAAAGGCATACTGGAACAGGAGTATAATAACAATTTATACTACAAGGAATTCTATGTGAATAAGGATGTACGAAACCCACTGTTAGATGTAACCTTTGATGGCATCCACATCTTAAATAACGACATTGTTAGTGCAAATACCACGATAGTAATCACTGGTAAAGATGAGAATAAATTTCTGTTGCTCAATGACCCAACGTTATTCTCGGTTTATTTAAAACGACCAGGCAAAGATGTTTATGACACATTGACGGAAGCAGATGCTAATTTCGAGTTTGTTCCATCCACATCAGCGGATGAAGCCGCAAGCATTGTTTATCGCACAATGGATCTGGAAGACGGTATATACACCTTAAAAGTGGCTCTAAAAGATCGAACGGACAATGGTGAATCCACTCCTCCGTATGCCATTGACTTCAAGGTGGTTAATAAGAAAAGCATTTCCAATGTGTACCCATATCCGAATCCGTTTACAGGCTGTGCCCGATTCGCTTTCACCGTAACCGGCAATGAAGCACCGGATGAAGTTTTGATCAGCATTTATACCATTACAGGGCGATTGGTTAAACAAATTGATGAAGCCGAACTCGGGCCAATTCGAATTGGCAATAATTTATCTGAGTATTGTTGGGACGGTACTGATGATTTTGGTGACAAACTCGCCAACGGTGTTTATCTGTACAAAGCGGAAGTGCGATCAAACGGCAAGGCCATTGACTTATTCGAGACAAGTGGCGACCACCTGTTTAACAATGGATTTGGAAAGCTTTATATAGCGCGTTAAACGTTCTTAATAAAACGAAATTGAAGTGTCGAATTCTTTATGAGTTCGACATTTTTTTTGAACTTGTCTTTATCCTGCTTAAAGTAAAGATATCCGAAATAGGTATCCAAAAGCCCTCTGAATCGAAAACGGATCAATCGCGATAAAAATGACCGGGCCACAAATAGCCAGAATACATCTCCATTGACTTTACTCCGCATAAACTGAGTCGCAAATACATTGCGTTCAAAAAACGATCGCAGTTTGTTGTCTTTCAGAGGATAGTCAAATGTATGCTGAACCTGAGCATGCGTGCACAGTACATTTTGATATCCAAAATACAGTGATCGGTATGCTAACTCCCGGTCTTCGCCGTACATAAAAAATCCAGGCACAAAACCTCCCACTTCCTTCAAAAAGGTCACATCCATGAGCCAAAAGGCTCCAGGGGAAAACTCTATTGGTGTAAATTCAGCTTCATCTTTCTTACCCACAATAAACCGATCATCTGGCATTCCGCGGGAATCCACATAACGCGGTATGATCAGGCCAGGTTTTAGATATCTCTTTTTAGCATCTTCATACCCCATTTGAAGCTGTTGTAGAACGCTGGAATTGAATTGGACGTCATCGTTAGACACCAATACCAAATCACTTTCCAGCAACGGCAACTGGTCAACCACCCGATTAAAGGCCTCACCATAACCGATGTTTTCAAATCGGTAGTAATTCGAATTTGCCAGGCCTTCTAATCTAAGTTGTATCTCCTCAACTCCTCTGTTATCAGCTACATGAAGTTGAAATCGCACACCTACAGCATTGTAAAAACTATCAACGGTAGGTTCCAGTTCGTCCCAGGAGCAGTATGAAACAATTACAGCGTGGAGCATCTCTACAGCGAATTAAAAGATATAAGTTTGTAATCACGTAATACCCGTACTTGAAAGTTATAGCCGTCATAGTCAGTTACAATCGATTGCGCTTGTTGCAAGATTGTATTCATAGCCTTAATCAGGGCTCGCGAAAACCGGATGAAATTATGGTGGTAGACAATGCATCTACAGATGGATCTCAGGAATGGTTAACCAGCCAGGGCCACATTACATCGTATTGCCTGGATAATAACAAAGGGGGCTCTTTTGGCTTCACCTATGGCATGGAGAAAGCACTCGAGAACAATGCAGATTGGATTTGGACGATGGACGAAGACGTCATCGTTGATCCAACTTGTCTGGAACACATGATGACCTTAGCAAAATCCAATCCAGACGTAGATTATTGGTGCCCAAATGTGGTCATGCCTGATAATAAGATCAACCTAAACAGTTTACCCGAAACCAATACCAATTTGGATCTTATTACAAGCACGTTTATTGGCACATTGCAACGAGCTTCCTCTTTGGAAACATTTGGTCTACCCATCTCAAACATGTTTCGGTTTTACGATGATATTGAGTTCTATTGGCGCATTGGCAAACAAGGAGCCAGAGGCAGAATGGCGTTGAAAGCTCAATTAACGCATTTCAGTACAGGCAAGAAAGAATCTGAATACCTTAAGGATTTACACACCGACAAATGGGCTCCATTGTACTTTCAAAACCAGTATTACTATCTGGGTAAAAAAAACGGGCGATTGAATCAACTGAAGAAGTTGATGTGTGATATCGCACACGCAACAAATATCAATAAATCTCTGATAGACAATACATTAACCTTGATCAGAGCTTACATCAAGTCTCTTTTATTTAAACCCGTGTATGGCACAAAATAAAGTAGACGTAAGCGTGTTGATTCTGAGTTATAACTCGGCCGGATACATTGAGCAATGCATCAAGTCTGTTCTGAACCAAAAGACAAAATATGTCTATGAAATCATTGTTGTTGATGATTGTTCTACCGACGATTCATGGTCGATTATTGAACGGATAAAACAAACGTCAGATACAGTAGCAATATCCACGCACCGCAATAATAGGAACCTGGGGAGTCTCGGTAACCTCAAGTGTGGATTACTACATTGCCATGGACGCTACATTGCGTACCTGGAAGGTGATGATTACTGGACCGACATACATAAGCTGGAAAATCAGGTTAATGCATTGGAGAATAGTTCGTATGTGGGTATAGGTGGCGGATGTCTGTTTGTTGACAGGTACAATGAACCTATAGAGCAAAAATACTACCACATCGATGCAGAGACGGTCCTTAGCAATGGAGATTTATGGAACTTCCCGCCTTTTCAGACGTCGACCTTTATGTTTAAGAATGTAGATCTGAATATACCGGAAAGCCTACCCAACCATTCGGCATATAACGACAAAGTCTTGTACCTTCTTACATCCTTGCAGGGTGAAATCCTCTATCGGCCCAACGTGGTATCGGCGTATCGATTTCACGAAGCCAATCTTTCGCATAAGCTGAGTCTAAAGAACGTATATCAGCAGCATCTTCACGCAAATCGACTGATTTTAAAACACTTAGGAAGAAAATATCTATTTCAATATCTTCGTTCCGTGTTGCAATACAAAATTCAATATTTCAAAGCACTCCATTGAAACCCGTCGTCCATATTCATTGCGTATGCTACAACGAGGAGAAACTTCTCCCCTACTTCTTTCAACACTACGAGCCATTTGTTGACCGATTTTACATGTACGACAATTATTCAACGGATAATAGTCGAGAACTCATTAAGAATCACCCTAAAGCAGACCTGATTAACCTGTTCACCTGGGGCAGATTCAGTGAAAAAGCACTGACGAAATCACGAAACACTGGTTGGAAGCGGAGCAAAGGTCATGCGGATTTTGTCCTTGTGTGCGATGTGGATGAACTGCTGCACCATGCGGAAATGATTTCCACATTGCGCCAATTTCAGGATGAAGGAGTAACCATTGCAAAAACACGAGGACTTCAAATGGTTTCAGATCAATTTCCAGCAACGAATGCGCCCTTGATTGAACAGGTTAAAACCGGCCATGAAGACCATCGATTTAGTAAAGCGGTCTTGTTCGATCCCAATGCGATTGAAGATATGCATTTTGATTACGGTTCCCATGAATGTAAACCCGAGGGTGATATCAAATGGTCGGAAGAATGCCTTGACCTGTTGCATTATTCATTTCTTGGTTTCGAAGAGAAATGGCAACGCATATCGCAGCATGCTCCTCGTTACGGCAGATCAAATCGAAAATATAAATTAGGCGTTCACTATACCTGGACCAAAGAACGACTAAAAGAAGAGTTTGACGTCTTACTGGCTAAATCTGCAATCATCATATAATGGAAAAAAGCGTAACGGTTTGTATCACCTCGTTTAACCGACCCCGATTGTTGGAACAAACGATTTCTTCCTTGCTTGAGAACTATATGCATGATGTTGCTGACATTCTGGTGTTGGATGATTCTGGTAAGCCTGAAACGGTACGAAAAGTTTGTGCAATGTTTGGCGATCAGGTGACTTTTTGGGCGCATAAAAAAACGCTGGGCCAGGTGAAGTCCATTGACGAACTGTATTCGAAGGTGACAACACCGTATATCTTACATTGTGAAGACGACTATGTTTTTGAAGGTAACAAATCGTTCATATCGGATTCGATACATCTACTTGAAGAATTTGACGATGTCCATCAAGTTTGGATTCGACATTTAAAGAACTATGAAATAAGTCATGGTGCAAACTACCTAAAAGTATTTGAGAAGATACCACGAGCGACTTACGATTACATCACTTACCGCAACGTACTGAAAGATCATTATGGTACGTGGTGTGGCTTTAGTTGGAACCCAGGTTTAAGGCGTCTTGCTGATTATAAGAAGATGTTTCCCAACGGTTACGCAGAGTTTGAAGACCCTAAGGGCATCGATTCTGAGCTCTTCTGTAATGAACATGCCAAAAAGTTTGGTTACAGTGCTGTATTACTCGAAGAAGGCGCCTGTTATAATGTAGGCCATAATAAATCGACCTACACCTGGAAACGACGTTTCAGTCGTTGGTTTAGTGATGATTCATTACTCCGCAAATTACGCCGTCGGTACCAGGTTGAAAAGATCAGTTATCTTAAACTGGATCCATCGAAATTGGATTGGGAGTATACTGGTAACAATAACCGAATTGCCTCATTGTTTCGGATGATTCAGGAACTAAACCAGGAATCTCCACTTCCTTCGAAAACTGTACGGTTCTATCTAGGTGACAAAAGGCCTGTACGAAAATGTCTATCCTATGCTTCGAGAAAACCGACTAACAGCTTATTGATTCCGGATTTTATATTTGATCGCATGACCTATGCAGAGGTCGACGATTATACAGATTTCACCCAACGTTTACGAAGTACCGGTGAGAAAGAAGCCGTATATAACACCATAGGGTGGGCTGGAAACCTGTTTTGTCATGAGAACAGGTTAGAACTCTATAACCTGAGCAAACAATATCCTAATATGCTCTCCGTCTCGCATTATGCCGAGCACGAAGTTCCTAAGGAATTTGATTTCTTCAATCAGTTTGTAAGTCCATTTGATGTTATCAAAAAGAACAAATACGTAATCGACATCGAAGGTGTTGGTTACTCGGGCCGGGTTAAGTTGTTGCTCCACAGCAACCGGCCACTTTTTCTCCAGGAGAGACCTTTGAAGGAATACTATTACCAATGGCTGGAACCCTATGTGCATTACATTCCTGTAAAACGCGACTTATCCAATTTAGTTGATCAATATGAGTGGGCTGAAGCGAATACTCAACAGGTAGTGGACATTGTAGATAATGCAAACGCCTTTGCAGAGAAATATCTTACCAAACAGTTCGCGATGAAGCGGTTGCGTGAGGCCATTGAGTTGTTTTAGTCTGAGTTCAATTCATTTAAAGCTATTTCGACACATGGGTTCTTCATCTACTGGTTTTAATTTTGCTCCTCAAGGTTCTGTTCATCAGGCCATATCAAAGATTCAAGTCGTTCCTTCACCTCTTTCGGGTCTGCATACTTAAATGTGTATTCTTTATCAGATAGGGCAATCACCAGGTTACCATCATCATTTACAATTATCCATTCAATGTTGGATTTCGGGATTGACAATCCGGTAACACCGAGCAGAATATGATTCTTACGCACTACAATCCCTCGATTGTATTTTGGATTAAACACGTCGAGTATCACCATCACCCCAAATGGAACTATGGGAAATATCAACAGGTACAATACCCAACTACCGCCAAGATCCGTATCTAAAACAAACGCCAATCTTATTAGAACCAATACCAAAACAAACTTCATAATTGGCCTCCATATTCCGGCTCTTAGATCTTGAAAATACGATATCTCCAATGCATTAATTTGTTTAATTGTTCGGCTCGCCTCCCTCTGTTTAATCACAATGGAAATAAATGATAGACAAATGGCACTGTAAACTGACCAAAACTGGCTATGTGGGTTTACAATCCCATAGGTAAAAAGGGGCAGGAACCACAATGTAAGAAACCAGATAAAGGCCTTGTTCTTTTTCATGACTCAGAACGTGATCGTACAGTTCTTTAGCGAACTACAGGACGATAGCCAACCTACAACACCACGATCTTATACACCTCCTCAAAGTCTTCCGACTCCAGTTTTAAGAAGTACATACCGGAAGCCATGTTTGTGGTGGATTGCTCAATCTCATAACGATCTGCTTTGAGACTATACGTTTGTGATCGGATCTCCTGTCCCAATTCGGTGAACCATGATACGCTCAACGTACGCAAGGTCTCCGAATCAACATAAAGTGTTAACGTATTATTCACAACCGGATTCGGCCCATATTTTACGGCAAACAACTCTGGAGACACATCAAAACCCGTGTTAATCGAGTCATAATCCTGTGCAACCCATAGCCCACCTGAAACACTACCGGCCCAGAGCTTTTTACCAGATGGGTCATTTGGATCGAACATCATTGTTCGCGTTCGACCAGCAACATTTAACGGACCTCGTTCTTCCCACTTAATGGAATAATCGTCCTGGATTTTACCTGTATATAGCCCTCTTCCGTGCGTGGCCGCAAGGATCGTCAGGTCGCTTTCTCGCAACCGGATCATATTCACCTTGACGTTGGCCAATCCATCGTTGATCGGCACCCATTTCGTATTTGTTTGATTTAACTCGGTGGTCATCATCACGCCCGCTTCCGTAGCCAGATAACACACTTTTTTATTCTCAGGGTGCAACAACACCCAGCGAATTGGAATATCCGGCAAGTCGCCTTCATGACTCATCCAGGTCGGAAAATCTGCCGTTGCATCAAAACTCTCCCAAACGCTTTCAACACCGTAGTTTGAAAAGACCGTAACCACATGGTTTACATCTACCGGATCAACATAAATACTTCTACAATAACCCGAAGGAAGCAGGCTATTCGGATCACAATTCGCCGGCAAGACCATATCATCCGATGTTCGCGCATTGTCAATACGATAAAGTCCACCTCCGTCTGTTCGACCCAGATAAACCGTGTTCGGACTGCTTTTTGAAATGCCGATAGCAGAAAAAGAGCCAAACGTTCTGCAGGCCTTTTCCCAGTCATCCGCAGTTGCAGTTCTGGCGTTGGGTAATCTCCAAAGCCCTCTATTGGTCAATTGATACAACATCTCCGGATCGTTTGGATCCATTTCTATGGGATTGATAAACAGCGTATTGTCATTTACGATGTTATCATTCGTAAGTGTATCTATTTTGCCGTGGTTGTTTCGATATAACCTTCTGTACTGCGTGGTTGTATAGAATATATCGCCATCTTCATGATCAATATTACAATAACTACCATCTGCCCACGATAGTTTTCTAAACGGTGAAATACCGTGATCGGTCGACCCCTGAGAACCATTGTCTTGAGTTCCACCTATCACGAACTGGCTTCCGGCTTTTGCGTCAATAGCACAAGCGTAAAACTGTGTTACGTTGTAGTTCTTATTGATGTCGTAAAAGAAGGGTGTATCGGCCTTTATATCATCACAACGGTAGATGCCACCATCGTTACCCAGTAATACCGTATCGGAAGTCTTAAAAACAACCTCATGTTGATCCACATGCACGTACTGTAACGAAGAATCTTTTCGTCGTTCGCGTGTAGAACCTTCGAACATCTTTTGCCAGGATTTTCCACCATCCAAGGTTCGATAAGTATTCAACCCACCAACCAGGACAAAATCTTCATCGTCTGGGGAAACCTTTACAATTAAGTCGTACCAACCCTGCTTTCGCGCCATATCTCGATTACCACCAGGCAGAGCAAGTGTATCCCAGGTCATGCCTTTATCGTCGGAGCGATAAACTCCATGAATCCGGTTCGAATCAATGCGTACACTACTTGTGGGTATGCAGTACATAACATCAGCGTTGCTTGGCGCAGTAGCCAATTCAATTCTTCGCACAGTAGTAGGCAGTCCGGACATGCGATGGTCCCAATCCCCTGCATTTCCTGTTGGAGAGAAGTAAATACCGTCTGTACTAAAATTACCGATGCAAACCACCAGTTCATTGTCGGCCGTAAGCTCTATATCCGTTGCCTCATTTCGCAGAGAGCCATTATCTACGCCAAGTACCTGTTCCCAGGTTTGACCGCCATCCTTACTGCGCATTATGCCAGCTCTTCGGGTGGCCACATAGATATCTGATGTAACAGGATGTACCAGCATGTCGTGGCAGTAGTAAAACGTATCAGAAGTGGTGGAAGACAATTGATTCCACGATACTCCTCCATCCGTTGACCTCCATATACCAGCACCACGTGCAGCATCTGCGTTATTCCAGCCTTCACCGGTACAGAAGTAGAAGGTTTGCGTGTTGTTCGGATCGTAAACAAGTCGCTGAACGGCAAGACTCGCAAATTGGTCATCCACGTTAGTCCAGGTGTTCGGATAAAACAGGGCTTTGCTGTGTTGCTTTACCTGCCCCATGGTTCCATTCTGTTTCAAAAGATATTGCCACAGTTTATGGCTCTCCACTTCACCTGTTGCGGGATTCCGTGTCATTAACACTTCGTGATTAATGTACTCCGGAGCTTCTTCAACATATTCTTCCGTTTCAGAATCCTTCTTACAACCGAATAAACCAACCAGTAAAGCTAAAACAATGTAAACGTTCTTGTTCATGTATTATGACGATATCGTAAATGCCGTTGACGACAAATTATTAATGGGTATGTTTAGCTTGGTCACCGTAACATTTAACTTCTTCACAGATTCAAATGTTTGTCTGATTTTCTTAAAAATATCCGCGGTCGCCGTCTCAATAAGTCGGTGTTCTTTCTTCATTTCACCATCGATAATAGAGACAACTTGTTGGTAGTCTACCGTGTCATCCAGTACAACACCAGATTCCGGTAGTTCAACATCGCAATGCACATCGACGCGATATTCGGCACCGAGCATACGCTCCTCTTCGTACCAGCCGTGATAGGCCCATACTCTATAGTCGTTAATATGTAGAGTTCCGACGACAGATTTCATATTTGCATTACCTTGTGACTTAGGAGAAAGTCTATCTTTGCAAATCTACGTTAAAAACGTGTCATGACTTTAGATTTTGAAGCTCTTAAGGAGCAAAATGGGAATCAGGATAATTTCCAACACCCAGACTTTTACGGTATTGATGATTTATTAACCGAAGAACATAAGCTTATTCGTGATTCGGTGCGTACCTGGGTAAAAAAGGAAATATCTCCTATCATAGATGAATGCTGCCAGCAAGCCATATTTCCAAACCATATTGTACCTCAGTTGGGAGAAATTGGTTGTTTTGGTCCACAAATACCTGCCGAATATGGTGGTGGAGGATTGGATTACATCTCCTACGGCTTGGCCATGCAGGAATTGGAACGCGGCGATTCGGGTATCCGATCGACAGCAAGTGTGCAGGGGTCGTTGGTCATGCATCCGATCAACCAGTTTGGCAGTGAGGAACAAAAACGTGAATATCTACCCAAGCTAGCCAGCGGTGAATACCTTGGCAGTTTTGGTCTTACAGAGCCGAACCACGGCTCAGATCCCGGCAGCATGGAAACCAAATTTACAGATGACGGTGACCATGTAATCTTAAACGGTTCGAAGATGTGGATCAGCAATTCTCCGTTTTGCGATATTGCCGTTGTCTGGGCAAAAAACCCGGAGGGTAAGGTAGAAGGATTGATTGTTGAGCGAGGTATGGAAGGCTTTACAACACCTACTACCCACAAAAAATGGAGTTTGCGCGCATCCTCCACGGGTGAGTTGGTTTTCGACAATGTACGTGTACCTAAGCAAAATATTCTCCCGAATGTTAAAGGACTAAAAGGACCGTTAACCTGTCTCAATTCAGCACGTTACGGAATCAGTTGGGGTGCAATTGGTGCCGCCATGGATTGTTACCACACCGCAGTGAACTACGCTAAAGAGCGTAAGCAGTTTGGAAAACCTATTGGCGCTTTCCAATTACAACAGAAGAAATTGTCCGAAATGCTAACGGAAATAACCAAGGCTCAACTGCTAGCCTGGCGACTAGGCAACCTAATGAATCAGGGTAAGGCAACACCTGTTCAAATTAGTATGGCAAAACGGAATAATGTGGCTATGGCATTGGACGTCGCTCGAGAATCCCGCCAGGTCTTAGGTGCGATGGGCATATCTGGTGATTATCCGATCATGCGACACATGGCAAACCTGGAATCTGTAATCACCTACGAAGGAACACACGACATCCATTTGCTTATTCTGGGAATGGAAATTACGGGTGAAAACGCTTTTGCATAGTTTTTGTCATCGTTTACCTGAACAAAACAGAAGACATTAATTCGTGAAGTTAACGGCACCATATTTTACTTTGAAAGCACGCTTATTCATTTTAGTTGTTTTCAGTCTGAGCAGCCTATCTACAATGGCAGCTGGATTTGATTACACTCCAACCATTATACAACTCAATAAAAACCATCAGGGCGATACCGTTGGGTTTAGTTTGGTAGACAATATCTACCATTTGTTTTACAAACAAATTCTGGATGAAAAGGTAACCTTGTGGGAGTCACCTGCCAAACAGATAAAGATCAGTCCGAATGCATTACAACTGATCGAATCTGAGAACAAAATCGCTTTTCGTGAATGTGAGAACCTCTTTATTAACGAATACTGGAAGCTCTACAAGAAGAACTTCGAATTTCAGATACTTGGTTTTTCGTTCTACAGCAGGAAAGCCGATAAAACGAAAGTAAACTTCGGCTATATCGACGCCAACGATGTTAAACTTGTTCTTAGCTCCACCCCAATACCAACCAATATCAACGGCCCAATTAACCTGTCGTACTGGCAAGCGTTAATGAGCAAGCACTACCATTTCAATATTGTAAAGTTTGGGAATGTAGACCTTGCAAAGAACCCGACCTATGCGTTCGACCTGAAAAGTAAGGTCTTTGAATCGTCTAAGATTAAGTCCAATAAATATGATATTCCAGATGTAAAAGAAATCGAATACTTTGTGTTGCCCGGACTTGACTCGTTATCCAGCGGATATCTACTGTGCCAGTCCATAGAGATGTATTTCGAAGAGCATCGAAACCAATATTTTAACATGACACAGGTACCGGTTACGTCCCATTTGGACGTCAATACAGACCTGGTTGTTTCTCGTGTAGAGATAACGGAGGTTTGGGAGCGAAACGCAGACAATGAAATTACCTTTGTCCCACAATCGGTTCGTATTTTCATCAACAATACGGCAATGCCTGAATTGACAATGGAAGAATTGGCCAGAATGCAATTGCTGGTTGAATTTAGACCGTTTGAAGAATACATCAAAGACAAAGAATTCAAATACAATATTAAACGGGTAAACTATGAACCAATCTACGGTTATGAGGCGAACAGTGTCAAAAGCGCGCTGTTCAACAAAGCCTGGAACAAGATTGATTACGTAGCGCCCAACACTTTAAACAACAGAGACCCTAGATGACGTACAAGATCAAATTTGGCACAGATGGATGGAGAGAAATTATTGCCAAAGACTACACCGTTGAAAATGTAAAGCGTGTGGCCCTGGCCACTACAAAATGGCTAATTTCAAGCGGATTGCCAAAACACGCGATTATAGGATACGATTGTCGATTTGGCGGTCAGATGTTCCTGGAAGCTACTGCAGAAGTATTTGCCTCTCAAGGCATTACGTGTTCGGTTGCAGAACATTTTGTTACCACACCCATGGTGTCTTTGGCTGCCAACACACTTAAGGCAGGCGTTGGTATCGTGATCACCGCAAGCCATAATCCACCCAGCTACAACGGTTTTAAAATTAAAGCCACTTATGGAGGCCCGGCTTCTCCTGCCGAAGTTCAAAAAATTGAAGATCAAATCGCAGATGAAGCTGTAACTTCAACAGATTCATACGCGAATTACAAAGCACAGGGACTGGTTAAGATCATCGACATGGAAACCATGTACAACGACCGCGTTGAGGCAAGTTTCGACATGAAATTACTGCGTGGTGGTGATTTGGAATTTGCATATGACGCCATGTATGGTGCCGGACAGGATATTGTAAGACGCCTGTTGCCAGATGCTACCTTCTTGCATTGCGAACATAACCCTGGATTTGATGGTCAGGCACCTGAACCTATACACAAGAATCTTACTGAGTTCAGTCAAATGATTGAAATGGCTGGTGACATTGATAGTGGTCTGGCAACCGATGGAGATGCTGACCGTGTTGGGTTGTATAATTCAAACGGAAGATTCATCGATTCGCATCATATCATTTTACTGTTGATTCACTACTTGCACAAACACAAGGGTTTATCAGGTAAAGTAGTAAACAGTTTTAGCTGTACTGGCAAGATCAAGAAACTGTGTGACTTATATGGTTTGGAACAACAGACCACGAAAATCGGTTTCAAATACATCTGTGATATCATGGTGAACGAAGATGTACTCATCGGTGGCGAAGAATCTGGAGGAATCGCTATCAAAGGTCATATTCCGGAACGTGATGGTGTTTGGATCGGATTAGTAATCTGGGAGTTCATGGCCAAAACAGGTAAATCTCTTGATGAATTAATTGAAGAGGTTTATGACCTGGTAGGTTCGTTTGCCGTGGAACGATATGATCTGCATATCGACGAGGCCCTGAAACAACAGATCGTTCAGAACTGTAAAGACAGTGCATACTCCGCGTTTGGCTCCTACGCTGTAGAGAAGGTTGAAAACATCGATGGATTTAAATTCCATTTAGGTGATGATCAATGGGTTATGATCCGTCCTTCTGGAACAGAACCGGTATTACGTGTATATGCTGAGGCAACAGATACGGAAAGTGCATTTGCAATCTTAGATGCGACAAAAGCTGCCATATTGGGTTAAAATAACTGTGCTGATACTTGGCATTTGGTCTTCTGCCAATGCCCAGATTACGCCTGGCGATTCCATCAATTGGGACCGTAGAAAGAAGGTTGTGATCATAGGTAATTCTGTTGCCTACTCAGCCACTATGTTTGGGCTCTATAATCTCTGGTATAAGGACTACCCTTTAACCCGTTTTCATTTTCATAACGACAACCGAGACTGGTACCAGATGGACAAGGTAGGTCATGCCTACAGCTGTTATTATGAAGGTGTTGTAGGTATAGATATGATGCGATGGGCGGGTTATTCTAAACGTACATCTGCATTAATCGGCGGTGCTTATGGCTTCATGATTCAAGGCGGTGTAGAGGTATTTGATGGTTTTTCCGAGGCCTGGGGTGCATCATCTGGTGACATCATTGCCAATGCCATTGGCTCAGGACTTGCCATAGGTCAGGGACTTGCCTGGGATGAACAGCGGTTGTGGCTTAAACTTTCGTACCAACCTACAGATTTTGCAGCCATCCGACCGGAACTCCTTGGCTCAGGTTTTGTAGAAGAGCTTTTCAAAGACTACAACGGGCAGACGTATTGGTTGTCTGCTAACATTAAATCCTTCATGAAAGAAGAGAATAGTTTTCCACCATGGCTCAACATTGCCGTGGGTTACGGAATCAATGGGTTTGTGAGTTCGGATGACAATGTTTTTGAACGCGATGGTCAAACATTCGACTACACGCACATACCCCAGAGTAGGCAGTTATACTTATCCCCCGACATCGACCTAACCCGGATCAAAACCAATAGCAAAGCACTCAAAATCAGTCTCCGATTACTGAATTGTTTAAAATTCCCAATGCCGGGCATTGCATACGATGGCCGATCGCGTAAGCTTGATTTTAATTTAATTCAATTCTAAGTATCTTCGAATCAGAAACTTAGATTAGTCGCAAGGTGTACGTATATAGATTATGTATTGCATTCGGTATTCTGCTGCTGTCGTTTTCGATAGTTAGAGCTCAGTTACCTGAACTCAAAACTCAGCGTGATCAAATTCAAGCAGAGATCAAAGAAGTTCTAAAGCTTTCCAACAATGACCCCGACCAAACACAGATTGCCTTTTTATTGAGCCTGGCTCGTAATTACTATCTAATTGATGATTACCAAAAAGCCGAGGAGTATTATCTTCAGGTTATCGATCAGGACATCTGTGGCACCAAGGACTACAAAGCGTTGGCAGTGAGTCTGTTGCAAAACGGCAAAACACAATTGGCGCAAGACTTCTACCAGGCCTATGCAGATGAAGTACGTAACTCAAGCTTTGAACAGTTGTGGTCAACTGAACGCCAGGCACTTTCGAGATATACACGAATACGCGAAACCAAACTCACCAACTACGCCTTTATTTATGGCAATATGAATGCTGACGGGTCAACTCGTTTGAATATCGATAATGGACCAGTGTCGGCCAATATTGGCTGTAACTCGTTTATTAATCTTGCCGCTATTGTGCTTCCGGTTGAACATTTTAATAAAGTGGGTTCCCTCACAGATGGCCCGACGGACGACAGTTACTTTTATGCCTATCAGAATCAAGAGGGTTACTTTGGTATTTACTTTATAAATAAAAAAGGGGATAAATGGTCAAAGCCCAGATTAATCACTCCCGAAGGTGAATCTAACTATGCTTTCCCGTATTACCGGGAAGGGAAGCTGTATTTCAGCTCGGATCGCACAGGTGGTTATGGTCAATATGATCTATATGCAGCCAACTGGGATGGCAAGTACTTAAACGATATTGCCTCATTGGGTAATGCGATCAATACCGACAAGAACGAAATTCTACCATCTCTAATTGATGGGCAATTCTCGTTCTCAAGCAATGGATTTCCTGGTCGGGGTGGTTATGACGTGTATTTCGCCAACTGGACATTCGACAAAATCTCAACCCTCAACTATCCTTATAATTCATCAGATAATGAGTTCTTACTCATCGACAATCGAGCAGAATCCGCTGCCGTGATCAAAGAAAAGGAAGGCAATTCTAATGTCTACCTCATTGAAAAATATTGGAACTACGATCGCATTATATCGGGCAGTGTGCATGATGAGCATGGCAATGGCATTCCAGATGTATTGGTTACGTTAGCCAAAGGCAAGGAAACCAAGGGGGCATTTACAACTACCGACGTTGATGGTTTATTCAACCTTTTACTTTCAGATACAAGCGATAACTGGACAGTCAATGCGGTAAAAAAACACTACGTAAGTCAACAGATCGATTTGAGCTTAAACACCTTAGGAGATAATATGTTAGCCGTGGTTCTTCCGCATGAAAAGCCCGTTGAACCCGAACCTGTTTTCATTGTAAACTCGCCGTCGAAAAACGTAATTCCGGCAGCACCAGCTGACACCGTGCTGGAAGACCCACAGGACACTACAGTTGAAACGGACGAAATATTCAATGAAGTCTCACATGTGGGCCAGTACTACATCGTTTACGCCTCGTCGAAGACCTACAACGGTGCTTATGCGTTTTGGGACGAGTGGAAGGAAACTTTCCCCGATGCCGAAATCCTTGAGAATGAAGCCTTAGGCATCTACCGTGTTGGCACATATGCCGGCACTACACGCCAGGAAGCCATGCGCGCCTATCGAAAGGCTAAAAACATCAAATCCGATGCCTGGATACTTCGACCCGATCAGCTCTAAACACCTTTTTCCAATACACCATAAACAGCTCGTTTCAGGTCTGGTTTAATTCATTTTTCAACAAGGCTATCAATCGGTTTTTTTCACTTTCATCGATCCCAAACTTGGGCTGGGCATATCCAATACCATTGAAATAGTTCGCAGTCTCTTCAATACCATCTTTCAGAGCCGTCGTCTGTACAGATAGCGTCTCGACCATTTTCCGATTCGAATAGGTAAAATCATCCGTATTTAACCACAGTGGAATTCCAGACCACTGTTGTACTTCGTGTTGAATAAGAAACGCTGCCGTAGCAGAAAGCTTAGTCACCGAGTGTCCGTATTGCTTTTCACACACATCAACAATATCGGCAATACTTGTAGAAGGATGCGATATACAGTTGAAGACTTCATTTGTAACATCGGCCTCAATAATTTGTGAAATAGACCTAACCAAATCCTGAATATATGTCATTGAAAAATTGCGTAAGCCACCTTCTGGCAATAGGACTTCGTTTTTCATCCTGGTTTGATACAGCCAGTAGTACAATCGGTCGGTTGGGTCGTATTGACCATAAATCAACGCCGGACGTAGTATCGAATACGGCTTACCGGAGTCAACTAATATCCGCTCGCATTGGGCTTTGCGTTGACCGTACGTTTGCGGTTCGGTATCTACTTCCTGTTCAGGTGTACAGGGCAGTATAGGAGCAGTTTCATCCCGGAGTTTTCCCTGGTACGCTGAATTGTCGTAAACCGAACAGGTGGATATAAAAATGTAGTTTTTTAGATGTTTGAGATCACCGTTGAGCACATTTCTCAATTGATGTGGGTAGTAACACGAAACATCAATAATGTAATCCCACGCTGTGTTGAACACCTGCTCCACATCTTTCTCGTTATTCCTGTCACCACTAATCTGATTCGTCTCCGAAAACAGATTTGGGTTGGATACACCTCGATTAAAAAGTGTAACATTAAGCGCTTCCTGAGCGATCAGGTATTCCGCTAAGTTTCTTCCCACAAAGCTGGTTCCGCCCAGCAACAATACATCTTTTTTCTTCATCGTCTATTCGTTCGTATATGTTGTACTTCAATCGGCTAATTTAAGCTTCCAAACACCGTTACCGAATGTGGCCGCATAAAATGCATTCGTACCCGCATCGTATTCCAAATCGATTACATGACTACTCCAGATCCCCTGATCCAGTTTCACCCATTGCGGAAGTTCATTATTCCTGTAAAATACACCTTCATCCGTAGCCAACAATTGGGTCTTCCCATCGTTTTGCAGTACAATCTTAAGCGCATTTAGATTCGGCAGTCCATCGGAGTAATTAACCCAGGTATCTCCCCCATCCATACTCTTATACACTCGATGCCGGGCATCTCCCTCATCGAATCCGTACAAGCTCACATAGACCTCATTCACATTAGCGGGGTTGCTAACAATAGACGTTATTTCCCGCCATGCTAAAATGGGTAAGTTCGATGTTATATCCGTCCAGTCATAACCGTTGTCGCCTCGAATTCCTTTATACAATTTGTGCCTCAACGCTGATTTACTGGCATCCCAGGTAGGTTGATCTTTAGCGAAAAAGACAATATTCGAATCCGGATCGTTGACGTCCAGGGCGACAATCTTTGTGTATGAATGCGGCACTTGTTTGGTCAGGTTGCGCCAGTTCTTGTTCTCATCGTATTCCCATATATCATGATCCGTGAGCCAAATGGCATTGTCGTTGGTTGGACAAAACACAAACGGGTATTTGAAGCGCTTAGGTGTAAAAGGTGCAAATACCTTTCGCCATTTATCTACGCCAAACGTTCCATAAAGTATGCGCATGCCGTTTTGCATTACGTAAACCTTGTCCCCCTTAATCAGGTTCATTCCGCCATCTCCATAGATCGACGAAGTCTGAGACCATCTTCCATTGGCATAAAACATAGATGAGAGATCCTGACACCCGCCTACGATTCGGCCATTATCCACGGCAATATCATAGAATTGCGTTGCCTGAAGCCCATACCCACAAACATCTTTCCAGGTTTTACATGAGTCGTGACTTACCGATACCCCGCCATCATGACCCACCCACAAATTACCTCGCGAAGAGTACTGCATCGCACGTATATCGTCGTGCATAAATTGAGGATGCCCCCAACTGGGATTACTTACCAGCTTAAAGCTTTTGCCTTGATTTTCAGACTGGTATATGCGAACACCCGCCACGGTTATGCGGTTTGAATCTTTTGGGTGCCAGCAAATTTCAGCATGGTTCAGATCTACCCGATCGAAGTCCCTACCCGTGTACACATTGTACCACGTTCGGCCAAAATCATCCGTACGATCAATATAATTCTTCCTTCGGTACGTGTAAAGTACCATAACCTGATCATTGTTTTGCGGATTAACCGCTAAGGCATAACGTGGTGGCAACGAGTCGCGCTTGTTATTCACCTGTTGAAACGTCATTTCAGCGGATTGCTCCGACCAGGTTTCCCCTCCATCCTGTGTGAACCAAAGTTGAGCACCAGACGCAACCATTTTATCCTTGTCTGTTTTGTGTAGTTCCAAATGTCTAAAGGTTACACGGGCTTTTTTATCCTGATCTAAAACCGTTTTCCAGGTGCGAGTTCGATCGCGTGAAATATAAATGTCTGTTGCGGTGCAAGCCACAAACAGTTTTTTGTCAAGTGTGCTGCGTTCCAGGCAATACACCATCTCTTTTTGATCAGGTGTAAAATGTAATCCGGTTGATTTCCATGTTTTTCCACCATTACTCGAGTAAAGCACTCCATGTCCCCAATCGTAATCCCATGTATTGGTACCAGTAGCCACCCATAATCGCCGCGACCAGGTTTTATCCACTACAATATCCCACACTCCACATACGCGATCTAAATCAAATCGGAAGTTCCAGGTTTCTCCATGGTTTTTAGAATAAAACAATCCACCAACATTGCTGCCAGCATAGATTTTACGCTCTTTCCTACCCGAAATAGCGAGACTTTCAACCCAGCCAATACCATTCGCCGTCCATTGTCCGGTATCGGAAGAATGCCTGGCAACCTCAAACGGCCCCAAAGCTTCCCAGGTATATGCTGGCACTTGAGCATGAGTGCGTGATAGACTGCTAAGAATGAGTAGAATAACGAAGGTTTTTCGCATACCCAAAAGTACAAAAGTTATTTCGCCCGTACGTCCTTTTAGCCATCTCTTCAGATTCACCAGACCCAGTGAAATCCAGTTAAACAACACACCGAATTCTCCTGGAGAAAAACAGACGCGATTTTGATCAAATAAAACGAGCTGATGTTTACCTGTTTTCATTACCAATCGTATCGAAGTATAAAAAGACAGATGATCAGAGAATCGCCTGACCAATACTTTACTTTTCTGTGATCTGTTTGTGCAAATGTCATTCAAGCCATAGAGCCTCTCAACCTAACTTTGAGCATGCTTGAATTCAACCTGCGGTATCTGGCGTTCGTACTTGTGTACTTCCTTAATTTTACCTCTTCCTATGCTCAGGGGGATTGGTCGGTCTCTGCAACTGTTGGAAACAACTACCCTAATTACTGGGCAGCGGGAATACACTATCCGGAAATGACCCGAACGTTTGGTGTTGAAGTTGATTACGGATTTTCTTACAATCAAAGAGTAGCTATAGGATATTCTTCTACAGGAATATCTGAGTTTATCACATACGGTGTTTCGCACAGGTTATTAGATCAAGGCGATTCGTTTCAAGCTGAAGCGGGCACTTACACAGCACGGTATCACGACTTTTATTTGTCTTTCGTCAATGAGCTCAAGTCGAATGACCACTTTGCGTTTCACCTTTCACCCGGTTTCTATACCAGTTTCCTGAGAGATGTAGATGCAACGACACTCTATTATAATGGAGATGTCGGATCAACACACTACTACAATAACTTCAGTTACGGTTTGCAACTTGACTTAAATTTAGACTGGAAATTCCACAAGCGTTGGGCAGCTATGCTTAGACCGCGCGCTCGGTTTTCCATTTCCCACATAAATTATTATACGGATAACACACAGATATCGGTGATACCATTAATTGGAATCAGATACAAATACTAAACTCTAGGCACCTGCCAACTTCGCCCGGAGTAAGCTGGAACCATTTTGGTTCGATGAATTTACCCATGTGGATTTCGGGCTGAGGTTCTATAATGCACAGCAGCGCATTGATGCATTGTTCAAGGAGGCATGGATTAAAACTAAATCATCCGATTTTGAATTGAATACGCCTTGATATTCTGTTCCCAGAGCTTTGGTATCCATAAACATCGCCTTAATTTAGCCTCAGCAATATTCTTCATGAGTAGCCGAAGGCACCCTTTAAAACTGAAATGGACCTATGCCCTGATCCTGGGAGTATTCGTACTGATGTATGTGTACAGTAAGGTCTGGAAACCAGCTTCAACGATAACGAAAATAGAAGGACGATTGCTCAAGTACCCGGTCAACCCTGTAGAGTTGACATACCAAAGCAAGACCCTCTTACCGAATTCGAATTACGTAAATGCATTAAGTATCGGTATGTCAGAAACGGGACAGCCTATGTGCCAGGTAGAAGGCGACATGGTAATCGGTTTAGACGAGTTGGAACACTATTTTATACCACCCAGGGATATGTACGATGCATTTGTCTACCATAATCTGGTGATTGATAAGGAAGCACCTATGTGGTTTGTAGACAGTGTTTTCCGACAAATCCCGAGCTCGAATCGGCTGAACAAAACATACTTCGCGTATCGAGACGTGGGCACTGGTAAGATCCACCACCTTAGTCTCACCATGCCTCCTTATCCAAGAACAAGGTATAACCTACCTCCTGTTGAAATAGATTCTGGTGCTGTCCTCATCACATTGACGGAAAATGCACTTAAATATGAGGAGGCCGTTGTCGACGAACATCAATTGAGACAAAAGCTATTAGAAACTGCTTCCGTGGAGAATGAGGCATTTAATATTCGGTATGATGCACGAACACCTTTTCAATATTACCTCGTTGCGATGGCATCTTTACTTGAAACTCGAACCTGGAAAAAGCATCACTTAGCGGCTAAAATCTATGGTAAAACCTACGATAATCTCACACCCGAAAACCAGAAGGATATACGAAAGCGTAGTGCCCTCAAAGTTCGGAGTATATATGTTAGCGTGCACTAACGTTCGTTGCTGGATTAATAACGTTTAATCAAATTCTAATGCGTTTCTTTTTGATCCATAAGGGCAAATAGTATCTTCCAAAAAATTACATCATGCGAAGTCAAATTAGCCTACCCTGGTTCAAATTGGTATTGACTCTGGTCATATTGCTCGCGCTACTCATCAGTGCGTGGTTTTTTGTCGAACACCACACCACACCGTTTGGGATAAGTGTGAGCATTGGTGTGGTGTTGCTGCTGGTTTACCTCATACAGATTGGTCGACTGCACGGTTCCGAAAGATATACCTTTATCGACAACAGTTTTTATCGCAGTTTGTACCTACTTATTGGGTTAGGCGTGATGTTGCTTTGGGCAACATGGACAGTGTAAAATAGATAATACGATCTACTCCATGACTAAAACATCACGAATGATTCGGCATAAAACTCAATCACTCTTTAGGCCAATTCTCCTACTTTTAGGAATACTTTGGCTTGCTCCAGTCAGGGCATATGCACAAAACCAGATGTCTATTGGGGTGTTTTGTGGACCGAGCTACCCATTTATCAAGCCAAATCCACTTTCAACCAGTACCTATTCGGTAAAATCCGGTACAACTATATCGATTGAGCCGATGTATGCCTATAGTAAGAAATGGTCTGTTGGGTTAGGACTTACCACCACCAATATTAGATATACCAATGTGTTTCATTTTAAAACCATGCATCCCAGAGACCCAAATATACCCGATTATACACAGTTTAATGCCCGATTGAATGAGGTTAGCCTAATCTCGAGACACAAGCGAGATCTAAACGGAAAATTCAATGTTATTTTCTCACAAGCTTTGGGTATAACTCAAGGCATCAACGTCGAGGAATTGACGGTCTATAGGGATGGGAGTTCCAGACCATCACAGTATTTAAGAGACTTCAATTTAGCCGCTGAAATAGGTCTGGGATTACAATGGAGCCTGAATCAAACCTGGTCGGTTTTATTGGATACCAGATATCGGTTGTTTGTATACGAGCACGATGTCTTATCCATGGCATTACCTTCACAATTAAGACCGTTATTTGGGGTCAATTACAGGTTTAAGATCAAACAACAATGAACTACGATATTCACTGGCTTGCCAAACAGCAAAACCACAACAAGCGATTAAAATACCTGCTCTTCTGGGGACATCGTCCAAATAGAGATGGCACCATTGGGAGTAGTTGTTTCAGTCAATGGTGGATGCAGGATTTCACGTACGAAGGCAAAACGTTTCGATCTGCGGAGCATTGGATGATGTATCAAAAAGCCCTTCTGTTTGGGGATAAGCAGGCTGCCGATGACATTCTCAAGGTTGAATCTCCGGCAGAAGCGAAGAAGCTAGGACGTAAGGTCAAAAACTTCCAGGAAGAGATTTGGCTTGAAAAACGCTTTCAAATTGTGGTTGAAGGCAACCTTCTAAAATTCAGTCAGAATAAAGATATAAAGACTTATCTCCTTCAAACCGGAGACCGAATTATTGTAGAAGCCAGTCCGGTTGATGAAATATGGGGAATTGGTTTATCCCGTGACTCAGAACATGCTGAACAACCACAACATTGGCCAGGGCTGAATCTGCTTGGGTTTGCGTTGATGGAGGTACGTGATCAACTGAGCGCTTAGGCTCCCTTAGAAAGTTGAACCATGTGTTCAAACACATCCGTTTTACTTATAGCGATTCTTTTACGACTAAATTCGTAGGGATTCAGTTCCAATACACTCCAAGAATGAAAACCTTAGCACGCGTTATTGCATCGTTGATTGACATCTCCGACGAAGAGGCAAATGTGTTCATGTCGTTTTGCTATCGAAAATCGTTCAAGAAAAAATCGCTTATTAGCAATGAAGACAAATACATAGATGAAGTCTATTTCATTGAAAAAGGGATTCTACGTGTAAAAATTACAGACCTACAGGGAAAGGAACACACAACGCATTTTGCCATTGAAAATCAGTTCATTGCCGACTACAATGCATTCCTTACCGGGGAAAAATCCAGTTACCAATTAGAAGCGCTCGAAGACACTGAAGTCATTGTTATGCCAAGGAATGCCATTGAATGGGGCTATCAAAACATGACAGAAGGTCAAAAGCTCGGTAGGCTTATTGCGGAGCATTACTTCGTTTACCTTGACACGAGAATACAGCGTCTCTATACCTTATCTCCAATAGAGCACTATAATCTGATGAGCCAAATATTCCCGAATATTCATAACCGAGTACCTCAACACATGGTGGCGTCCTACCTGGGAATTACTCCAATACACCTGAGTAGAATAAAAAACAACGTTCGAAAAACGTAAACATATGTTATCGTTTCCGAACCTACAGAGAGTGAATTTTGCTTGAGAAAAAAGAGCTGGTCTTACTGCGAAAAACAAGTAGTTCGGCCTATTCAACCGCAACACAGGTACACTTAATATGCATACATGAGCACAAGTAAAAAAACGGTTAACCGGTTAAAGAAAAACTATGGAACCTGGATATTAATCACAGGTGCAACTTCAGGGATTGGCAAAGAACTGGCAACACACTTTGCCAAATCTGGGTTTAATTTGGTCATCACGGGTAGGCGGGTTGAAGAATTGAATCAATTATCTGCGGAATTCAAAGATGTCTATAAGGTACAAACGCTAGCCGTACCTGGAGATTTATCGCTGGAATCTGATGTTGATGATCTATTGATTAAGTCGAATCACCTGCCCATTGGCATCGTCATACTAAATGCAGGATACGGAACCTCAGGAAAACTCATCAATGCTGATCTAAAAACGGAACTGAACATGATCGACCTCAACTGTAAATCGGTATTAAAAATGGTGCATCATTTCAGTAACAAAATGACATCAGAGTCCAGAAAAGGTGCCCTGGTTTTACTAAGTTCTATGGTAGCCTTTCAAGGCGTACCGAATGCAGCAAACTATGCAGCCAGCAAAGCCTATGTGCAGTCGCTAGGCGAAGGTTTAGCCCGAGAATTGAAACCTATGGGTATAGACGTTTTGTGTGCAGCTCCCGGACCAGTTGCATCGAATTTTTCGAAAAGAGCGAACATGAAAATGGGCGCGTCTCTGTCTCCAAAAGATGTAGCCCAACCTATAGTGAATGCCATCGGCCGTAGAAACACCGTATTACCAGGTTTATTGACCAAAGTGCTCGTATACAACTTGAGGCTTCTTCCACGTTGGGGGAAAATCCGAATTATGGAAAAGGTGATGCACGGCTTTACAAAACATCAGTAGGAATCGCTTGCTAAAGACTATAACTCACACTCAATACTCTTGCTCAAAACTCGCTCGGATTGATTCCATACTCCGCATGAAACGATTTTGAGAAATGGGCGACGTCATTGAATCCGCAATCGTACGCTACTTCAGAGACGCGTAACGTCGTATTGCGCAGCAGTTTTGCAGCACGTTCCAATCGTTTAGTCTTGAAATACCTGGCAGGTGTACTTGTGTAGTACTTTTTGAACTCGCGTTTAAACGAGCTGAGACTTAAGCCAGAAAGCTGAGCCAGTTCGTTTAGGGTAATATTGGTATATACATTAGCCTCAATGATTTCTTTGAAATTCAATTGGTGGCGGTCAAATACCCCGGTTAGTAAGGATCGAACAACACTTACATTATCCGTTTTCGCGAGTAACAACAGTAACTCCTTCAACTTCAGCTTGAGCAGTTCATCGCTCACCAAAGAAGGGTTATTAAAGTAGAAATCCAGACTGTTGATGTAATTGCTTAGAAGTGTTGACGACTCAACACGGTCAATGGTTGAGGGCACAATTTTCTCGATTCCCACCAAAAAATCCGGCAATTCGTTGTCGTAGATCAGCTTTAATATTTCGGGATAAAAGTGCACGGCAACCGCTTCGCAGTCTTCATCTGCATTGAGCTCCAGATAGTCGCTGATATAACGCCCGCACTGCAATACCACGCCTTCATCCTGTTTGAATGTCGCTGCATCCGTAGGTGCAACAACCCGTGCAAGACCAGATTTTATGAAATAAAAACAGGCATCGTTTCCCATATCTACATCAAATCGAAACGGAGGTTTCATGACCGCTTTTACAAAAATGGCCTTACCTCCGAATTCGAATTGTTGAAAATCTTTAAGCATCTTAAGCTACGGCCAATTGATGTTCTTTTTGATACAAATCATCCAACCCTTTTAAAATTGCTGGCCCAACTTTGTATCTGAACGTCATGAATGCCATAGGCTGCAAAATACGATTTTTAGGTTCCATATTGATCTCCATCGTCGCTTCTGTTTTATTTGCATCTAACGCGCGTAGTGCAATAGTGGCTTCCGTGTTTTCGAAGGGCATAGATGTTTCGTCTACTGCAATAGTGTACTTTGTTCCTTCGTCCCATT
>DIYD01000158.1 GCA_002428905.1 Bacteroidetes bacterium UBA6063 | reverse complement strand
GCTTGGATGATAATCGTTGGCAAGTACATCAACAAACGTTGTTGACAATCCATTCACTACATCCAGTTCGTCTGCGGTATCGTTCAACGCTACTGGTGCCGAATCGCTAATATTGAAGATATATGTGATGTTTTGGCAATAACCATCCTCACCAGAGGTACACACCTCTAATACCAGTGTGTCTGTGCCCACATACCCCGAATTTGGCGTATAGGTAGACTTAAACAACTCGGATGGCTCTGAGATAGACCCTGCATTCCCTTTAGCCGTATAACCTGTTAGTGTTAGGCTGCCAAATACGTCGTAAATCTCAAGTGGCTTTTGACAATCGGTTCGGATCGTTAATCGCTGTATGACTTTTTTACTGGAAGGCTCCATAATCCAAACATAAATCTTGCTTGGCAATTGTGAACGACCATCCAGTGCAGCATCAATAACAAATTCATCGCCCATACCAACAACACCGTTAAAGAACTTATCGTTGTCCGTTAGTCTGTCTTTCTCATCTTTATCATCGTTAACGATGATATACACCGAACTGTAGTTATTAATGTCCTTTTTATCTTTACAGTACGCGTACCAACTTTGGCTGTGATGGCTGGCATCACAATCGCCTCCAGTGAGACGCATCTTAAGCTTCTTCGGCTTGTCTAAATCACATCCATCCAGATCGTATTCGCTGGTAAGCGTCCAGGTACCGTTCTCCGGCTCTTGTTCTTTATCAACTTTATAATCCTTTGGCGTTGAGCCCGGATGCAAAATATCGTCTAACGACCACATGTAAGGTTCGTCTACGCAGGTAAACACGATAACCGTGTCTGGCAGTTCTTTCTCACAAGTAATGCCTTGATAGGTGAGACCATCAATGAGCATATCTTCATCGGAATCATCATCCATGGAAATCTTGATGTAATTCACATCGGTGTAGAACTGAAGCACATACGTATCGGTGTATGGTGCTTCTCTTTCTGTTGAAATCGATGTTTTGGCGCCAAAGGTGATTCCATCGCTACTACCCTGTACAAAACCTTCTGCTTTGTCGTCATCATCCGATGCGATAACCAACCACAGCGAATCACCCGCAAGTAAGGTAGACTCCAACTCGAGTACGATATACGAATCATCGTCATCCAATTCAGCGAATTTACCATCCGGATCACCCAGTGCACGGTGTTTATCATCCACGTCTTTGTATTTTTTAATAGTAACCGATGTTCCGCTAAATCTTGATGGTATATAGCCTTCTGGACAAACTGGATCACACACGCTATCTTTCACTTCAATTACAACCTGAATCTCGTCGCATAATTTCAATTCATTACCATCGACACAAACACTAACCTGAATTGTATCATACCCCGTATATCCCAACTCCGGGAAGTACGTAATGGTATTGACACACTCATCTGTAGGACCGCAAACCACGCCATTTAAAGCACTTGAGTGAAGTACCAAGGTGCCAAATTGATCGCCCGGAATGATTGGAGCACTGCATGAGGTATGGAATTTCACGAGTTGCAAGACCTCTGAACCGTCACTCTTCATAATGTGGAAGTACATGTTCGATGGCCATTTCTCGGTACCTCTGGTCATCGTAAACAGGTCTCCTGCATTCACAACCCATCGACCTACCGCGTCGCTGGTGTCCCCCTTGTCCTTCTCTCCATTGGCAATAATCAATACCTGTTGTCCGGCAGGTGCCGTATATGTGGTAACCGATGATTTATCGTTGGTTTGACTGTTGTCAATTATATTGGAGCTTACATATTTAAATTTTAATGTAGTTGGTTTTCCGGCATCACAACACCCAGGATCAGAATCGTTAGACTTACCGGTAATGGTGACAGTACCATTTCCGGTGTTACCTGAATACGACTCCACAGAAGCCTCACCACCATATAAACTATCGATATCCAACAGGTCATCTAAACAGATTTCAAGCTCAGTATTCTTACAAATCGATGAATCAATTTCAATATCTAAATCCGGTTGACAAACCGAGGCCTGATATACCAGACCGTCTACCATCAATTTGGCGTAACAGCCTTTCTTTACTCGAATTTTGATGTACTTAATGTGGTTATCAAACCTCATGTGTTTGGTTGATGTATTGGGTTTACGTGTAGTGGTTGAAAACACCTGTTCTTCACCAAAATGAACACCATCGGCACTTCCCTGTACAACAGCATATACTTTAGTTCCATCGTAGCTTGCGATATCAAGTGATAAGGAGTCACCAGCCACGAGCCATTGAGGCAAACTTAGGATTAACTCATCAGATGATTTATCAAGCTTGGCGAACTCCCCATCTGGTTTACCTACTGCCTCACTCGCATAAGAAACCGAGATATTCATCTGGCTGGTCGAACTCAATTCAACAGTTTTCAGATCGTAATCCTCAGGACACTCTGTCTCCAGGCATGATTCAGAGGCCACTTGAATTTCCAGTTGAACGTCTTCACATTTCTTCTGTCCACCTTCGGTGTAACAAACTTCAACTGCAACAGTGTCTATGCCTGAGAAGTTGAAATTGGGGAAGTATGTCACCTCTGCCTCGCAATCGGTTGTGACTTTCCCACATACATTACCCTTCAGGGCACTTGATTCCAGAACTATAGTACCGAACTGATCCCCTGGTATAATAGGTGCACTACACGAGGTATGGAACTTCACCAATTGCAGCTCTTTTGTTCCATCTGCATTCCAAATGTGGAAGAACAGGTTCGACGTCCAGCTTGCCACAGACTTCTTCATTTCTAACACGTCTCCAACATCGGCAATCCATTTATAGAATACATCACTGGTATCACCCTTGTCTTTTTCACCATTAGCGTAAATAATTACCTGTTGTCCATTCGGGTTTTGATACGTGGTAACGGATGATTTATCGCTTCCCTGACTATTGTCAATGACGTTACTTGCTGAATAACTAAATGTTAGCTCATCAGGCTTACCGTCTTCACAACAGCCTGGATCACTGCCACCAGAAGTGTTGCCTTCAACCACGATATGGCCATTATCGGTGTCTTCGGATACCGATTTGATCGTCACATCACCATTACTAATACTGTCCAGTTCAACCAGGTCGTCTAAACAGAACGTAATCGAGGTGTTCTTGCACGTAGATGTATCTGTAGGATCGGGGCATTCGCTTAATGGTGACAGCATAATATTGATGTCACCCATTGCGAAGTATTTATTCGGGTCTGAGATTTCAAGCCATCCTGAAGCGCCAAAACCTTGTGTTGTAATGTTGGCATTGTTTCCTAATTGGAAGGCCTCTCCTTTGCGCGTTATGGATAGTGTACCATAATCTGTGGAAGTTATTGTGCCATTTGTAGATGTATAATAGTACCAGCCTGTTGTGTCACCTATGTCGAAGCAACCACTTTCTTTAGGGCTGCCCGGTGGCGGAACCATCGTTCTACCGCTGAACAGTAAATCAACATCAAACGTGCCGGTTAAACTCGTTGCAGCAAGACCCGTAGCAGTGAATCGTGCATCGCCATTAGGGTACTCCTGCCATAGATAATTCGTCGAATCACCCTTCAAGTGATGATGACCACCGTTCTTATCTTTCAGGTAGATTACATACGGTTTCTTGAAAGCGCAGCTAACAGCATTTGTTACTATACGTACACATTCCGAAACCGGTGGAGGTTCAACACACTTCTGGCTCAACATGATGTTGATGTCTCCCATCGCGAAATAATTATTGGGGTCTGCGATTTCAAGCCAACCTGAAGCACCAAAACCTTCTGTCGTGATATTGGCGTTGTTACCCATTTGAACAGCCTCACCCTTACGCGTGATGCTGAGCGTTCCATAGTTCGTGGAGGTTATTGTTCCGTTGGTTGTGGTAAAATACACCCAGTCTGTAGTGTCTCCTATGTTAAAACAAAGGCTTTTTTTCGGACTACCGAAAGGCGGTGTCGTTGTTCGTCCGCTGAACAGCAGGTCCACGTCAAAAGTGCCGGTAAGACTCGAAGCAGCAATACCTTCTGCCGTAAACCGTACATCGCCGTTGTCGTATTCTACCCAACGGTATTTTGTACTATCTCCCTTCAAGTGGTGGTGCCCGCCGCTTGAGTCTTTCAGGTAAATTACATATTGCTTTTTAAATGCACAGCTTGTTGCGTTTGTAACAATGCGTTCACATACCTCTTTAGGAGGTTCTTCTTCACAACCTTCGGTAAGCATTATATTAATATCTCCTTTCGTGATGTGACCAGAGCCACCTGTAACGGTTAGCCAACCTGAGGCTCCAAATCCTTCTGTAGTAACGTTGGCATTGTTACCCAGTTGAAATGAAGGGCCCGCGCGTGTTATGAACATCGTTCCATAATGCGTGGACGATATGGTACCATTGGTGGTAGGGTAATACACCCACTCTGATGTGTCGCCAATGCTAAAACAGTTGCTTCCTTTCGGACTATTCGTTGGTGGCACCATGGTTTTTCCTGAGAACACAAGGTCTACATCGAATGTCCCGTTTAACCCTGGAGCAGAAAGGTCGTTGGCAATAAACTGAGCCGTACCATCTGCAAATTCCAGCCATTGGTATTGTGTGGTATCGCCTAAAAGATGATGGCCTTTACCATCCTTGTCTTTCAACCAGATCACATAGTGCTTCTTTGCCCCACAGGCAAATGCGTTACTTACGATACGTGTACATTCTGGATCCTTTGGTGGGTCGCACTGTTCCGGAAGCATTACGTTGATATCTCCGGTGGTGATGTATCCATTCCCACCGCTAATATCAAACCAACCTGAGGCCCCAAACCCATCCTGGGTAATGTTAGCGCCATCTCCCAGTTGGAAGGATGGTCCTTTTCGCGTAAGCGTCATCGAACCATAATGAGTGGACTCGAGACTACCCGTTGTGGTTTCAAAATACACCCAACCGGTTGTATTGCTTACGCTGAAACACGAACTGTATTTCGGACTACTGGTCGGAGGAGTCTCCGTACGATCGGTAAAAAGAAGATCTACGTCAAAGGTTCCACTTAAACCCGGAGCTGAAATATCTTCGGCTACAAACCGAACATCTCCGTTTCCGTATTCATACCATTCGTACCTGGTGGTATCACCATTCAAATGGTGCGCCTTTCCATTTTTGTCTTTTAACCATATTACATAAGGCTTTTTAGCACATCCGATGGTATTACTAACTTGTTTGGTACAGGTTTGAGCAAATGAAGAGATGCTCAAAAAGAGGGTAAAAATTACCGTAAGGGCAACAGCCCTAATTGGGTAAACTAACGATTTCATGCGACTACTTATTAAATCGGGCTTACACCCGATGACTACTTTATGACAGTCACAACAAGCAATCCAAATAAAAAATCTTCACAAAGTGCTAATAAACAGTCATTTACAAATTTGAGACGTTTTAATCTAATATTAAGACGTCCCATTATGGGAAGAAAATTATCAGATTAAGAGTACGCTCTAACTAAAACCAACTAGCTAATATTCAGGAAACAAAAAGCCCCTGTGAGGTATTCACAGGGGCTTCGTCGTATGTTTATTGTTGTATTTACTGTCTTCTTAATGTTGGATCACTAACCGTTTGGTAGTTCCATTTACGGTTAGGAAGTAAAATCCTTGCGGGTAGTCTTTTGTGTCTATCTGCGCATTCCCCTGAGCAGAAAGCACCGTTCTATCCATCACTTGTCCAGATAGACTCTTAATTACCACTTCTGAATTCCTACCGGCCTCAAAATGAACATGCAGCTGCGTACCGGCCGGATTTGGGAAAATGGTTAATGTAGATATACCACCAATCATAACCGTTTGAATTGGGGAATAATCAAATTTACCATCGAAATCAATTTGCTTAATACGATAGTGAACCAGGCCTTGTGTCGGATTTAAATCCATTGCAGCGTATCGGTTAATCTGCATCGAATTACCCGCGCCCGTGATATGATCACCCAATGGTTTGAATTCTTCTCCATTTACAGATCGTTGAATTTCGAAATGACTGTTGTTGATCTCTGTAGCAGTCGCCCAGTCCAATGCAACAACAGACTCGTCGCCTGACTTTCGCGCGGTAAAGCTTAACCACTCCACAGGTACAATTCCACAGTCCTTTGTCTCAACCACCAGTGTAAACTTCTTTGTGATCTTTACCCGATTGATGTAGTAATATACTTCCAATAGAAGCGTGTCTTTACCTTCAAACGAAGCATCCGGTACATATTTAAAGGCATAGTCACAACCGTAACATGATTTTTTAATGCTGTAAAATCCGTTGCCTGTGTGTTTGCTTACACACTTCATATAAACCTTAGAAACATTAAATGAATCGGCAAGGTCAAATTCGTCTTCAAAACAGAATTCCAATGAATCGTTCGCACACGCCACAACTGTCGGCAGTGTATCGTTACAATCGGACAACATAACATTCACGTCTCCTGTTGTTATGTGGCCATTACCCCCACTAACATCGAACCAACCCGATGCACCATAACCATCCTGAATGATGTTTGCCCCATCACCCATTTGGAATGCCGGTCCTTTTCGCGACACGCTAATCGTGCCATAGTTCGTACTTGTTATGGTTCCCGTTGTAGTTGTAAAGTATTCCCACCCGGTTGTACTTGACACCGTAAAACAGTTACTTGTTTTTGGACTATTGGTTGGCGCTGTAGATGTTCTACCTGAGAAGACCAAATCCACGTCAAATGTTCCACTTAATCCAGGTGCTGATATGTCGTCTGCTGTGAATCGTACATCCCCATTGCTGTATTCATGCCAAATGTATTTGGTTGAATCACCGCTTAAATGATGTCCTTTGTTGTTCTTGTCTTTCAGCCAAATCACATACGGTTTGTTGGCACAACCTACGGTATTGGTTACCTTCTTTGTACAAACAATGGTATTACATGTGCTTACATTGACTTTAGCACTATCGGTGAAGCTTATACCACAACAAGATGCTGTTACAGTGTAGTTTGTAGATTCTGTAGGAGATACGGTAATCGACTTGGACGTGCTGCCGTTGCTCCATGCATAGGTTGGTGTGCACGACTTATCATATGTGATTGCATCGATATAAAACGACTTACATCCCATATCCAGAATCTTAATGATGTTGTACTCGCCGTTTGTTGTAACCGTAAAGTTGTGGTAGTATGAACCTGATTTGTACTTTGTTGCCAACCAGGTGTAATCCGATGAATATGCGTAATCATCCTTTGCACCATATATCTTTAGATATGCAGATCCACAGGGCACCTTAATCCGAATGGTAAGTTTAGTTCCCTTTGGCATATAACAGGGCATTTTCCAAACTGCGCCGGTATACTTACCTGAGTTTCCTCTACAGAAATAGGTGCCTCTTCCATCTGGATCGCCCAACGCACGATCGGTGTAACTCACGTTTCCTTTGTACGCCAAAACGGAGTCTAACTCTCCGGATAGTACAAAATTTGCATCGGCTGTAAGGGTTGCAGATTCTCCTGAACATATGGATTGATCAGCACCCAGATCGACATTTCCGCAGTACTGTGCACTTACACTTGCTACGCTTAAAAACAAAATAGAATTTAAGACCAGGAACCTGGCCCATAGTGGGTAAAATTTCTTATTCATGCGACTACTTTTTGGTGGAGACGCACTGCGCCCCCTTAACTACTGCACTATGCCACTCAAATGCCAGACCAAACAGTGACAAATCACAACTATTTGATTAAGAGTACATTAACACAATAACCGCCCTCAGCACGAAGTAGTATTTGTCCCGAAATGGGAGACCAGGTTTTCTAATCGAGACTGAAATATTTTAAACGTTGTTGCGTTGAAAGGTTATGAATAACCGACTTCTAATCACTGTAGCCGCTTTGATTGCTTTTCAGACCTCACAAGCACAAACCAGTATTCAACACATCTATGTAAATACTCCGATAAGCACATATGGCAATTCCAATCCATACGAGATCGGAGTTCACCTGAAATCCAAGAAAGATCAAGTCCATTTTATTCTGGGTGCAAGTGCTTTTCGATCTGGATATCAATTGACCAGGTACGAGACTTCCTGGGGCTTTACTGCGCATAGTGCAACGCGTGCACGACAACTACCAGACACCCAATTGTCTTATGCCTGGAATCAATTTGATCACAAAGGCTTCGGACTTCGACTTGGGGTTGAATTGAACAATACGTTTAAACACATTGAAATACCCGTCCGTATAAGTGTACTAAACCAAATTACGTTCAACGAAAATGTAGAATCTTCTGGTATCGCAAGCAATCATAAAGTACTCAACATTGCAGACTCTAGATTCGACGCCAATTTGGTTCACACCGAACGCGAGTCTCAAACGTATAACAATATCGCTTTTATACATGCGTTGGACTTAACCGCGGGTATGCTTTTTCGGTTAACTGACAGGATTCAGGTGGGGCCACTTTTGGGTCTCAATACATTATATAACAATTCGCGGTACCGAA
>DIYD01000047.1:5438-5921 GCA_002428905.1 Bacteroidetes bacterium UBA6063 | reverse complement strand
TTTACGTATGCCAAAGGTGAGCCGGTAGCTTTCTATGTGAGCATCATTGAGATCAATGAAATTTTCCGATATCTCAACGGCAATTTGAACTGGTGGGGAAAGCTCAAATTCCTGTATTACAAAAAGGTTAAACCCATTACCCGAATTCGTGGGTTGGTGTTTGGTGTAGTGCCCGAGTATCAGGGAATGGGCATCACGTCGGGAATGATGATGAAGGTGTTTAATGTATTTAAAAAAGACCCGCATTTAAAGACCAGTGAGCTGGCCTGGATTGGGGATTTTAATCCGAGGATGATGAAGTTTTTAGAGGCGATTGGAGCCCGTGAAACAAAGCAACATATAACGTTCGAAAAAAAGATTTAATTTTTTCTAATTGGTGTTGTTTTGATAATAAATAAATCTAAATTTGCACCCTCAAAAAACGGAAAAGGCTTGTCTGATTCTGTTTGGCGGATGATTCAGTAGCTCAGTTGGTAGAGCATC
>DIYD01000047.1:470-5348 GCA_002428905.1 Bacteroidetes bacterium UBA6063 | reverse complement strand
TAGAGCATCTCCCTTTTAAGGAGGTGGTCCTGGGTTCGAGTCCCAGCTGGATCACTAGCGAATATACTACAAGCCCTGTAAACACTACGTTTGCGGGGCTTTTTTGTTGGCGTACTCTATCTGCGCCATAAAACAGAAAAAGGCCCTAAAAAGGCCCTTTTTTGCTAAAACGTCGCGCAATCGTCGCGCAAAACCACCGTTAAAAACGCCGTATAAATCCCTTTATTTGATACAATTCCCTTACCTTAGACTTGGCTAGTGGTGCCTGTGCTATGTCCTTGTGCTTAGCTCGGATCATCCATTCATCATCGGTTAATCCCTGAAACAACAACCGGACTAATTCCGTTTCTTCTGTCACAATCCAGTGAGGTTCCCCGTAGCTAATAACATCAAAATCCGTAATAGGCCTCAACATTAATATATCACTTGCCAAAATATCGTCATGCGATTTGCCCGAGGCCATAGCTATACCGCTATGACGTTTAGCAAAATCACAATCGGCAAAGTCGGGGATTACCAGAGTTTCAATCGCATTGCCAACCTCATCCATTAGAAGCATTTGTCCGCGCTCTTTTGCATAGGGTGTATAGTCTAGTAAAAAATCAGGGTACGGCTCCTGTATCTTCTCTATTACCTTCTTAGAAGGGATTTTAAATTGCTTCATTAATGCAGTCAATCTAACATGTCCCATACCGTTAAGATTCTCCGCAAATTTCCGCGCACTCGTTTCATGTTTTTCGTACACGAACCAACGTAAATAAGGGCCAAACCCTTTAAACTTTTTGGTTTCGGTATGTTCAGTTATAGCCTCTTCCATCTAACTAGTTACTTTTTGTTAACAACATACACAAAATCATTAAACCTAAGAACCGCCTACATTCAGCCGTTTTTGTTCACCTTTTTGTTAACAGTTGTCAACACATCTATTAACAGTGCTGTTAACAACAGGGTTAACAAACGCCCAAAGTGTTAACAGTCGAAGGTAAATTTGTGTACACTTTTCTACTTCAAATATAACTTTTAAGCGGGAAACAGTTAATAATGAGTACGACCAGAGACGAATATATAAACCGCATGATGACGGTTAGAAATGGCTTTCGAGCAATCGGGAAAGTACAGGTTTACACCTTATTCAAAAAAGCCTACCCAAGCTGGGAAAAGTCTAACCCGTACTCGCGTTTTCAAAATGCAACCAGCTTTAAAGTACAGGACTTCGAAATCCTATTCAAGTTAGAGAAGCTGTTAGACGAGACTAAGAAAGAGTTAAACAATGTCGAGGCCTGATCTACTCATATTGTTACAACGCAACCAGAAGCAAATTATAGAGCTACTGGAGCTAAACATGGAGATAGTCTCCAAGCTCAACATAGAGCCAACCATGGAAGATATACGCAAGGCTGATATGAAAGCGCGGTTTGCCGAGAAAAGGCGAGAATCTCGCAAAAAAGTAAATAGGAAATGAAAATAAACAACGCATTAACAGAGCTACTGGAGCTAAACAGTACCGGCATGGTACTAGCTAAAGCCGGAGATCATTTTGTAGGGGAGATCATCCACGCCACGGAAATAGATTCCCAAACCCAACAGCCAACAGGTCGAACTGTTAAAGTCAGGGTCGATGCTATTACCGACGCCCGAGAGGAGTTAAAATCCGAGCGTACGGTCGTCATCCACCTAAAACACATTGGCACTGAATCACCCAGCAACTAAATAGTTTTCAATATGGACCACACCTATACACTAAAACGCACACTGTCCGAGATCATAACCGACACTCAGCGGCTATGCTCTTATGGTTGTACACACATCGAGTATTTGATAAATGAGGACCGTTATGTCTTCACGTTCATAACGAAGCGGTTTTATGCCAAGGTGGTCCCATTCTCAGAAGACAATTTCCCTAAACACTTATTGACATACTAATGAGACTAAAGACAATCGCAACACACCACCGCGACCAGCCTAGATTTCACCTGTTTCGACTCAAGGTAGATATACCGGAGTATCAGGCTAAAAAGGGAGAGGTCGCTTGCTTAATCGCTCAACAATTCCAGTTAGGAACCGGCTTCCAAGTTTACACAGGCGTAGGCTTTGGCCGTGGGTGCTTTGTAAGCGGATCAGAGGAACGTATTTACAATATTCTCGAATACATAGGACCTGCTAACGACCCCCCTCGCCCAATTACTGCACAAATACCTAAAGAGCAACTTTTCGAACCAGCGCCAGAAAATGCAGAAGAGTCATAAAACATATTTTAAAAGGTCACGGTTCCAGCCGAGCAAATACAAGAATATCCGACAAACGTATAACGGGTATTCTTATGATTCTCGAATGGAAGCCCGCTACGCTGCCAATCTCGACTGGTTAATAGAGGCTGGCGAGATCGAGTCGTGGACACCTCAGCATAAGTTTGATTTAAGAGTGAACGGTGAGCATGTCTGCAACTATTACATAGACTTTAAAGTGGTCTTTGCCGATGGCTCAATAGAGTACCACGAAGTTAAAGGAGCTGAGACCAGACTATGGCGTCTTAAGTGGCGCTTAACCCAAATACTTCACCCAGACCTAAAGCTAGTATTAATCAAATGAATAGAGGACAATTTAAGCGTATAACCCACTGGCAAGATAAGACATTTACCGAGGCTACAGCCTTAAGTAAAGCAGAACACCTCTGGGAGGAGGTTTACGAGCTTCTACACTCGGTAAAACACCAACAAGGCGCGACATTGGTAGGTGAAGAGCTGGCCGACTGTTTCATTTTGTTAGCCGGCATAGCTAATAAGGAGGGCTTCACTTATGACACGCTATGCGACGCAATAGAAAGAAAGTTCGCAATAGTCCAAAAACGTATTTGGGGAGAACCAGACGAAAAAGGAGTAGTAAGACACATAAAAAGCTAATGAAATACGCGGGATTATTTGACGGTATTGGTGGCTTTAGCCTTGCTGCTCAGTGGATGGGCTGGGAGCATGTATTCCACTGCGAAAAAAAAAGTTTGCCCGCGAGATACTTAAATATTACTGGCCTGAAACGATAATATATGGAGACATCAAACAAACAGACTTCACTTTTTACCGAGGCGCCATCGACGTACTGGCTGGAGGATTCCCATGTCAACCATACAGTTTCTCGGGAAAGAAGCTCGGCAAAGACGACGACCGTCACCTCTGGCCGGAAATGCTTAGAGCAATTAGAGAAATTCGACCGCGTTGGGTCGTGGGCGAAAACGTTTACGGGCTTACTTATTGGTCAGACGGGCTTGTCTTCGAAGAGATACAATCTGATTTGGAGGCTGAAGGGTACGAAGTACAATCGTATATACTGCCAGCTGTCGCTGTTGGAGCGCCCCACGAAAGAAATAGAATTTGGTTTGTTGCCTACGCCCCTATCGAGGGACTGGAAAGGCCCCTTAAACAAGGACAATATATCAAAAAGAAAGTCGCCCAGGCTAAACGATTTAGCGAACGTGGGGTTATTGCCGACGCCGTTAGCGAGCGACAATCCCAACAAGAATACAGGGAAAATGAAACAGGACGGCTTGCAAAAACGGGCGTACCAAATGACTGGCAAAACTTCCCAACTCAATCCCCGATACGTGGCCGAAATGATGGGCTTCCCTCCAGACTGGACGGAATCACCTTTCCAAGTTGGCGAAATCAATCAATTGAAGGATATGGAAACGCAATAGTACCACAAGTTGCACTGCAAATTTTTGAAGCAATAGAAGCATATGAACACACACACTAATACTGAGATGCGAAGCCGAGTTCACGGTCTATGTATGCGCGTAAAGATGATGGTTTTCCAAAACCAAATCAATATACGGGTGGACCATGATAACGAGAGCGAGGACGGGCGCGTATTTGTCCAAACGTACTACTTCGACAAGTGCCGAAAAACGGGCAAGCCTGCCTGTTGGTATGGCCGTAAATATTACTTGTCGCGACACATGACAGACGACGAAATTATTAAAACGCTCTACGTGGCTTTTGAGGCATGCGTACGCCATGAAGTTATGGAAGGCTTCACAGTGGACGGTAAGGTCTTGTTTAATCCCCATGTAAACTATGAAGAACTATTAAAGATTTCAGACAGGGAGGTCTGCCGAGTATGAGCAACGAGCAAGGAAAAGTATCTCTGACACTCGAGGATATCGCCCAAATGGTAAAGAAAAATGCTAACACCGCGCCTATTATTGATAAATCGGGTTTAACCTTTAATGAACACTTTTTAGAGCTGTTCGACTGCGTCAAGGATGCTATGTCGGCACTAAACAACGGTCACCACTTAAACCTAAACAAGTTTATTTCTGACGCTGGTAAAGCTTCGCCGGCTGAGTTCCAGCTATTATGCCGAAATCAGTTATTACCTACCTACGATTCTAAAATAGTCGACGTGGTAATTAAAGTGTTTGAGCTATGCCACTTCTGCGATATTGATATTTCTACGATCATGTCCTTAAAGGTGATGCACCGCGCCAAGACTCCCCATATAACCGAAGACGAAGCTAAGACCTACTCCTCAATAATCAACAGTGTAAAAGGTTTCACAGATAAAAGCAATGGCAGAGGGTAAAAAGTCATTTGTAGCCTATAGCGACTGGGGCGAAGTCTTTGAATCCTTACCGGACGAGACGGCGGGCAAACTCATTAAGCACATTTTTAACTATGTGAATGATGAAAACCCGACCAGTGACGACCCACTTGTCAAAACGGCATTTATACCTATAAGGCAAGCTCTTAAGCGTGACTTAGCACACTGGGAGAAAGTAAGACAAACAAGGTCTGAAAGTGGCCGACAGGGAGGCCGACCCAAAAAGCAAACGAAAGCAAAAAAAGCAAATGGTTCTTCAGAAAAGCAAACGAAAGCAAAAAAAGC
>DIYD01000047.1:0-405 GCA_002428905.1 Bacteroidetes bacterium UBA6063 | reverse complement strand
AAGCAAACGAAAGCAAAAAAAGCTGTTAATGATAGTGTTAATGTCAATGGTAATGTTAGTGACAATGCTAGTGTTAATGATAGTCCTTTAATAAAGGACCAAACCCAATATAAAAAGATGTCCGAGGTTTCACCGTCGGACGTCCCCGAAGATGAATTAACCTATTTCCAGATCGCCAAGGCGATGTATGACGCTATAGAACGAAATATAGCTAATGCCGGAGGTTCGGTCCAACGTGTCCAAACAGCCATATACGGGAACTGGGTTAAGCCGATCCGCCTAATGATGACCAAAGACAAGGTTTCTAGGCTGGAGATTAACAAGGCGGCCCTGTTCGCTTTTTCGGACCCATTCTGGAGGTCCAACATACTAAGTACCCAGAAGTTTAGAGAAAAATTTAACAAG
>DIYD01000049.1 GCA_002428905.1 Bacteroidetes bacterium UBA6063 | reverse complement strand
AAACCACTCCCTGTATACGGTAAAGGTGAAAATGTCCGCGATTGGTTGTTTGTTGAAGACCATGCCGCTGCAATCGATACAATCTTTCACACAGGTCGTATTGGCGAAACGTACAACATCGGTGGAAACAATGAATGGAAAAATATCGATCTGGTACAGTTGTTATGTCGTTTGATGGATGAGAAGTTAGAACGCCCTGCAGGTGATTCGGCGAAATTGATTACGTTCGTAACCGATAGAGCCGGACATGACTTCCGCTACGCCATTGACTCAACCAAGTTGATGACGGAGTTGGGATGGAAGCCTTCGTTGCAATTTGAAGAAGGTTTGTCAAAAACCATAGACTGGTATTTGGAGAATGAGGAGTGGCTTGAACATGTAACCTCAGGGGCTTATATGGATTATTACAAAGAACAATACGAAGAGAGATAATATGAAAGGCATCATACTGGCAGGAGGATCCGGAACGCGTTTACACCCACTTACACTGGCCATGAGTAAGCAACTTATGCCTGTGTACGACAAACCCATGATTTACTACCCGCTTTCTACCTTGATGACTGCTGGTATTCGCGAGATATTGATCATTTCAACGCCACATGATCTGCCGCACTTTGAGAAGTTGTTAGGCGATGGGAGTCAGTTGGGATGTCGATTCGAATACAAGGTGCAGGAAGTGCCCAACGGACTGGCTCAAGCTTTTGTGTTAGGCGAGGAGTTCATTGGAGACGACAAGGTGGCCCTGATATTAGGAGACAATATATTCTTTGGCACGAGCTTAGCCAACATGTTAATGGAAAACTCCGACCCGGAAGGTGGTGTAATATTCGCTTATCACGTAAGCGATCCGGAACGCTATGGTGTTGTAGAGTTTGACGATGATATGAACGCTGTTTCCATTGAAGAAAAACCGGAAAATCCAAAATCGAATTTTGCTGTTCCAGGTTTGTATTTCTATGATAATCAGGTAGTAGAAATCGCAAAGAATCTTGAACCTTCGGCACGTGGAGAGTATGAGATTACCGACGTAAACAAAGAATACTTGAGAAGAAAAGAACTCAAAGTAGGTGTTATGCATCGCGGTACAGCCTGGTTAGATACGGGCACTTTCGGATCACTCATGCAAGCGGGTCAATTTGTTCAGGTAATTGAAGACCGACAAGGCTTAAAAGTAGGTTGTATTGAAGAAATAGCGTACAAACAAGGCTTTATTGACAAAGACCAATTGAGCAACCTTGCGCATAAATTAACAAAAAGCGGCTACGGTAATTATCTACTTAATCTGGTGAGGTAGGTGAAGTTCAATTCACTTTATACCCACCAAAAACGACTTTTCGAGGCACTACGAAAAGACGAAAAACGTACTTACATCTTGCTTCATGTGATGAGTTTGGTCATCATAGGCCTGGAGGTCTTAGGCCTCGCAATCTTATTTATGTTGCTCATAATGATCCTTGAGCCTGATGCCACCGAGAACATGACGTCGTATTTCCCGAACCTATCCCATTGTAATTCTCGTGATTGGATCGTGTTTTTAGGTGGGTCTTTTGTGGTTAAGAACATTGTTCAACTGGCATTGAATCGTTGGCAGCTTAAGTCCATCTTTGAGATTACGGCAAACCTTTCCGACCGTATATATGTTCAAACATTTAATGCCGAACTTTCTCTGGTAAAAAAGGTCACGTCTGGAGATCGCATCAATGAAATTACGTCCATAACCAACTCATTACCGAATCAAATTATTCTCCCCGCCCTAACGGCGAGTGCCGAAATCACTTTCGTTTTTGTTGCTTTTCTGGTATTGTTCTACCTATACCCAGTACTGCTTTTGTGGTTATGCGTATTCCTTATTCCTCCAACGGTGCTATTTCTCTTAATAGGGAGGAAAAGGCTAAGTCGATACGGGCAATTTATGCGTGATGCAATGCCCGGACTATACACCCTGGTAACCAGTTCTATTTTTGGTTTTAGTGAAATCAAACTATTTAATCTTCGAGCCCAAATGGGTAATGAGTTTAGGCGCGTTCGTGATGAGGTGTACGATAAAAGGATAAAATCATTGTTGTTAAGTGCCATGGCACCCCAACGATTTATGGAGGTGATTGCCATTGTGGCTATATGTGTTATGGCTGGACTTTCCGTTGTAACAAATGAGTTGTCTTCCGTACACGTTACGTTGGTACTTTTCATTACCGCGGCGTTCCGTTTATTGCCCTCATTGAATCGGATAGTGGGGTCAGTTAATACATTGAATACGTTTGCCAATATTCTGGATTTTCTACCAGATAAGTCAAATGAGAATTCCATTAAAGATAAATATGAGTTGGGACGATTTGAGTCGTTGAAAATGAACAAGTTGTCTTTTTCATTCGATGGCACCAATGCTGTACTGGATGCGGTGGATTTTGGCATAAATTCCGGAGACTTCATTGGTATCTCAGGGGAATCGGGATCAGGTAAAACGACATTGATCAACATCATTTTAGGTTTCTACAATGTAGATGATTCGCAACTAACAATCAACAATTACCCGTTGCAACATGTATTGCAGCAGTGGCAGCAGAAAATCGGACTGGTTAAGCAAGATCCGTTTATGCTCTCTGGATCGATAAAGGACAATATCGTCTTCGGTGCGGAGGAAGATGATTTATTACTGCTTAAGGTTGTTGAACAAACACAGTTAACGGAGTGGATTGATTCATTGGAAAATGGCCTGGAAACCGATGTTGGAGAATTGGGTACGATGGTTTCAGGAGGACAACGGCAGCGGATTGCACTCGCGCGGTGTTTGTATCGCGATACTGAAGTGTTGATTTTTGATGAAGCAACCAACGCATTAGACGTAAAGAACAAGTCGGTCATTTTGGAGTTAATCGAAGAACTCAACACCGAAAAGAAAACAATCATCATGGTTTCACACGATGAAGAGGTCATAAAGCGAGCTAAACGCACATTACGTTTACGTTAATTTAGTGTTAAGCCTATATAACGCTTGTTTCAACATGCTATATTTGTTTGTATGAAGTTAAAAAAGCGATTAAAGGTTAAGGAGTTCCGAAACAAGTGGGAGAAGTTGCTGTTTAATTTTCAACTCGCTAGTTCGAATATCAACCAACACATCCGAGATTGTTTCCGCGATGCGGAAATTACATACCAACAATATACCGTGCTAAAGATCATTAACGAGGCCGATGACGTCGTGAATAATTCCTATATCAAGAGACGAGTGGTTGATAAAGACTCCGATGTGAGTCGACTCATAAAGCGATTACACGATCTTAAATTGATAACCAAAAGTATCAATGCCAGCGACAAACGACATTCGGAAATTCGGTTGAGCTACGATGGTAAAAAAGCGCTCAAACTCATTGAAGACCGAATACATGCCGTAGACGAAGTATTTTACAACCTCAGTTCGAAGGAAGTAAAACAGTTGAACGACCTGTTAGATAAGGTTCGGGAAGCTTAGCTTAAGAAGTCAATGAGGTTTGTGCTGAACAGTTTTTGTTTCGTTTCAGCCGACAAATCATCCATTTGTTCGATAAACTCACCATGGCGCAAATCCCCTAGCGGGAATGGATAGTCGGTACCATAAGAGATTTTATCTTCACCAATTACACGAATCAGGTAACGCAAAGCGTCTTTATCGTGCGTAATACCATCCACCCAAAACTTGCCTCGATAGTCGTATGGGTCAGAAACATCGTTTAAATTCACCAAATCAGGTCGGCAATGCCATCCGTGCGAAATACGACCTAACGTGTGCGCAAAAGACCCACCACCGTGAGCAAACATTACCTTGAGCTGTGGGAACTTGTCAAAAACACCTCCAAACAACATACTGCATATGGCACGACTTGTTTCGGCCGGCATGCCAACCAGCCAGGGCAACCAATACTTGGTCATGTCTTTTTGTCCCATCATTTCCCAGGGATGAATGAAGATACTCATGCCTAAATCCTGAGCGGCCTGCCAGAACGGAAAAAAGGACTCATGATCGAGGTTTTTATCTTCGATGTGTGAAGCGATTTCTACACCGGGCAACCCATTATCCTTGCACCATTCAAGTTCCTTAATAGCCAGGTCAACGTCCTGCATCGGCAGAGTGCCTAGACTAATGAATCGATCAGAATGGTGGTTTTGTGTTTCAATTAAATGGCCGTTGATGAATTTACTCCATTCACGTGTGTGTTCAGGTTTTGCCCAGTAGTTGAACAACACCGGGATTGTGCACAATACCATTTTGTCTACGTTGAATTCATCCATTTCGGGTAAAATGGCCTCGACATCGTAACAATTGCGTTCAACACGACGAAAGAAAACGCCATCGTCACGCATCATTTTTTTTGCTCCGGTTTCTACCTCGTCTTCCAGGTAAATAAATCCGCCATAACCATATTTCTTGTCGAGCCTCTCCCAATTTGGAGGCATTATATGGGCATGACTATCAATCTTGGTAATCTTCGTATCTGACATTTTCTGTTTTTATCCGTCTACACAAACCGTGGGTCGGTATCCATCACCGTACCGCATTTCGAGCACGTACGCATTTCCTCTGATCCATAAAACTCCCGGAAACGCGGTAAGAAGTCTTTTTCAATATCGTTTAAGGTGAAATATGCTTCATGCAATTTGTTGTTGCAATTGTCGCAAAACCAAAGCAATCCGTCTGTGGTATCCGGTCGTTTGAGCTCAACAACAAGGCCTATGGAATTTTCGCTTCGCATAGGCGAATGTGGAACTTTAGCTGGTAGCAAGAACATTTCGCCTTCCTTAATCGGTACATCCACCGCTTTACCGTCTACTTGAATACGTACATTGATGTCACCTTCTAGTTGGTAAAACAACTCTTCGGTTTCGTTATAATGGTAGTCTTTTCTGGCATTCGGACCAGCAACAATCATCACGATATAATCACCAGCATCTTTATATAAATTTCTATTTCCAACAGGTGGTTTCAACTCCTCGCGATGTTCATCGATCCAGGCCTGTAGGTTGAACGGTTTTCGTACCATGTTTGCGCTTTTTAATCAAATCCGAAATTAGTAAAAAAAGTGAAACGGAGACGGGAAAATGACTTTATTTGGTCAGGTGGTTTACGGCCGAAAAATCGTAACTTTGTAGCTTAGTTAGAAAAGAAAAAATAATGATTTCTTTAACAGTTTTACTTTTTGGTTTACCAGGTGGTATGGAATGGGTAGTCATAATCGTAGGTATTCTACTTCTCTTTGGTGGAAAGAAAATTCCTGAATTAATGAAAGGATTAGGATCAGGAATTCGTGAGTTTAACAATGCCAAGAACGATGTAAAAAAACACATCGAAGAAGGCATGAAGGAAGAGCCAAAGAAGGAGGAATAATATCCGGTGAAATATACATCGCTAGTACAGCTTCAAAACGAACTGACTTCAGGCACAGCCACGTGCGTCGATGTGGTCGGTCACTATCTAAAAAATATAGAAACCAATGCGCATCTGAATGCATTTCTGGAAGTATATGACCAGGAGGCAAATGAACGAGCACAGGTTATAGATCAGAAAATCAAATCAGGCAAACACGGCCGACTTGCGGGCCTGGTAATCGGTCTGAAAGACAACATCTCTTTTGAAGGCCATAAAGTCTCTGCTTCTTCCAAAATCCTGGAAGGGTACGAGTCTGTATTCAACGCAACCGTAGTTGAAAAGCTATTAAAGGAAGACGCCATCATCATAGGGCGATTGAACTGTGATGAATTTGCCATGGGTGCGAGCAACGAGAACAGCGCTTACGGCAATGTGCTGAACGCAGCAGACAATTCAAGAGTGCCTGGAGGTTCTTCAGGAGGTTCTGCGGTAGCCGTTCAGGCAGAAATGTGTATGGCAAGTTTAGGTTCAGACACAGGAGGATCCATACGTCAACCCTCTTCATTTACAGGCACATTTGGTATGAAACCAACTTACGGTAGAGTGTCTCGCTGGGGACTGTTATCCTATGCCTCGTCTTTTGACCAGATAGGCCCTATTACCAATTCGGTAGAAGACATGGCACTGATTCTGGAAGTAATAGCCGGAGCGGATGAAAATGACGCCACCGTATCTACACGTGACGTGCCTGCATATGCATCGAACCTAAATTTTGAGGGCAAGAAGCGAATAGCGTACATCGAGGACTGTATCACTTCTGAAGGCCTATCCGCAGAGGTGAAACAACACACACTTGAAGCAGTTGAAAAACTAAGGGCAGAAGGCCATACAGTTGAGCCTGTTGCATTCCCATATCTCGATTACATGGTGCCTTGTTACTATGTATTAACCACAGCAGAAGCCTCCTCGAACCTTGCACGGTATTCCGGACTTTTATACGGCCATCGCAGCAACGATGCTCAAGATCTTGAATCAACATTTAAAGCAAGCAGAACAGAAGGTTTTGGCGAAGAAGTAAAACGAAGAATTATGGCGGGTACGTTTGTACTTAGCTCGGATTATTACGACGCGTATTATACCAAAGCCCAGCGCGTCCGTCGAATAATTCAGAACGAAACAGCCAAAATTCTGGACAATTACGATTTGATCTTATTGCCAACTACACCTGATTCCGCATTCGAGATCGGGGAACGCTCGGAAGACCCGATTGCTATGTATTTGGCCGATATTTTTACCGTTCAGGCGCCGTTAGCCGGTTTGCCTGCCATCTCCATTCCAACCGGGCAATCATCAAATGGTATGCCCTTTGGATTGCAATTAATGAGCAACCACTTTGAAGAAACGGAACTACTACGTGCTTCAAAGTATTTGTTCGATTTAATGAAAAACTAGCATGCGACCACTATTCGTTTATTTGGCACTCTTCTTAAATGCCGTTGCTTTCGGGCAAAGCAGTGAAATAACCGCGCGCCTCGATGCGCTGAATGCCACTGTATCACTGGTGAACAATGAATATGTGCAAAATGCCATAGACGTGCAGGTGGCGAATAAAAACAACCACACGAATGAGTTACTGGGGTATTCGGCTTTGTACTTGAAAGACGTCGAAGACAGTCTGGAGCAGCATGGGCTACCACATGAATTACAGTTTCTTATTCCAGCGCTCTCGGATTACGATATGTGGAAAGTATCGGACGACGGAGGTTCGGGATTTTGGCAGCTACGATACGTCATCGCAAAGCGATATGGTCTTAAAATCAGCTCGTATATTGACGAGCGCAGAGACTATCAAAGAGCCACTTCAGCTGCTATTCCATACATCAAGCATCTGTATGAAGTGTTTGGCGACTGGCATTCAGTCATTGCCGCATTTATGGCAGACGAAGTTGAGGTGAACAAGGCCATCCGAATGGCCGGTGGAAGCCGGGATTATTGGGAGTATCATCGCTTCTTGCCAGCACGATACCAACATGTGGTTCCAAACTACATAGCGTCGGTATACATTCACAGTTACTTTAACGAGCACCGTTTAAAACCTTTAGAGATATCCAAAACGGGTTTGGAAGAGGTTGCAATAACAAAATGGTTGACCATTTATCAGTTAAGTAAAGCATTAGAAGTAGACTACAAACAACTTAAGGACGATAACGCAATCTTCAAAAAGCAGGTAATACCGGATACCGACAAGACGTATTTCATCAAAATACCTTTCGACAAGATTGAACGGTTCTATACACTTGGCGATTCGATTTACACGTATCAAAGTCATGATACCGATGGTACCGTCGAGCCGGTTCAGGTGGCAGAGGAAAGTAAGCCTAAAACACAAGAGCCAGCACAAACAAAACCCAACGTAAGCACAGGGAATCGCCTGATCTATTATACCGTGCGTAAGGGCGACTATTTGGGAAGAATAGCAGACCTTTACGACTGCCGAATCTCTGATGTGAAGCGATGGAATAAATTGCGCAGTGACCGGATTAATGTTGGCCAGCGCTTAAAAATATATAAACCTGCAAACAAGTACAGCAAATACAACAAGATCAACTCCATGAGTACGTACCAAAAAAATCAGTTGATTCGCAAGGATTGACCGTATAATGTGTCGTGAAACTCGATAGTCAGAAATATCAGCGCTCAAAGCAGGTTAGCCCTATTCGTATCGGTTTGATGTTGGTTGCGCTAAATCTGGTATTAGGGGCGATTGTATTGCTTTTCCCAGATGGGCAACGACTGGTCTTCAACAAACTGAATTTACAATTCGTATCGTACGAAGAATTGACTACACCCAAAGAACGGGTAGTGGTTGATATGGACTCTGTTCTGGGTGATATACAGTTAACCGATACCATCGAAGAAGTGGTGTCAATTGAACCCGATACCACGTTTGAGGAACCGGAAGGACATAAGAAAATTGTATTCGCCGATAGCAATGCACGTGGATTGGTAGCCTTCTTTAAAGCGCTTAAAGAAGTAGAAAATGGCAGTGACGAGCTTATTCGGATTCTGCATTACGGCGATTCTCAGTTAGAGGGCGATCGCATTTCGGACTACCTGCGCAACAAGTTGCAGAACCGGTTTGGCGGCTACGGACCTGGTATTGTTTTGCCTATTGATATAAGTCGGGCCAGGGTGTCGATTCGTCAAAGTGAAAGCAGGGACTGGAAGAAATACGCCATTTATAGTAAATCCCGACTCAAAGGAGGTTATTACGGCATTGGTGGTTCTTCATACCAATATACTGGAAAGTACAGTGTGAAAGTAGGAGAGGATACGCTGTATCAAAAAGTATTCGATTCTCTGGTTGTATCGCAGGTTAAGCAACGTATCGAATCGGATGATAGTGCGGTAAGTGAGGATACTTCGAAGTATGTGTTGGTGGAGGTGAGCGAACCATTTGATACTTCGCAGTATCACATAGACACCGTTTACAAACCGATTTATGAGCAACAAGAAACGGACTACAGTTGGTTGCGCTACAGGTGTGCTACGCGAAGCTACCCAAGAGTAAGAACGTTTAGTGAGGTTAGTCTGATGTACCAGTCGGTAGATACCAGCGAGCTCATTGTACAGGTGGATGGTGGTTATCAAAAAATCACCTTGTTCCCTTCGCCTATTGGAGCGGTGAGAAAGATACACTCGGGTACAATTCAATCGGAGGTAATGCTGAAGTTTGCAGGTACGTCGCCAACGGTTCTTGGTGTGTTCCTGGACGGAGAACGGGGCATAGCAGTCGATAACTTCCCTATGCGTGGAAGCAGTGGTACCGGATTTTCTACCATTAATCGGGGTTTATACGCACGCCAATTGAAGGCTTCTAATGCCAAATTGGTAGTTATGCAATATGGCATCAACGTTGTGCCAAATCCGGTTAAAAATTACGATTTCTATGAGCGGATGTTTAAATCGGAATTGGTGGCAATTAAGAAGGCTAATCCAGACATCGATATTTTGGTTATTGGGCCAAGTGATATGAGCCGGAAACGGGCTGGAGAGTATCAATCTTACCCGAATATCACGCTTATTCGAGATGCAATGCAAAATGCGGCGTTTGAAACGGGCTGTGCATTTTGGGATTTGTACACCGTTATGGGTGGTGAGAACTCTATGGTAGGTTGGGTAAACAACGATCCGACACTTGCTGCGAAAGATTACACGCATTTCAATCACCGGGGTGCCCGATATGTAGGTGAGATGCTCTACAACGCATTAATGAGCGAGTACGACTACTGGAAAAGAACCAACCCCGAGAGTTGATTCAGACTGACATAGTTGACCGTTAAGATTACAATCTCCTTATACATCCAGATGGTGATCGAACCTATTTTTCACTTAATTTAGCAAAAAGTAAGGTTCAATGCGAAAATCAAGAATAGCGGGAATGGGGTATTATGTCCCTGAAAATGTGGTTACCAACGACGACTTATCGAAGATGATGGATACCAGCGATGAATGGATTCAGGAGCGAACCGGAATCAAAGAACGGCGTTGGGTGGTGCCTGGTGAGGATACTACATCTGGAATGGGCGTAAAGGCCGCTAAAATGGCATTGGATCGTGCTGGTATGCAGGCGTCCGACATCGACTTTATTGTCTTCGCTACCTTAAGCCCGGATTATTATTTTCCAGGGCCAGGCGTGCAGGTTCAGGAAGCACTCGGCATCGATACGGTTGGAGCATTGGATGTGCGAAATCAGTGTTCGGGATTTGTATATGCGTTAAGTGTGGCCGATCAGTTTATCAAAACCGGCATGTACAAAAACATCCTGGTGATTGGGTCTGAATTACATTCAGGCGGCCTGGATAAAACTACCCGTGGTAGAGGAGTAACTGTAATATTTGGGGATGGAGCCGGAGCGGCGGTGGTTACCGCCACAGATGAAGATCGAGGTGTGCTAAGCACACATTTGCACAGCGAAGGAGCCCATGCAAAGGAGTTGGCTCTAATTGGTCCGGCTACCCGTCGATGGGTGAATGAAATCATCGAAGAAAATGATGAAAATGATATCTCCTACTTCCCTTATATGAATGGAAGTTATGTGTTTAAACATGCTGTACGCCGTTTTGCCGAAGTAATCCAGGAGGCTTTGGTTGCAAATAGTTGTACATCGGAAGATATTGATCTACTTGTACCACATCAGGCCAATCTGCGCATTGCACAATTCATTCAGAAATCCATGCGGTTACGCGAAGATCAGGTCTATAATAACATCATGAAATACGGAAACACCACAGCAGCATCTATACCCATTGCGTTATGTGAAGCGGTGGAAGAAGGCAGAGTCAAGGAGGGTGATCTCATTTGCCTTGCAGCCTTTGGTAGCGGATTCACATGGGCCAGTGCTTTAATTCGCTGGTAAACACCTCGTTTTATCTGATTAATCCCATTCTTACGGTCATTTGTCTAAAACAGGTCAATACTGGGCTAGGCGCGAAACTCTCGGCGCTAAATTCTGTTAAGAAGTAGAAAGCCAGACATATTATTCTGGATATTTCTTCGTTAACGTTTTAAAGACCACAGCCGTTACATGACAGTTCGACAAATTTGGAGGAAATTAGTGACTTGGGGAATTACCAAAAGGACCATCAAGTGGGCCATGGTATATGTCGTTTTAAAATGGGTACTGGCCTTTACACTAATTGCCTACCTCACACGAATTGATAAGTGGAAGCCTGTGTATTGGGTGATATTCTTCGCTGTGGGTTTTGCCTTGTTTTTCTTTTTCGGGCGAAAAAAGAAGACAGCGCGATAGTATCGCAACTGTCCAGGAACGTAAGGCTCTCGTTTTCAAGGGCTAAAAATTTTTCAAATTTCTTTTTTTAGGTTATAAACCGTGCAAATTTGTAATTGCAGTACATAGTATTGTAAACCCTTATGCAAAGCGATGGTAGAACGATGGTTGTCAGAAAGAGAAGCTTGAAAACAATAGGCATAACAGATCGCATTGATCTTCCCGATGCCGATATACTTGGTTTGCCTTGTAAAGTGGATACGGGCGCTGACACCTCGGCCGTGCACTGCGAGCGTATTCGCATAAAAGAGATTAACGGGAAGGATCATTTGGCATTTAAACTGCTTGATCGTCATCACCCCTTGTATTCGGGTAAGGAAATTGTTACCGATCAGTTCAAAGAAAAAAAGGTAAAGAGCTCGTTTGGTGACTATGAGTACCGATATCAGGTGAGGCTACGAATGACCATATTTGGTAGAAACTACAAAGTCGCATTCAACCTGTCGAATCGAAAAAACATGAAATACCCGGTTCTTATTGGACGTCGCTTTTTGACCAATAAATTCGTGGTAGACGTGTCTAAACATAATCTATCTTCTGATTTGAATAAAAGTACATCATGAAAATAGCCGTTCTCAGTAGAAAATCGTCCTTGTATTCAACGCGTCGACTTATAGAAGCCGGCGAGCAAAGAGGGCACGATATGGTTGTAATCAACCATACCAAGTGTTACATGTTACTTGAAAGTGAAAACCCTGAGGTGTATTTGGGGGATCACGAAGTAGAAGGAATTGAAGCCATTATACCACGTATTGGGGCGTCGGTCACGTTTTACGGCAGTTCGGTAATTCGGCAGTTTGAGGTGAACAAAGTGTTTACTACGTTGAGTTCATTGGCGTTGATGCGATCGCGAGACAAACTGCGGAGTTTGCAGATTTTGTCGCGTTCGGGTATTGGAATTCCAAGAACAGCATTTGCCAAACATCCAGGCGATATCAAAAACCTGATTGGCCTGGTTGGTGGTGCTCCATTGGTGATTAAGCTTCTCGAGAGTACACAAGGTAAAGGAGTGGTACTGGCGGAGACCCAAAAAGCTGCGCGCTCGGTTATCGAGGCATTCTATGGCCTTGAGGCGAATATTATTGTTCAGGAGTTTATCAAAGAATCCAAGGCTGAAGACATTCGGGCTTTTGTGGTGGATGGCAAAGTGGTTGGAGCGATGAAGCGAAAAGGTGTAGAAGGGGAGTTCAGAAGCAATTTACACAAAGGAGGTAGTGCGGAACCTGTAAAGCTGACCAGGAAAGAGAACTCAATGGCGGTTAAGGCTGCCAAGGCGCTCAACCTGAACATCGCGGGCGTTGATATGCTTCGAAGTAATCGCGGTCCGTTAATTATTGAAGTGAATTCGTCTCCAGGTCTTGAGGGGATTGAGAGCGCTACGGGCTTTGATATAGCATCTGAGATCATAAAATATATAGAGCGAAGTATTTCATTATCAGTGCGAAAGCGCAAGGACTCCATCGGGGTTTAGTCATAAATTGACAAAAAAGGTTACCTTTACGAGACTTGGCTATCAATATGCAGTATGGATGCGAATGAAAGTCATATCGTAGAAGGTCTTAGAAATGGTGACTCCGTTACCATGAAACAGGTCTACCAGAATCATTTTGGAATGATCAGGCATTTGGTGACCAAAAACTCTGGGAGTGAGGCAGATGCCGAGGACGTTTTTCAGGAAGCGATGGTCATCCTCTACCAAAAGCTCAACGATCCCGAATTCAATCTAACGGTTCAACTTAAAACGTATGTTTATTCTGTTTGTCGCAACTTGTGGTTAAACGAACTTAAGCTGCGTGGTCGCCGACGAAACCGATTGAAAGACTATGAAAAGTATGTAGAAACAGGACACTTGTTCAATGCAGATTGGAAGGCTCAACGCGAACGGGTTTTATTAGAAATGGATAAAGCCATCCGTTATTTGGGCGAAAAATGCCAGGAGATCCTGTTGTTGTATTACTACCATCGCAAGTCGATGACCGATATAGCCAGGCAGTTGGAATATGCCAATGCCGACAGCGCAAAAAACCAGAAGTATAAATGCCTTAGGCAGTTAAAATGGAACCTTAAAAACACGAAATGATTTCGGAAGAAGACATAGCGTTGATTGACCGGTTCCTTGCCGGAGAACTGGATGGCCTTGAACGGGTAGAGTTTGAGCGCCGGGTTAAAAATGATCTGGAGTTTGCGAAAGAAATTCGTTCGCAGCAAAAGATCGTGGATAATCTTCGTGTCATTGGGGCGGCAAAGATGGCAGCATCGGTTAAAGCGGATATGGGAAGCTGGAAGGCTGAGGGATATCAATCCTATAAGCCATCCACCGGAATGAGTACCTTAACCAAGGTCATTATAGGTGTGGTAGCCGTGGGAGCCATTGCTGCTGCTTACTTCCTGACCACAAATACCGAGAGATTCGGGCCAACGCCGGAACAGGGTTCCGAAGAAGTGGAGGTTGTTGATACGATGCCGCAAGTAGAACCGTCACCAGGTATGGAAGTATTGCCTCCTGCTATTGAGTCTGATTCTGCTCCGGACACCATCACCCAAAATGTGACCAGAATGGTCACGGATGGAAGCACACGACAGGCTGATATTCAACTGGACGTTAAAGATGCAAATACGTTCAATGTAGAATTGATCAAAAGTGAAAAGGGGGTATACACCTACAAAATTTCGTTTGACGGCAAATCGCAAACCATCGAGTCGGATGATCCCAAACTTAAGGAGACACTTATGGCCCGTGCCAAGGCGCTAATCGACAGTCATCCAAAGCTTGATACCGTAGAGTGATCCTGGTTTCTCCGCTGCTTTTCAAATTGTTTTTTCGTACGTCGAATCGCGCATTCGCATTCTGGCCGTTTATCTTTTTACGAGATTCGGATCTCAAAACCAACGATCGTCTCATTCGTCATGAACGCATTCATTTCAAACAGCAACTCGAGTTACTTCTGGTTTTCTTTTACTTGATTTACGTGATCGAATTTCTGGTATTATGGATTCAATTTCGAGATTGGGATAAAGCGTATCGGTCTATTTCCTTTGAATGTGAGGCGTATAGTCACGACCAGGATGCCGAGTACTTAACAGATCGAAAACCGTTCGCCATGTGGCGAAAATAAGATAACACATAGCTGACCTTGTGTTCCCCTTTTGTCATTGATTTATATGAGCGATGTTCATCTAGGATGAGCGAGATGGTTATGTCGTGTTCCCCAATAGTTATGTTGTGAGTACAACGCCTGACAAGGTTACGTTTCTCTTCAAACGAGATACGCTCCCAATTATCTCGTAGGAATACTGCTGTTTCAAGAACTTCCAATAAATCTGAGGTATGGATACTTAGGTAATCTATGTTGTATTGTAACTCTTGTAGTTCTTGCGCTACTTGTTCTTGTTCGTCTTTCTTTGGTTGGTAGTGTGAAGAAAAGTCCTCCGTTTTGAGTTGTTTTAATCTATGGAGTTCAAACAAACTTTGTATTTCTTCTTGGAGTTGTTTTTCTCGCTTTTCAAGGACAGATTCTTGAACTCTCATATCATTTAACTGCTTCTGTTTGTTTAACGTCAGCAGAAATTG
>DIYD01000048.1 GCA_002428905.1 Bacteroidetes bacterium UBA6063 | reverse complement strand
CCTCTAAACCTCTTTGAAGCAATTCAGGGAGGTTTTTTTTATAGTAATGCGTCCCTAAACTACACCGGATGCGTGAGATAAACCGATTTTGATGTATATTCAGCAGGAAATCAGAACCAGTAGTCATGTTGTTGAATGTATGCCCTAATTTGAGAATACTCGCCTTACTTTTTGTCGTTCTGTTTCATGTCAGTAGCAAGGCACAGGAGGTACATCTGCTTGCAGATCTTACACCAAAGCAAAGCGACAGACACTACTCAAATCCCCAGAATTACATTTCTTTTCAAGGGTTTACCTACTTTTTCGCATCTACAGACTATGCGCATTTAGAACTTTGGCGGACAGATGGAACGCAGGAAGGAACCAGTCGAGTTTATTCCTTTGGTCACAATACCTATCTAAGTTCCAGTGCCAATTCCGTAATCCTGTATAAGAACAATTTATATTTCTCCTTGTCTCACCCCGATTATGGTCGTGAACTTTGGAAATCTGACGGAACCACCAGGGGCACAGGATTATTTATGGATATTTATCCTGGAATATTGGCTTCAAGACCAGGCGATTTTTACATTTATAATGATAAACTCTTCTTCTCGGCAACAGATGAGTTACACGGGAGAGAACTCTGGCAGACCGATGGAACAGTAGCCGGAACAGAAGTAATGGATGTGATTTCAGGACCTGGGAATCTCTCCCCGGAAAACCTCACTGAATCTAATGGAAAGTTGTTCTTTAGAGCTGCTGTAACAGGTGTAGCAAATAATTACGAGCTTTGGGTGAGTGATGGAACACGAAAAGGCACAAAGAACGTACGTCGAATTGCTCCAGGCAATGAAAGCTCCTATGTATTCGATATAACACCGTTTGATGATGGCGTGTACTTTACGGCACGAGACGGTTCTATTAGACATCAGGAATTATGGAAATCAGACGGGACGTTCAGTGGTACGCAAAAGGTCTTCGCGGTGAGTAAAAGTACCTATACAGGTCCGATGCAGTTACATATGCTCAACGGACTCCTGCACTTCATACATGGCACTACGGAGCACGGACTCGAACTCTGGCAAAGCGATGGAACCGCATCGGGGTCAAAAATGCTTGTGGATCTAAATCCAGGACGAGCCGAAGGTGTGACACGCACCCCAATCAAAGTACTGGAAGATCAATTGTATTTCTTAGGAACCAATGGGCAAGTGGGCATAGAGATATGGAAGACAGACGGAACCGTGGCCGGGACAAAACAGGTTACCGGTTTTACTGAAGTTTCTGGCTCGAATACAAGGGTCACCGATATGGGACAAGCGTTAAATGGAAAGTTATATTTTACGGCCTTTGATCTATTTGGGGATAGGGAGCTTTATGTCTCCGACGGTACACCAGATGGAACCAAACTGCTCAAGAATCTAAGCGAAGAGGGTTCAGGCAGTCCAAGATATTTCTTTGTGATTAATAATCGTTTGTTTTTTACGGCTACGGATGGTCTACATGGATTGGAGCCGTGGACTTCAAACGGAACGGAAACAGGCACCTATATGTTGAAGAACATAAATGCCCGAACTCAAGATTCACAACCAGCAGGATATACCGGTTTTGGCGACAAGCTTGTTTTTACCGCCTCGAATGGGAATAAAGTCACCATGTATGGAAGTGACGGAACCGCAGAGAATACAGGGCCATTGATAAGTAGTGTAGATACAGATAGTATACCTTCTACGGGTATGGGAAGTTTAATTGCCTATAAAAAAGGGATTTATTTTATGGGATCCACGGCAAAACATGGTGCGGAATTATGGTACACAGAAGGTGCTTCCGAAAATACCTATCTCTTCAAAGACATAATAAAGGGGTCAAATCATTCCGCACCTACATTTTTTACCATTATGGACAATGTGTTGTACTTCAGTATCCATAATGATTTTTGGGGTCATTCGGAATTGTATCGCACGAAGGGAACCGTAGAAACAACACGACAGATCAAAAGCCTCTGGGGAGAGTCTGCGCGCTCAAATATTACGTCACTGGTCGGTGCCGATCATCAGATCTTTTATACGGTTTCAACAGCCGAAAATGGTTCGGAGCTATACGTTAGTGACGGCACTGAAGCCGGGAGCAAAATGCTCAAAGATATTTGCCCGGGTACATGCAACGGGTCAAATTTTCTGTACCAGGCGGGTGTGGACGGCCATGTACTCTACTTTACCGCAAACAACAATAAGGAGGGCTCTGAATTATGGCGGAGTGACGGTACCAAAGAGGGAACTCGAATGGTAAAAGACATTAATCCTGGGTTTGCCAATAGTACGCCACAGATTTTAGGACGCATTGGTCCTAATCTAATCTTTGCGGCTTATGGGGATGATAAAGGACGAGAACTGTGGATATCGGATGGCACTGAAGACGGAACTCAGCTGCTGATGGACATTTATGAAGGCCTTGGTTCTTCAAATCCAATGAACGGCATAGTGGTAGACAGCCTGGTCTATTTTACCGCCAATAATGGCAGTCATGGCACAGAATTGTGGAGAACGGATGGTACGACCGATGGTACCTTTATGGCAGCAGATGTGAATGCAGGAAGTTATCAATCTAAGCCGAATTCTATGGTTGTTCTGAATGACACGTTGTACTTTGTTGCTGGCCATGCAGACTACGGTAGAGAAGTATGGAAGTTTCACCCTTCGTTTAGTGGCAAAGCCAAATTGGTGACGGATATTATGAAAGGCCCAACGGATTCCCGACCATATGCGCTCACCGTTATTGGCAATCGCTTATATTTCAGCGCTACACATCCCGACTATGGTTCGGAAGTGTTTTACTTCGAAGACCCGAATGTAATTGCGCCAACTATACCCGAAACGGACGAAGAAATGGCTAAAATCATTCTCTATCCAAACCCGGCAAATCAGCGCGTAACGCTTACCTGGCCGAACGATCATGATCAGGAATTTATCATCGGTGTTTATGATATACTGGGCAAAGAGCTATATCAGAAAACATCAAATAACTCGAGGCTTACACTGGATATAACAGGGTATGAGTCAGGCACCTATGTTGTAAAAATTGAAGGTTTAGGTGCGGTCAAATTCATTAAGTATTAAATCACAATCGCTACAATCGTAATCCGTGATTTAGGCCTGTTGGAACAACAAAATAAATCATCAAGAAATCAGGCCAGGAGTGCTAGTACGCAGATGCTTTTGTTATATTAGCGTAATCGGGTGGTCATAATTGGGGTTGTACTCCTTGAGGCCATTGAAATTCCGGTATATTAAGCCTGTAAAACAAATCGGTTGTCATGAGATTTCGAGTTTCCCCTAATTGTACGTGGATCATTTTGATGCTGTTCGCACTGGTTTCCACAAACGGTTTATCTCAAGAGGTTCATCTTGTAAAAGACCTCAGTCAAAAAGAAAGCAATCGGCAGGGATCCAATGCGTTTAACTACTTCACGCTTGGGCAGTATACCTACTTCTTTACAAATTACAACACAGGTGTTATGGAATTATGGAAGTCGGATGGGACATCCGTCGGAACGGAACGGGTTCTGCGGTTTGTACCGGGCTCTTTCGTTACATCTCATAACAAATCGTCCATGTTGTACAAGGGCAAGTTCTATTTCTCTATGTCTAACCCAACCCATGGTCATGAGCTATGGGTAACAGATGGAACCGAAGCGGGAACAAAAATGGTAACAGAGATTGCCAGTGGTAGGAATAGTGCGTCCCCTTCTGATTTTACAATTTACAAAGACAAGATATACTTTGTAGCATATGCACCAAGCCATGGTCGTGAACTCTGGTACACCGATGGTACTGCAGCAGGCACGAATGTGTTGGATTTAATTCCCGGGTCTACAGGCAGTGTGCCAAGCACGCTTGTTGTGGCCGATGGGAAACTGTTTTTTATCGCGAGGAGTTTGAATGGGGCTGGATCACAGGAGTTATGGGTGAGCGATGGAACCCAAGCAGGAACGTCTAATTTTATCCGAATAAGCCAATGGCCTGGCCAAAGTTCATTTGTATCTCAATTAACCGCCACGAATGACGGGTTGTATTTCGTTGCACGCGACAGCACCATGCGTTACGAGATATATAAAACCAATGGAACGGCACAAGGAACGCGCAAAGTGATCCCAAATTCTCCGGGTACAATAAACGGGCCTTCCGGGTTACATATGCTGGGTCAAACATTGGTCTTCAGTCAATATACCAGTGCCTATGGTGTAGAATTATGGCGTAGCGACGGAACTTCTTCCGGTACAGTATTGCTGAAAGACATACTCCCTCAAAGTGGAACCGGCGTAATTCAAGGGCGTTATCAGCAGGTAGGGAACTTGCTTTACTTTATTGCGAACGATGGTGTCCACGGATACGAACTCTGGAAAACGGATGGAACAACAGCGGGAACCCAAATGGTCAAAGACATTATACCTGGAAACAATACGTTTGTAAGCAATCTGTTCTACGATGCACAAATGAATGGCAAGTTGTACTTTAGCGTTCACGACCAGATGGGTAATGGAACCTTATGGGTTTCAGATGGCACGGCATCCGGAACGGAGCTTATTTCTCAGGTCAATCCCGATATGGCTACACATATATCCATGATCTATGCGTCAAACAATCGGATACATTTTACAGCGTTAGATGGCCTGCATGGTTATGAACCCTGGGTTTCGGATGGTACAGAGTCGGGTACAAAAATGCTACTGAACATTAATAAACAGACCGAGGATTCCCACCCCAATGGGTTTTCTCAGGTAGGTGAATATGTTGTGTTCTCCGCTATGGTTGACCAGCAGCGGGTAATGGTATCTACCAAAGGCGACGAAGAGAGCACGGTGCTGCTTGTAGATGAAGATGATCCGAACAATAGCCCGGTTCCGGGATTATTGCACTCGGTGTTCTACAACGGTGGGCTGTATTTTTCTGCTTTTACCGAAAAACATGGTACAGAGCTCTGGTATACCGATGGAACGATGGAAAACACCTATATGGTTAAAGACATCATGGAGGGTAGCTTCAATTCTACGCCCGCACATTTTAATATATACGACAACGTGCTATATTTTGGAGTGAACAACGAGTTCTGGGGCCACGCAGAATTGTATCGAACGAAGGGTACGGCGGAGACCACGAAACGCGTAAAATCACTCTGGGGAGAGACACAACGGTCGTTTATGAATACCATGGTGGCCACCGATAACAAGCTCTTTTATCTCATGAACACCGTGGAAAATGGCACGGAGCTTTACACAAGTGATGGAACAGAAAACGGGAGCGTAATGGTTAAAGACCTGTGCCCGGGTACCTGTACCGGAATTAGTTTTCTGGACCCACGCGGCATTGACTCTGGCCAGCTGTTTTTCTCTGCGCACAACAATAGAGACGGAATGGAATTATGGCGAACCGATGGCACGAAATCGGGTACGTACATGGTGAAGGATATTAACACCAATCGTAGCTCAAACCCAACATTTCTGGGCAAGATCAATGGCTATATGATGTTTGGTGCGCAGTCGCTTGAACAAGGCAGGGAGTTGTGGCGAACCGACGGTACAAGATCGGGAACCTCACTGGTAAAAGATCTGAATTACGGTAGCGGAAGCTCCAGCCCAATAGAAGGTGCTATAATCAATAATGAGCTTTACTTTACTGCGTATCATCCAAGCTATGGGCAAGAGGTATGGAAAACCGATGGTACGAAGGGAGGCACGGTGCGTGTAACAGACATAAATCCGGGTACTGCTCATTCGTCTCCTCGACAACTCACTGCATTAAACGATACGCTATATTTCTCAGCGATGAACGATACCTATGGTATGGAGCTCTGGAAATACCATCCATCGTATACCGAAGCAAAGCTTGTTCATGATATCGCTCCAGGCAACCTGTCATCTGCCCCAAACCAGCTTACCGCTGTGGGTAACCGTTTGTATTTTGCTGCGACCGACCCGAAATATGGTATGGAGGCGTATTACATAACCGATCCCAACTACACACCTCCTGCACAAAACCCGATTGGGGAAGAAGAGGAGGAAGAGTCTTTTGTTTTATATCCAAATCCAACAAACGATCGAGTTACATTGAAATGGGATAACCGGAAAGATGATTGGTATACTGTGGTTGTTTATAACATCATGGGACAAACCATTTATGAAAAATCAACCAACGAATCCCTTGTTGTAATCGACATGAGTGAATTTGAATCGGGTGCGTACGTGGCCGAGTTAAAAGGAATGGGTGTCAAGAAGTTCCTGAAGTTCTAAGTCCCCTGTTCTGAAAGCTTCCCTTTAGTCTCTGGCATATAGCGGTATACCCAATACAGCTGACCAACCATCATAATTGCAAAGAAAAGGAACACCACCGCAGGACTAAATGTGGTGAACGCATACGGGATTAAAGAAGGAATGATGGCGGCCAATACCCAGTGTACCGATGAGCCAAAGGCCTGACCCGATGCGCGTATGCCTGTCGGAAACAATTCGGCCAGAAAGACCCAAATCACTGCACCCTGGCCAACGGCATGAGCCCCTATGAACAGGAAGAGAAATATGGGTACGGCAAGTCCTCCCCAGTTTAAAAAGAAAGATAGTGCCACTAAACCAAGCGAGACAATGTATCCAATAGAGCCGATGTACATCAACGGTTTACGACCCATTTTATCGATGAGTGCCATGCCAACGAGCGTGAAAACCACATTCACCACACCAATTCCTACACTACTTAAAAATGCGGTGCTCGTGCCCAAACCCGCTGCTTCAAATATGCGCGGACTGTAATACAACAAAGCGTTGATGCCTGAGAACTGATTGAAGAAGGCAATGAAGAATACCAACCAAACCAACCGTTGGTTAGAACGGTTAAATAAGGTGTTTTGACCTTTAGAATTGGCGTGGTTTATTGCTGCTATGAATGCGTCCGCGTCTTGCCCAGGGTGCGTTTTGGTAAGGGTTTGTTTGGCCTCATCCAACCGGTTTTGAATAACGAGCCATCGAGGGCTCTTCGGTACATAATTAACAATAACGGCATAAACCAGTGCCGGGAAAGCTTCCATGCCAATCATCCATCGCCATGCCTGATCACCAAGGTTTCGCAACAGGTAGTTTGACAAGAAGGCAGCCAATATGCCAATTACAATGCTCAGTTGATATGTTGCAACCAGTCTACCTCGTTTGTCTGCAGGTGAGATCTCAGAAATGTAAGCAGGAGCTGCAATTGTCGAAGCCCCAACACCTAATCCACCAATAAACCGGAAGAAAGCAAAAACGTAGGCGTCGTTTGCCAGGGCCGAACCTACGGCAGAAACGAAGAACAATAACCCAATACCGATTAGGGTATTTTTACGTCCATATGTATTCGTTGGAATGCCTCCGAATATGGCTCCAAGCACGGTGCCCCACAACGCCATTGACATAACAACAGCACCGTGAAACAAATCTGTGGACTGCCATAAGGTTTGCAATTGCTGATCGGCACCGGAAATAACAATGGTGTCAAAACCAAACAAGAAACCCGCCAGGGCCACGGTAGCTGTCCAGAGGTAAAGTTTATTCATTCATCGCACTTTGTGGCAATATATGAAATTAAACCTGACCGAAAGCACTGTGGTAGGTCTCCTACTCTCGAATCACCTTAACATAGTTGACCTCAGGGCCGATAGCAATGGTTAATGCATAGATGCCAGGTTCAACGTCTTCAATATGTAAGGTAAATTCGCTGTCAGTGACTTCAGTGTCTATTGCTATGGTGCGACCGGAAAGATCAGTTAACCCGATGCGCACCTCTGTGTCCAACTCGCGCCCAACCTGAACGGTGAGTTGGTCGGTGAATGGGTTTGGAAAAATGTTGAACGTAGAAAAGCTTTCCAATGCCTTTACCCGAACCGTACGCGAAAATTCATACCGTCCATTATAGTCAATTTGTCGCAGTCTGTAATAGCGTACATCATTTAGCACTTCATCGTCAACAAAGGTGTAATCCGACAAGGTTGAGGTGGTTCCATTTCCATCCATAAAACCAATTACCTTCCACGCACCTTGAGCCGTTCGTCTTTGTACCTCAAAACCTGAATTGGCCATTTCCGAAGCGGTAGTCCATTGTAATTCTACCATTTTATTATCGAGCATATATCCACGGAATCGGGTATAAGAAACCGGGAGTGTGGTTCCGCCATCTTCAAATACAAACTCACTCAATACAGGTAGGTGATCCGAAGCCAGATGCAGTGCCTCGGCTATATTGCTTGATACCGAGTCGTTGGAACCACTGTTTATGGAATCATTGTAATGATTACCGTCATTTCCATAAGCCCGGTAGCTGCCGTTGAGGAAATATACATCTGAAACAGTTGACAATGCCTTGGAATGCAAGACCATATCAAACCGGTCATCAAGACCTCCGGTAGCCCCCCCACCAAAAGAGCGCGTTCGCGTCGATTGAGTGTGGTATATCGCATTAGAAGCATTGTTCCAGTTGGTTGTATGAACCATAGTTATAGGGTCAACTACATGGCCTTCCACTCCGGTCGTTTCCGTCACCAACGAATCGTACGCATCCTCATCCGAATTATAGATGTTGAAGTCGCCCTGAACAACAAAGAATGAACCGTTCGGCAAGGCATCGGTTACGGAACGAAGTTCATGCACTTCTGCAGCGCGTTGAAGTTCGTTTGATGATCCGGTAGAAGCTTTAAGGTGAACAACATACACTCGAAACGTGTCTAGTGCGTACAGGTGGATTAGGGTATATTCAGAGATATCTCTAAGGGTAGTGACGATAGGTGTATTACTTACAAAACGAAACCGGGTGGAATCGTAAAAAAGCGCACTGCTCATATCATTGGTCGACTGTATAAACGTTCCGGCGTTGAAATGGGGTAAGGCTTCTTTTACGAGACTATCTCTAATGGTGTTGAAAGACGAAGTCCCGCCAGAAACCTCATTAAATGAAATAATGTGTGGATTCATTTCGGTTAAAATGGCACGGATGTACGTGTTTCTACTCTGACCCGTGCTCCCTGGATATTGTAACAGGTTATAGTTCACTGATTTTATGGTGTCGTTACCGGTAGTGACCGACCCAGATAGGGCTATGGTAAGGGTAGATACCGAATCGTGGGTTATACTCAGATTGCCTGAATAGGCACCTAATGATTTGCCTGACTTCAAACGCACATAAAAGGTTTGGTTAATGGCTTCAGAAACAGGGGAGATAAGAAAGGAAGACGAATACGACCCACCAAGGGTAGTCGAAACCTCAAAGTCACCAGGAGCAGTAACGGTTGCCTGAGCTGTTCCCAGATGATCTCCGGTCAACGTAATTGTCCTGGGGTCTGAAGGCCCACCGTGTGCGGAAGGGTAGTTGATACTGGTAATGCTGCTGACATCACTTGTAAGAACAGGTGTTGAGCTGCAACCACCCGGAGGAATACCAAAACCGGTTAATCCACATGTGCCGCTTACAAGTTCAAAGCGTGTGCTGGGATCAGTCCATCCAAAGGTGTCACCTGTGGTGATTCCGGATTTAAGTTGAATATTGCTGTTTCGTGTGGATACACCACCACCCGACCATGCAGATCCGGGGTCACTACCCGGATTGCCAAATACATCGGTTAAAACACCATCAAGCGTCACTTGAAGCGCATCGTCTCCATTGAATGTGAAGGACTTGGATACATAGGTATGGCATGTAGTTCCAGTGGTGTCTGTGGTGCCTACGATAAGTACCTCTCCCGCCTTAAGCGTTCCAGAGTTGATCGTAATATCTGCAGACGGCGTATTGCCGTTTGTTCCTTTGAGCACCACAATTGGGGTGACACTCATGTCAATATCGGTACCTGTTGGGTTCCAAAGCTCAATGGATTTTGGAGTAGTCCCACTGCAGGCTTCTACATATTGACTGATTACAACGGTTTGTGCTTTTGCAATACTGCATAAGGAGATTATAAAAAGGGATAGGTGAGTAATTCTAGAGATAAACATTCGTGAAGTGTATTAAGGCCTAATCCGAAGTAGGCAACGTCAATATTCCTTTACCCAGATTATATAAACCTGTCCCTTGGATTGTGCTTTAATTAGATTCTATGCAGGGTTTATACGCTCCTTGAGATAGGAGTGCCGTTGTGTTAACTTAACCCCAATAAAAAATTGTGCTGGCGTTATGCCGATAACCTTTCGGTAACCCTGAAATACACCAATTGCAGAGGAATACGCAGGAAAAGTCGTACATTCGATAGGCAATTTCAATCGTATGAATTCTTCCATTGTCACCCTCCAAAAACTGTTTCTTGCTCTACTACTGAGCAGTTTGATGCTACCTGTTTATAGTCAATCCTCGGATAATGCACAAACCGATCGGGTTAAAAAATGGCGGTACAATCAGTTTGACGTTGGTATTGGTATAGCCACAGATCATTTCTATCGCATGTCGCTGAACAATCTGTTGGCTACCGCGGAAAATCCGGATGCCTTGCGTAGGGATTTATCAGGTATGACAGAAGAAATCAATACGTCTTCCACGGGGCTTGGGCTATACGTTAACCGAAGTTATTCGCCATGGAATAGTAAAACGAACAGCTACCTGAATAACCAGGAATTACGCTTTGGTATTGGTATGCATAGTCCCAAGGAGTCTATGATTTCGTACAAGAATAAGGAACTGGACACGTCCATCGTTTACTGCAATCTGCATAATGAATTTACGTTTGAATTGGCGTATATGTGGAACGGTCGTTGGGGAGCGAACAAGAAATGGTTCTGGTATATTGGAGCGGGTACGAATGCAAGTGTTTCGTTTAGTAATGAAATGTTACTTATTGAGGGCAGGTACTTTGCGCCCGGTGAACATCCTTCAACACAGGAAAGTTTTGAAGAAAAAACACAGCGCTTTATTGCTAAACCTGTCGTTTACAATCGAGTTTTTGTGCCGTACGGACTGCACCGCATTGTTGGAGAGCATTGGACGGTTGGTGTTGATCTCAAAAGAGGTTTTGGTTACCAGGCCATTCTCGGTGGATCTACTAATTTCGTGAACAAGACGAACACGTTTGTCCTGGGTGCAAAGTATAGACCCGGGAAGTTTTGATTCTGTGCTAATCTGTTACAAAGTGTAATCTTACGCAGTACAAAGACCATATGAATAAACCAATAACTAAACTCATCTTCCTTCTCATCACGGTATTTCTTTTTGCGGGAACAGCAATCGGTCAGAAGATTCATTTGGTCAAGAACATACGTAAAACAGACGCGGATGCTTCCTCCACGCCAAGTACATTTGTTGCTGTAGGTGACCTCCTTTATTTCAGTGCAAATACCCATCAGCACGGTCGGGAGCTATGGGTAATGGACGCAAAAACAGAAACGCCTTATTTGGTTCGAGATATAGCACCAGGTATTCGGTCTTCTACCCCAATAAATCTTCAGAGATTGGATGATAAACTGGCCTTTTCTGTGATTTATGGAGAGACCGGACATGAGGTATGGTTAAGTGATGGAACGGCATCTGGCACGTATCAGATAAAAGGAGTAGGTAAGGGTTTTATGAATCCTAAGGCACTTGTGGTATTTCAACATGATTTATACTTCATTGCCGAACAGGTTAGCGATGGTATTACGTATATCTGGAAGACCAACGTGTCGAAAGATTCTGCAATAACATTAAAGGCATTGCAATTCAGTGAAGAGGTGGTCCCTGTCGATTTGAAGGTAAACGGTGCTCTGATGTACATGGGGATTTTCAGCAAAGGTCTGGGCACACAGCTATGGTATATGAATGCCGAAAAGCATATGGCTAAGGTTAGAGATACCTTCAATACCTCCGTTCGAATGCTTCGATTCATCTCCGGAAGCAATAACACGTTTTATTTTGAAGGCATGGATAGTGCCACCTCTGGTTCCTCTATTTGGCGAACCGACAGCACAGGAATTGTGGCAACGAGAATACTGAATGAGAATGACGTACGAGACTCGGTATTTGTTCGTGCTGAGCAAAGCGGTAACCCTAAAGACCTGCTTTACTTCACCGTTTATGACTTTGTTGCCGGGAAAGAACTCTGGCGTACCGACGGAACCCGAGCGGGCACCTACCCACTTGTCTGGACAACGGAAATTAGCAATCTCGCACAACACAAAGGAGAGGTTTATTTTTATGCGAAAACCAACACAGGGATTCAGGGCCTTTGGCGTATTAATGAAGATGGTATAAGGGCAAAGGCCGAATACATTTCGACGTCATATGCTACTTCAGGTCTGGAGTTGGCACGTTACCCCAAACTGATTTCTGACGGTGAACGGTTGTGGTTTTTTCTTCGCAAAGACGATGAAGTCGGTTTTTTGGCCAGTGTTGATTCTGCGGAACACGAAGTGCGTGTCGATAAGGACTTTCGTGCAGGCCAGTATCCGCAATTGTATTGGGGCACCCGGTATAAAAATGCCTTCTATTTTGCCGCAAGAGACGCAGTCAATGGAAATGAACTATGGAAAGTGGACTACTCCAACGATTCTATTTCCATGCTAAAGAATCTGAACTATGTGGAAGCTGGTTGCAGTGCAAGGGAGTTAACTGCGTTGAATGATCAATTGATATTTTCGGCAAATGATGGAATTCATGGCCAAGAATTATGGAGAAGTACATCAACAGGCGCAGAGATGTTGTTGGACATCGCTCCAGGCCCCATGTCTGGCTTTCCGAACGATTTAACCTATGTAAATCAACGGATATTATTTACGGCAAGTGACTCGGTGAATGGCAGAGAGTTGTGGGTAACCGAGGGGACGAAACAATCGACCAAAATGTTAATGGAGTTTACACCCGGAGCTGAAAGCTCTGAGTTTCGCCATATGGTTTCACAGGGTAGACAGGCATTTTTCACTGTAGTGCGGGGGAATGCACTAGAGCTTTGGGTGAGCAATGGTACAAGGCAGGGTACAAAACGCGTGGTAAATTTCTCCAGGGGCGCTGAAATCAAGTTGTTCTCCGGCCGCGGTGCATGGGTATATGTCTTTGAGGTTTTATCCAATACGTCCTTTAAGATTTGGGTAAGCGACGGTACTGCAACCGGTACATATGCGCTACAACAGTTTTGTCCCTGTCCAGAAGTAGCGACTACTAATGCGTTTATCGAGCACTATGGTAACCTATTCTTCGACGTCGAAACCAGATCTGGAAAGGTGCTTTGGACTGCAGACCTTGGCTTTGGAAAGGCCAGATTTATGGATCATGCCGGTAAGGCAACTCCTCAGAATTTCACCGTCTATAACAATGAGGTACATTTTATAGGTACAGAAAGGAATGGCGAAGTTGGCGTTTGGCGGACCAACGGAAGTCGGGAAGGAACGGTGAAAGTAGGTACAACACTGCAGGGCCCGCGCAGTGCACATCTAACCGCGGCAGGTGATAAGATGTACTTCCTTACCAACAATAATCTTTTTAATACCACCAATATTTGGGTGTATCAAGGAAATGACGAAATGCGCATGGGACCACCCAATAAGTTCGTTCGTATACGCCCCTTACAGGCTACTGGTGTAAATAGCGACATCTTTTTCTCAGGATCAGATGGTACTGCCGGATTCGAATTATGGCGAAGCGATGGCACCATAGACTCCACTTATATGGTAGAAGATTTGAACCCGGGAGAAGGTGATTCCAAACCTGAAGATTTTAAACGGGTAGGTGATCGTTTGTATTTCACGGCGAGCAGACCGGAAATTGGACGAGAGCTTCATTACATTGAGGTTCCTGAGAACACGCAAGATGTCGACAACGATGATATTATCAGTGTTTTCCCAAATCCAACAGAAGGAGAGGCCGTAGTTGTTTCAAATGAAGAATATAATGGAAGACCGATGCAGGTTGATCTGTATAATCTGAGCGGTCAGTTGCTGGAAAGTCGAACCGTTAAATCAAATGCGCTTACATTAGATGTATCCGAGTATACGCCGGGCATTTACATATTACGCGTAAATGAAACACACAGCTTTAAGTTGATAAAGATTTGATTTTCGATTACGGTGCCACATCGGAGTGCGGATCTTGATTTGTCCTAAAACCCAATTATTCAGTAACTTGCTTGCGTAGTAGTGCTTTTCTATGAAGAAAACTCGTCAGTTGGCCGCCATTATGTTCACCGATATCGAAGGGTATACGGCATTAATGCAACGCGATGAAGCACGGGCGCTGGTCATCCGTGATAAACATCGAAATGTATTCAACGCGGCCACGGTTAAGCACCAGGGTAAAATACTACAGTATTTTGGAGATGGTACCTTGAGTATTTTTGATAGCGCCATTAACGCTGTTGAATGCGCCATTGAAATGCAACAAGCCTTTAGAGGCGGCCTACCCGTTGATGTACGGATAGGTATTCACCTGGGTGATGTGATTTACAATCAGGACGAAATCATTGGGGATGGTGTTAACGTAGCCTCTCGTGTTGAATCGATGTCGTTGGCGGGCAGTATTCTAATCTCAGATAAGGTCTATGACGAGGTAAAGAACCAGGATACCATACAAACCAAATTCATGAAATCGGTTAAGTTCAAAAACGTTGACCGGTCAATGGATATTCATGCGGTTTCAAACCCCGGCGTTGTGCTCCCTCATCCGGAACAACTCAAGGGGAAGACCGAGCCCGATCCAGTAGTTCTGCGAAAACTTAAAGCGCGTAGACGGCGTAAACGTCAGCGTTGGGCTGCATTTGCCGTAATGACGTTGGCTATCGTGGCCTTAGCTGTAGCCTATGTTTCAAGGTCAGACCATCAACCAGCCTCTCGCGACGAAACACCTAAAAATTCGATTGCAGTATTGGCATTTGAAAACATGAGCGGTGATTCGGATAAGGAATATTTCAGCGATGGCATTTCTGAAGAAATACTAAACGCATTGGTTCAGGTTCCCGGGCTAAAAGTGGCAGGAAGAACATCGGCCTTCTCGTTTAAAGGCTCCAATGAAGATATACAAACTATAGGCGACGCCTTGAATGTGGAAATGGTTTTGGAGGGAAGTATTCGAAAATCGGATGATCGCATTCGGATTACGGCTCAGCTTATCAAGGTGGAAGATGGATTTCACATGTGGTCTGAAACATATGATCGAGATTTGAATGACGTCTTTAAAATTCAGGAAGAAATCGCAAATGAAATAGCACAGCGCCTTAAACTTGAACTCGGTCAAAGTTCCGAGGATGCTCCGCAAAAGCGAAATATGGAGGCGTACGACCTCTTGTTGAAAGGGATATATTTTTTTAACAAAGACTACGAGGGCGCAGAAAAAGCACTAGACTATTTTAAACAGGCGATAGCCATGGACACAACGTATGCAGAGGCCTATGCATGGCTAGGAGACACTTACATCAATCATGCGGTTTACGGTTTTATGTCGGGTTCTGATGCCTATGCACTTGCCAGATCAGCGGCAGAAGAATCCATTCGACTAAACCCGAAAGAGCCACGAGCGCATAGGGTATTGGCCTATATTCATCTCAATTATGATTGGGATTGGGAAGGTGCATTACGTGAATACGACCTTGCATCGGAATTCGGTTTGCAGACGCCAGATCATTTCATAACGCTTTACGACATCTTTATTAATCAGGATTACGACGCGTCGATTCGAGCATCGGAAGAGATTTTACAAAGAGATCCGTTTCACATTCAGAGTCATTGGCACCTTGGTTTGTCTCACTTTTTTGCCCGCGACTTTGAAGATGCCATTGAAGCATTTAATGGTGCGCTTGAATTGGATACCAACTACAGCGAGGGACATCGCTGGAAGGCCCTGGCTCTGGCTCAACTGGGGCAATACAGTGAGGCGTTGAAATCGGTAGAAGCAGCGCTTAATATTACGAATCAACAGGGGCCAGCGAACTTTGATAAACGCATGATCCAATTGCTCATGGGGCATACCGATTCGGTGGATCACGTATTGGAAGACTGGGAGATGTCGGAGGATTATATAGATCCAATTGCACCCGCTATGCTGTATGCACAAATGGGAAAAGCCGATGACGCGGTTCGATGGTTGGAAAAGGCGTATCGTGAACGCTCCTTCCAGTTGGTGTCGTTGAAGTTTTATTGGGTCTGGGATCCGATTCGTAATCACGAAAAATTTCTGAAAATCTATGAGGCGATGAACTTCAATCAGGTTCTGTAGGTGCATATATGACAGTAATGTCAAACAGATAATCGTACTTTTGACGGCGTGAAGAGACTCAATTATTTATTCGTGTTGTTTGCTGCTACACTTGTTGCAGTGGTGTCTGGTTGTAAAGATGATAAAGTGGTGGAAGAAGAGCCAGAACCGGAAGTGGTTAAGGTCGAAACCATTGAATACAAAACCTTTGAAAAAGAGCGCATTGCTTTTGGTGGAGGACATAAACAAACCGTTGAGAAGACATTTGACTTACATCCTGGTGAACGCAACATTGATTCAATCAAGATGTTTGTCATCCTGGACTGTCCCGACGGTGGTTGTAACATTTGGGATGTATATGCCAATATCATGGTGAAAGATCCCGACACTGAAGAGTGGTATGAAATAGGTCGTTACATCACACCTTATGGTATCGATAATTCAGCGGTAGAAAAGGGGTTTGAGATTGATGTTACCGATTTTAAATCGCTACTGCACGACAAGGTAGATCTTCGGGCGCGCATTGAAACCTGGGGTGCAGATGGTTGGGAACTCACTGTTAATTTTGAGGTGACAACCGGTAAACCAGATTATCAGTATTATGCCGTAGCTCCAGTATTGATGCACGATCAATGGTCGACGTCGGGTGTGCCATACGGAATCGCGCATACGAAAGACGTAACAAAAAATATTGACTTACCTTCCGGAACTAAAGAGGCTTATTTACGAACGATTATTTCAGGATGGGGGCATGCCACTCCAACGGATCCAGATGGTCGTCCTTGTGCCGAGTGGTGTTACCGCACGCATCAGATTCGTTTAGATAATGGTGTGGCATTCAAACACACGATGGGGCCGCTGGGTTGTGCAGCAAATCCGGTTAAAAACCAGCGCGGAAACTGGCAACCTGATCGGGCGGGATGGTGCCCGGGTATGGCTGTTCCGGTGCGCAGAAATCAGATCGACAACTCCTATTTTGGTCAACCTTTTTCGTTCGAATACGAGTACCAGGATTGGACGGCAGACGGCGGCAATACTTCGGGTAACCCAGGAGCGTATTACGCTACTTCCTGTTTCGTTATTGTGAAAAGTAACGAGCCTATTAGCCCTGCCAAAGTAACAGACTAGGATTCTGCTAGCGGCATTCTTCTTAAGAAAACTCCCACCGAGGTTTATAACAGTTAATGAGTAACACATAGGAGACACGTACCTAAGTGCCTGTTGACACATGGTAGTGGTACTTAATACGACACGTACCGATGTTCTGTAGATTTAAACCGTTCCTTGTCGAAGTGGTACAACCTGGCGGGTTTGTGTGCTACGCCCCTTTGTTTTTCGTTAAGCGGAACGACAAACTTGGTTTTCAGAATTTTACGTCGAAAATTCCGTTTGTCTAACTTGGTTTGAAGAATGATTTCATATAGCCGTTGCAACTGAGCAAGGGTGAATTTCTCTGGTAGCAATTCAAAACCGATGGGGTATTTGTATAATTTGTCTTTCAAATGCTCAAGGGCACGATAGAAGATGTCGTTATGGTCGAATGCAAGCTGGCCAACATCTGTTATTGGCACCCAAAAGGCCTTCTGTGCAAATGCCGATGGTGTTGGGTTGTAGTTGTCGGCTTTAATTAAGGAGTAGTACGCTACTGTAATTACGCGTGCTTCTGGATGAGCCCGTATTGCTTTTAACCAATCCAAATCCTGTTTTTTGCGAATTCGGTTCGGGTCACCGAAAGAATGGAACTGCTCAAGAAAGATGTTTTTCAGTCCGGTCAACTCGTAAAGTACCCGTTCAGCTGCCTGATCCAACGTCTCATCCTCGTAGATGAGGTTACCGGGTAAAGCCAGAAAATCATCTGGTACTTCTTCCACGCGTTCGCGCTCAATCAACAACACCTTGAGCTCATTGTCTGCAAATCCAAGAATAACGTTGTCTACAGATACATTTGGATTGATTATGTGCTCAGAAGCCTGCGCCATTTAATGTTGCTAATTGCTTGAATGTTAGATTATACGAAAGCGAAAATAGACACATTCGATCAATATCCGTGAGAAAGTGTACTTTTTACACTAAGTTTGCTGAAGTACCTTTGGAATAAACATGATTTTAGTAGCCGATAGTGGGTCAACGAAATGTGACTGGCTTATAGCAGATGGAAACGATCGAATTCCTACCAAAACTATGGGATTTAATCCATTTTTTCATGCGCAATCGCTGATCGAAGCCGAGATCGCCAGGAACGACGTGTTAATGCAACATAAAGATAACATTGACGCGGTGTATTATTATGGCGCCGGATGTTCAAGTCCGGAACGCAACACCATTTTGGAACGTGCTTTGGCAACGCATTTTCGCAATGCAACCGATTGGGTAGTTGCACAGGATTTAAACGGTGCAGCTCATTCAACCTGTGCTCCGGGTGAAAAAGGGATTTCCTGCATTCTGGGTACTGGGTCGAATTCGTGCTACTACGACGGAGAGAAGGTCATCGAAGAACTTCACGCGTTGGGGTATATTCTTGGTGATGAGGGCAGTGGGTCGTATTATGGCAAGCAGATGCTCTCGGCGTTTCTGTATAAACGTATGCCGGCGGAACTTGCGGAAGATTTTGAGCATACCTATGGCGCTACACGGGAGAATATATTTTACCACATCTATAATCAACCTAATGTAAACGTATACCTGGCTTCGTTCATGAAGTTTGTATCACGTCATAAAGAACATCCGTATTTTCAGAAAATGGTTTATGAGGGCATGGCACATTTTGCCGATGTTCATATTACCTGTTTTGAGAATTACAAGGAAGTGCCTGTACACTTTGTAGGTTCGGTGGCATACCATTTTCAGGACATACTGAGCAGAGTGGCACAAAACATGGGTTTTACCGTAGGTAAGGTTATTCAAAAACCGATCATGCCATTGGCTGAACACCACCTAAGTCTGTTGGTGAAATAATCCCTGTTTCCGTTACATAGATCGCCTAATGTTTTCCATTTGTTGAAAATGGCGTTCATTGTGACACAGGATAAATTCACAGGCTTCAGCAATATTAAATCGAACAATTGGGCCAATGGCAGAATTGAATCGAACGGATTGAAAATCGACTTTTTGGTATTGTTCTATCCAGGATCTAAGCTGAACTAAGGTCTCATTTAGTTCGTTCAGAATCCGCTTAATATCCGTTGATGTTACAGTTTCTAAATCCAAATCAGGTTCAAACATGCTGCTGGTTTTGATTCTATATTTGATCTTGCCGTCTTTCGGTGGGAACCGTTTAATCAGCATACTAGGTACTACTGTTGATCGAATGGAAGTGATTTCCTCATTGCTGAGTTTGAGCCGGTCAAATGCAGATTCGATTTTCGGTATATATACGTTATGTGCAATGGTCATGTGACGTGCAACCTCTAACATGCACCAGGCATTTGGAGCAGGTTTTTGAATAATGAAATCGTCGGAAATCTCGTAGAAGGAGTCGAGCGTGTTGATTAAGTTAGTCGTCCGAACCATTCCTTCTGATGCTGATATAATAACTCGTGCCATGTGTAGTGCAAAGTTCTAAAATGCCCAGTCCATAGAGCTTGATCCAGATCAAGATTTTTGGCCACGCAGCCGACTGTATGTTTCTGGTGTCATGTTGAGATAAGACGCCAGGTACTTTTGTGGGATAGTCAATAACGGTCTCGGACAGCGTTTATTGAATTCATCAAACCGTTGTTTTGCCGATAATGTGATTAACTCCACTTCCCGATTTACCCTGCCAATCAGCAATTGCTGATGAACGATTCGTCCCCAGTAATTGAATTCAGGAAACTCTTCGAACCATTGATCGTAGTGTTTTTTGGTTGTTCGAATTAAGGTCGACGGAGTCAGTGCTTCGACGGCATAAAGCGCCGGGCTTCGATTAAGAAACGCATCATACACCCCGGAATAACTTCCATCAAAAGAAAACCCCAAAACACGTTTTTCACCGTGTTCGTCGAGCAAATAGATGGCTTGAACACCGTGTAACACCACGTAAAAATAGGGCTCAGGTTTTCCAATTTGTGTAATCAGTTGTGCACGCTTAAAGCTGAATTGCTCCCACGATTCGAAGAAACTGCGATGTTTAGTGAGATCGAGCTCCAGCGGTTTAAAAGCTGCTTGAAGCACGGATACATATGCAGCGCTTACAGCCATTTCTATAAGTTGTAATACAATGCAAGCTTCCAGCCATTCAGTGTAAAGTTGTAATTCGGTAATGGGTCGAGTGCAGTCACAATCTTTGTTCTTACCGAGGTATGGGTAAACACCGTTGCCTCAATACCCATTGATCGCCTGTTCCGCATGGCCCAGCTAATACCTGCTCCTACCGATATACCAACCGAGTTCATCCGAATATTCACTTCACGATCCGAGTCATAGATATAGAAACCACCCCATGGGTCTGGTGCCGTAGAATCGATCGCTGTGAAATTGGCTGGGAACTCCCGAGTGCTGTAATAGATTTCTCCTGGAAAGTAGAACGACATGTTGCGTTTCGTTGAGGGGTTGATGCTCATTGCCCGTACGCCCAGGTTGAAACCTGAGGTGGAGTACGATGCGATGTTAATGTCGGAAGCCAAACCAACAAACAGTCTTTCGTTCAAGTATTTACCCACGTTGATGTTCAATACCGTCGGCAGGTGCGAGTAGTCCTGAAATTCACCAACATAATTATCGTCTGTTGTCGTATTACTCTGAAGGTTTGCGAAACCCGCTTCGAGTCCAACAGATACCTGATATTCTTCCGTCTTACGTGCATGAAGCACGCGTTCTTTTTTGATTTTTTTCTTACCAAATTCGACATTCTCTTCAATGAAGTCGTATTCTTCACGGCCCAGGGTGTATTTTCTGCCATCCGTGTCTTCAATTACCACAACTCCTGTTTGCTCATTAAAAGAAAGAATGGTGCCTTTAATGATGCCACCCTTCTTCAGGTTCACGATGTCATAAATCTCTGTTCGGGTGGTGTCCTGCGCCTGCGCACCATGACCAATCATCATGAAGGCGAAAACGGTCATCAGGATAAATGCGATTCTTTTCATTCGGGTATATTTCACTCAAAACTAGTCAAATCCGATAATTTGACAGAATAAGCGTTTAGAGAAATGTAAAACAATGTAAAATTGGCTCTTACTGTTGCAATATTGTGCACGTAGAACGGTGTATAACTGCAAAAACGGATAGCTTCGCATATATGATTCGTCTGAGGCAAATATTGGTATGTCTTGTTGTGATTTTTCCGCAATTGATTGGTGCTGTGGCTAAAACTTCTTCCAACCCAATACGCAACCAGATTGCTATGCGAAGCATTGGGCATGAGTTGCTAAAAGAATCCGGGAATGATACGTCGCAACTTGCTGTAGTGCAGCAAAACGGAAGTGATTATACCATTGCTTTAGGAGATGATTTTCACTTTATACCAGACTCGCTGATGAAGACGGTCAACCGCATTATGGCAACTTCGGGTATTTCTTCGAAGTACTTCGTTCAGATGTATAACTGTGATTCCTCCGAGCTGGTTTATGGTTATGGTTTTGACGCAAGAAGTCGAGCTGCTGCTATGCCGTGCCTGGGACGGTTTCAGCCCAGAGACTGTTATAAATTAACCATTAGTTTAAACGATGTACCTGCTGATTCTGTACAGGCTTCCATACCAACAGAAAATGCCACACCTGAACTTGAAAGTGACCAGGCATCTTCCACTGCATCACAACTTGCTCTGGTTTTCGTAATGGTTGGTTTGGTGATGCTTTATTCGTGGAATAACAAAAAACTTAAAAAAGCGGAGGAAGCATCAAGTAATCATATAAACATTGGTAAGTATCAGTTCGACATTCGTCATCTCAAGTTGATACACGATAACGAGGTAGATGAATTAACGAGTAAGGAAGCCGATTTACTTTTGCTTTTATTCCAGCACATAAACGAAACTGTAGAACGTTCTACCATATTGAAAGAGGTTTGGGAAGATGAAGGTAGTTACGACGGGAGAACACTGGACGTCTATATCTCTAAGCTTAGAAAGAAGCTGGAATCAGACCCATCCATCAAGATCATTAATGTTCGTGGTGTAGGCTATAAATTGGCAGTTTCAGTACGGCCAGTCGACTGATTAATAGGAGTTTAACCTTAATTTACATTCATTAGCACGGGCTTAACAAAGTGCTGCTTTAGCTTTGATATCGAATCAATTAGATATGATATGGAAAGCAAGAGATATTTTCTAGTATTGGTACTGTCTTTAAGTACTATCGGACTGCTTGGCTTTATGTCCAAAACGTCAAGCCAACCAACCACAATGCACTGCCGAGCGGCAAAAACGGTTTCGGAGCATTCTACACAAGTAAAGCAGGGCAATTTCAACTTTCAGAACCCATTGGAAACCAGGTCTGCAAAACAAGATTACTGGTATCACATTAAGGGTGTTAACTCCAATGCAATTACCAAAAAGGAGCTTAAACGTGCGATAGCACTGTATGAGTTTATCCCTGATTATCCGTTCAACTGGATTGAGAACTATGTGTCGGTTTCGGTGGAAGCTTCAAAAGGAAAGGACATAAAACGAATCAAGTCGGACGATATAACTGTGAACGATGAAATGCGTGCGCTTTTTGCGTCATTGAGTGCCAATACCGATTTGCATTTTGAAGTGAAGTATACGGCCACGAACTCCATCACCGATGAACTAGAGCCACATGAATTCAATTTCAACGCAACCGTTGTGCCGCATAAACAAGCAGAATTTGCCTATGGTAACGACAGTCTTGTAAACTATTTAAGGTTAAAGACGGAAAACGTTGTTCGAGAAAAGTACCACGATTATCTGGGTCTTCTGGGTGTGACGTTTAGCATTTCAAATCAGGGTGAAGTAACCAATGTGGCATTGAAAGATTCAACTGAAAATGACGCATTCGATGCCTTTATCATGGAGACTGTAGAAAACATGCCCGATTGGGAACCGGCTGTAAACGAAAACGGTACTAAAATCGCTCAAGATTTTGAGTTTGTGCTTCGTTTAAACGGCTGTTAATCAACACGATGTAAGAATATACTTTTTATTAATTACTCTCTTATTTTAAAAACCAAATAACCCGGTTCCCTGTTTATTTAATACACCGTACCTTTGAGACGGTTGTTAAATACATTGCTATGAATATTCCGAGAATCGACCTTCCACGTGTTGTGATTCTGGGTGCCGGGTTTGCTGGTTTACAAATGGCCAGGAGACTTAATCCAAGACACTATCAGATTGTCTTAATCGACCAAAACAACTTTCATACGTTTCAACCCCTGATTTATCAGGTTGCTTCAGCTGGTTTAGAACCGGATTCGGTAGCATACCCAATTCGGAAAACCTTACACGGAAAACGAAATACCTTCTTTCGAATGGCAACGGTTTCTTGTGTAGACTTTGAGCGAAGAGTTGTAGAGACAACTATAGGAGATCTTGAGTACGACAAGTTGGTTATTGCGACAGGTGCTTCGAACAACTTTTTTGGAAACACCGCGGTAGAAACGAACGCCCTTCCCATGAAATCGCTTACCGATGCATTGGACTTACGAAGCAAAATTCTTGGGAATTTCGAACAGGCATTAAATACCCGCGATTTAAACCGTCGGGAGGAGTTAATGAACTTCGTAATTGTTGGAGGAGGAGCAACGGGTGTTGAACTTGCCGGCGCTTTAGCGGAGTTAAAGAACAAGATATTACCAAAGGACTTTCCAGATCTGGATTTACGTCAAATGCGTATTGACCTGATTGAAGCCGGTCCCAGGCTACTAGGGAATATGGCCGAGAATTCTTCGACCATGGCTTTTGACTACCTTCGAGAGTTAGGCGTGCATGTATGGTTAGAGACCTTTGTTGAAACCTATGAAAATAAACAGGTAATCACCAAAGACGGAGGTAACTTTAAAACCGATACGTTAATCTGGGCGGCAGGTGTAAAAGGAAACCTGCCTGATGGTATTGACGCTTCGAAAATTGGCAGGGGCAACAGAGTTGTCGTCGATCCGTTTTGCCAACTTGAATCGCACCCGGAGGTATATGTTATTGGCGATTCCGGTATGATTGTATCGGAAGTATATCCGGCTGGTTTACCGATGTTGGCTTCAGTAGCGATGCAACAAGGTAAGTACCTGGCTAAGTCGTTTAACAAAGTGGCGGTAGGGAAATCAATTGAGCCCTTCACGTATGTCGATAAGGGAACCATGGCCACCATTGGCAGGAACAAAGCCGTTGCGGAAATCAGCAAGCTGAAACTTCAGGGTATACTGGCCTGGGCCGTTTGGATGCTTGTGCACCTTATGTTGTTGGTAGGCTTCCGTAACCGCGTTGTCGTACTCATTAACTGGGCCTGGAACTACGTCAATTACAACAACGGATTACGCCTCATCGTACGACCGTATGTCAATCATCTCGCCGACCGACGAGAACCGGAATTAATGGCCTGATCCTAGTCTACTTTGATAAACTTCCGGTTTACCAGTCCTTGATCCGTTTGTAGCGTCGCAACGTACATGCCTGATTTCCATGCAGTCACATCGATTTTGGTCGCACTATTCGGACGTGCTTTATACATCACTCTTCCCGTTAAATCACGAATGATTAAAGCCGCATCTGACGACTCAATCCCGTCAATTGCTAGTACCGATCTTACCGGGTTGGGAGTTAAACGTAGTGCTTTTGAATCCAGTTCACCGATGCCTACGTTTCCGCCACCGCGTGTTATGTCTGCATCGCCTTTGGAGGACTCTACCTGCTCTACAAATTTGGAGCTTGAGTTTTGAACGAAGGCCATCACATACATGCGAGAGGCATTCCAGTCCTTGTGGTTGTCTGTGCGCACTTCAAATACGATAGAGTCGCCAACCATTGATGGTAAGGTAAATCCGTCGTCGAATAACGTCTTACGGTAAACATTCAGGTGTAAGCCTTCTCCGTTTGGAGCGCTATAGAAAACCGAGTCTTCTACGGCCGCTGCAAAAAGGTTTAAGTCTGTTAGGCTATGTGCTTCTGAAGCGCGGATAACAACCCGAACTATAAGTGAATCGCTGCCTTTCTCTAAAGTTGTTAAACTAATTTCAACCGGGGTAGTTTTATTCTGCTCACCAGAATACAAATCCGAATTGTTGAAGTTGACACCAACCGATTGTGCGTTGCCTTGCACGGCAACTCGTGGTGTTGCACCGTAAACGCCATAGAAACGTGTACGATCGTCGTTACCTGCCTTGTTGTGTTGGTTCAACACACAACTGGAGTAGGGGCTGCTTGGGTGGTATGAAATATGAAAAACCGACGGATCTTTTTCCAGGTTTTGCTTTAAACCCGGGTTACGGCTTCCGCAAATGCTACATCGTGTATTTGTGAAATGTTCAACGACAACGTTTCTTTTCGTTTGAGCACTTGAAACCAATCCAGCACTAACTAATGTGATAAAAGCCAGGGTAATTTTAAGGGTGTTTTTCATTTTCATATCAATTGTTTTTCGTTAGTAAACCACGCATATAAAACATGACAACTGGATTTCTGTTTGGATGAACCCAGGGGGTGATTTACACGAAAAGTGACATTGATCGTACAATAAGTGCCTAAATCACAGTCAGTCACGAATAAGATTCAATGCGTTACCGTCCGAGCTTCTGAGTACATATATTCCAGATGCAAGATGATCGAGATGAATGACTTTTGATTGGTGCGGATCAACCGTGAACGTGGTTAGCGTTGCTCCTCGTATGTCGAGAAGTTTGAATTCCAATGACTCCGATTGATTATTGTTTATATGGGTTAAACCATCCGTAGGGTTGGGGTACACCGTAAACCCGATTTTTTTAGGCTGATACGCCGCTATGGATGTATTCTCGTCTACAATAAACAATTTGGTCGTATTGGTTTCAATACCTTCTTCGAAATCGAAGTAAATCGTTGCCATATTCTTTATGGTATCGCCTTTACGTAAGCCCGGCGCTTTAACGGGTATACGATAGGAGATAAAACCTTGCGAACCTTCGGGGTCGGTTGTACTGTCAGGTAAGTAGATTTCGTTGAATCTAAATTTTAATATGCTGTGGTCTAACTGATAACTCAATAAATCGGGGTGGCTGGATCCGGTTATTTTAATGTGATTCGCATCCAGGTGATTGCTAATTCTATCGAAGATCACCACATCTTTGGCATCCGCTGATCCAATGTTTTGGAAACGGATGGTATAGTCGATTTCATCCACGGGAGCCTTAATGCCGCCGTCTGGATAAGAAGACTTATCGTTTGGGTCGTACGGAGCTCGAACGTCTACTTTGATTGTGTCTCGATTGTCTGTTGTATCCACATCAATAGTCGATAAGTGCGTACTGAATAAAATCTCTTCTCCTCCAAGCAGTTTGCCATCATCGTCGGACAGCATAATGGTATAGTATTTGGGACTATGGTGTCTGGGCAACTCTAATCGCATAACGATCTTCCCTGGTTCTGGGGACGAATAAACCAAAGGCACCTGCTCTATTTTGTAACGTGGGTCAAATTCCACCAGCACGTCTGCACTATCAATAGAGTTCTTCCAATAGCCGGTTTCCAACGCTACCGTAAGCAACGTTTTTCTGCCCCGTTGTACTCTTCCACTACTAATGGATATACCCACATCATGGTAGTTAGAGTCGATCCAGTACAAGGCGTCAAATTGGTAGGTTTTATCTCGTGTGGCATTTGAGATGTGAAAACTATCCGAGAAACAAATCGCTTTAAACCTGTTTTGAGCGGTAGTAATCACATAGTCCCTTCCTGCAGGAACGATTAACTCGTATGTGCCATCATCCTGGCTTCTGCTTCTGTATTGGGTTCCCTGAGCGAATACTATGGTGCGCATGGTTTGGTCGCCTGCAGAGTAGAAACAATTGCTATCCATATCAGCATACACCCGACCGGTTACCTTGCACAATTCAAGCGGCATAGAGCACGATTTGGATATACAACCAGGTGCGCTGGTTACCGTAAGGCACACCTGATACACTTCATCATCTTTGTACGTGTGTTTCGGAAAGCGCTTGTTTGATCGCGTACCGTCACCCAGATCCCACTCAAAAAAATCTGTAGGTTCTGTGGTGATTGGTGTAACTCTTAATTCCCGATGAACTACCTCATGTGTAAAGTTGGCACTTGAAGTTGAATGCACGGTTGTATAATGAGCTATACTGTCCCGACAATGCTTCGATAAAACCAATAAGGTGACCAGGTAATTCTCAGTGACATGTTTATCGGGTAATGCGTATCTATGACGCGTATGACGCAAAATTCGGTGGGAAGAACTGATGCCATCTCCAAAGTTCCAGAGATAGTCGAGACTATCTAAACCGCTATATTGTGTGGTATTGAAGAATAATGATTGTTCTCCTTGGCATACGGCGTCTACTATGAAATCGGCCTTTGGTGTTTCGTGAATGGTGTAGGTTATGGTAGTGGTGTTATTTGCCCCGATGTCGTCGGTTCGGTCTAAGTCAATACGAATAGTATAGGTGCCAGCGCTATCAGCGCGATACTTCGTCGATAATTCAATTTCAACGGAATCACCTGCAGGTAATTGATATCGACTTAATTCTCTGTACGCTTGATTTCCAATATTTACGGTCAGCGGAAAAGAGTCGACCAGCACGTTAGAGGAATTGACCAGCCAGACTTTTAGGATCTGTTCCAAACCTGTACAACCGTGCACGGTGTCTGATTGGGTGGATTTGATGGAGAGGTCAAAACCGGCTTGTTTGTGGTGGCCGGTGATGTGAGAAAGGCCTGAAAATGGCCATAGCAACAGCAGTGCCAATGTGGCGAATAGTTTTTGTAAGGGCATGATGTAAACATTCGTTTCCCCTAAGATAGCGATTCGAGCCTAAAAACATTACAAGCGCTGCGATAAACGAGAACTGTGCGTAGGAAGATTACAATTAAATGGTGAATCAGGTAAAATTCACCAGACCATGCACATTGTCAGGTGATTATTGCAATATGAAATTAAACAGACACGGTTATCCTTTGATTTTTCATACCTTGCCCGGCTAATAAAAAAACAGAAAATGATTAAAAAGATTAACGCACTTAATTTCACCCGTTTTAAACCAACCTATGCGTTGTTGGCGGTGATGTTCACGTTGGGTGTTTACATGACTTCATGTAACCCGGATGACGAAGAACCTGAACCATCAACCTCTGCACCAACCGAACTTGTTTATACTCCGAATTCATTGGTTTTAGACATGGGTACAGCCGGTGCTTCGGCAACACCAACAATCAAGGGCACTGCACCAATTACGTACAGTATTACAACAACACCTGATGCAAGCGGTGAGATCACTGTAGACGCAAATAGTGGTGTTATTTCTGCCAGTGATATGGTAGCCGTAGGCGTTTACACAGTTACTGTTATGGCCACAAACAGCGCTGGTTCTAAGGAATTTGCAGATGCGTATACGGTAGAAGTATTAGGTAAGGTAAACTTTGATATGGACATACTTCCTGTAGTGGAAGCTTCATGTAAGCCTTGTCACGTAGACGGAGGTGCAAATACCAATTATACGGTTTACGACAACAGTAAAACAAATGTTGACTTCATTATCGACCGTATCAAGCGCGATGAAGGAACTCAGGGCTTTATGCCTTTAGGCGGAACCAAACTTGAAGCAGATAAAATCGCTTTAATCGAGAAATGGAAAGCCGATGGATTGCTTGAAAAATAGAACGTAAAAACGCTTAAAATACAAACGCCCCTGAGCAATCAGGGGCGTTTTTTGTTGTAGTAACTTGCTCACCTCAAGGTGGTCGAACCTTGTTCCAATCAAGCAAGCATCGCTTTTAACGTTTGTAATTGTAATTCAATGTGTTCCCATTAGTTACAAACTCCGTTTTCAGTTCGGTTTCATTAAGTGTTTTCAGTTCCATATTTATGGGTTCATTGGTACTAGTAAAGGTCACTGCAATGGTTGTAGAATCGGAACCTGTAAAGTCATAACTTCCAATGGCATTCCAATTTCCGTTTGAATTGAAGAAAAACGCACCATCTGCAGTAAACAAGTATTCTCCCGTGCCACCGCTGGTTTTTTGCACCCCATTTTCATAGGTCTCTTCCAGAATCCAGGTTTGGGCTAGTTTTTCTATGGTGCCCAACTCCGGTTTGTCATTTTTGTCATCCTGATTATCGTCATTTTGTTGTGTCGGTGTTACAGGTGCGTCTTCTGAGCAAGATATCATTGAGAATAATAAACATCCTGCCATCATTAATAAATAAGCCTTTTTCATATCTATATATTTGGTTGATAGACGTGGAGGTAGTTGCAGATGTGGCACCATAATAAGCTGTATATTAGTGTTTTGTGATGTTCGGTACAGGGGGTGTGACAAACAACACCCCAGTAGGGGCGAACAACAATCCGGTTTTATAGATCGCCTAAGAGGCGTTGGAACACAGCATCTTTATAGGCCCGCCCCACTGGGATTTGTCCGTAGTCCTTTACCTGAATATGGTTGCTTGCTATACTCTCTACAAAGCTGCAATTGACAAGGTAAGACTTGTGCACCATAAGCACTTGAGACGAGTTTAGTTGCTGTTCGAAGTCTTTGAGTGTGCTTCGAACAACGAATTGATCGCCCGAAGTCATATACAAACGAACATAATTCTGCAACGCACTTACGTATACCACCTGACCTGGGTCGATACGATGATACCTGCCTTCGTGACGCACAAAAAAAGGAGCACCGTCTTTGCGTTTTTTATTTCTGGAATCGGCAATTTCCAACGCTCGATCTGCGGCTTTTGCCAAACGCTCGAAAGATACGGGCTTGAGCACGTAATCCACGGCAGCTAAATCATAGCTTTCAACGGCAAATTGGTGGTAGGCGGTTACAAACACGATCAAAGGCAATTTCTTTTCATATGACCTGGCAAACTCAATACCCGACAGCCCTGGCATCTCGATATCCATGAAAAGGAGGTCTATCTGAGAATCTTCCATAAGGCTTAATAGAGATTCAATGTCCCTGGCCTCTCCAATCACTTCAATGAAATCGATTTTTTCAGCAAACTCACGAATGCCTTTGCGGGCCACCGGCTCGTCATCCACTATAATTGTATTAAGCTTCATTGTCATTGTGCATTATCGTAAGCGTTGCTGTTGCCTTCTTCTCTGAAATATCAAGTGCGAATTCCGCCCGATTTCCATACATCAGGTCTAGTCTTTTGACCAGGTTCTCAATACCCAGGCCACCCTTGGTGAGTTCGGAGTGTTTTTTTGTGCTGACCGGATTTTCAACGGTATATCGAATTCCGTTCGTTGAATAGGATAGCTGTACGTTTATATAAGCCTCACTACTATTCGGAGAGTACTTAAACGCATTTTCAAGCGGAATTATCAGCAAGAGTGGGGCAATCTCCACATCCGCGAAATCATCAAATTGAGTAAATACCTGAAAGCCTTCTTCCTTTCTGATCTTCTGTATTTCGATGTATTGTTTGAGGTAATTAATCTCCTGGTTAACGGGTACTTCTTTGTTTGCAGTTTCATACAGTTGGTAGCGAAGTAAGTCACCGAAGTCCTGCACCAATTTCCGGGCCTTGTGATTGGATTCATCAATGAGAAACTGCACATTATTCAACGTGTTAAATACGAAATGCGGGTTTATCTGAGCTTTCAGAAAGTTTAATTCGGCCTGAATACGTTCTTGTTCGATTTCTTTTGTCAGCTTTTTTTGATCTACCCACTGTAAATACAACCGATATGCGAACAACACAATGATACCCATTGCAATAACCAAATAGCTGTCGAATACCTGATAACTTAGGCTGTTGAAGATGGATTTGAACTGTTCGGTCATGCCTGTTGTGCCCAGGTAGATTGCTCTGTGGGCTTCTATTAACAGGAGCACGCTTAACCAATATGCAAAAACGCCAAACCCAACTGCAAGGAAGATGGATACTGTTCGTGATAACCGCTGTTGGATTCGGCTTTGAAATGCAGATATGGTCACAACACACGCAGTTATAACAATGACATCAGACAAAGTACTGAGCGTGATTTGAATCATTTCCAGCGTCCTGAAATCATCGCGAAACGAAAACCGGTAAGCAAATAACAGTAGGAACAGCACGAGCAGGCCGGGTATTTGTCTTCGTTGTAGATTCATGTGCCTTACAAATCTATTGAGAAATCGGTGTTCATCTAAAGAGTGATGCATAGCAACCCTTTTCCATTGCATCCGACAGCAATCTACTCCATATTAGCACTGGATATTTTTCACAATACGTGTAACTTTGGCCGATGACTAACCAAACCTTATTAATAGACGACAATGCTTTCCTGCATATGGTCTACTACCTCTTAGAAACGGGGAATGTCATCCTGCACCAAAAAATGCTGGATGTAACCGAAGGCGAGTCTCAGCAGGTCGTTGACTATCTTCAGGAGTTTTACGAACGCGAAGCCCAGGACTATCCACATAGCTCTCCCAAATTTGATGGAAAGGCAGCGCTTTGGGCAGCCACCATGGTCTATCGTACCAGTCAGTTGTATTTGTTCCGTGACCAAAAGCACGAAGACATACCAACCGTACTACCCGAATATGAGGGTGAATTGACCCCGGGAGCAGTTTTGTCTGCCGACTTATGCCTTCGCTTTGTTCCTTCCATGATGATGCATCTGAAAGCAATGAACAGTGAAGATCCTATTCTTGGGGTTCTGGAAAATCACATGAAGAGCTGGCACTACTCGAACATACCCAGGCTCAACGACATTGATGGTCTGGAAATGAAAACATGGTTTTTGTCCGATTGCTTAAAGCAGTTGTACATCGATCGAATTATAGAACATAAAAATGAGCGATTGGCGAATCACTCTGCGTGCAAGGCACTGGTTTTGTCTAGCCTTGGGATTCATCAAAAGAGTTATTGGCCAACGTTAATGATAAATTAAAATGAACACGGTAAAGAAATTACAGGACGTATTAACGTATGTGAAAAATACGTTTGTTGGGAAGGATGAGATTATAGACCTGTTGGGGATATGTTTACTGGCCCGAGAGAATGCCTTTTTGTTAGGTCCTCCAGGTACAGCCAAGAGTGCCATTGTGCGCGAACTATCGGCCTCCGTGACCGATGGAAAAAACTTTGAATACTTACTTACCCGTTTCACTGAGCCCAATGAGATTTTTGGTCCATTCGATATCCGAAGATTAAAAGACGGAGACCTGGTAACGAATACCGAAGGTATGATGCCTGAAGCGTCTATGGTTTTCCTGGATGAAATATTCAATGCGAACAGTGCAATTCTGAACAGTTTGTTGATGGCCCTGAATGAAAAGATCTTCCGTCGGGGTAAAGAAGTGATGAAGCTCCCAGCGCTCATGTTTGTTGGAGCGAGTAACCTAATGCCAGAAGACGAAGCCTTAGGCGCATTGCTCGATCGGTTTCTGGTGCGTGTGCGATGTGGATATGTAGATACTGACTTGTTAGGTCAGGTTTTAAATGCTGGATGGCGGTTGGAGAACAATTTGGAGAACAAACGACCTGAGATCAGTGCAAAGGATATTCGAGAGCTCCAGTTACACTGTAAAAAAGTAGATATTGCACCCATTCAGCACGAGTACGTAAACCTAATTCACGCATTGCGAAATGCCGGGGTAAGTGTTTCGGATCGAAGAGCAGTAAAGGTCCAAAACCTTATTGCGGCCAGTGCGCTAATGGCCGATCGTACACAGGCAGACTTGTCCGACCTGTGGGTGTTGAAATACATCTGGGATGCGGAAGAACAGATCGAAGTACTGTCGGGCATCGTAAGCAAATATGTAGAGAAGTCAGATATGGACAAACCACATCCACAGGCGATTAAAGATCATATGCCTGATGCTGAAAATATAGCACGTCAGGTTGCCGAGTTGAAGCAAGAATGGGACAACAGTGAACCAGACTTTGATCGCCGCAATGTAATCAAAGACAAGCTTCGCTTTCTACAAAGCCAAAGCAATTGGATTAATGATGATTTGCAGAAGACGGAATTGCAGAAACAAATTGACGATTTATGGAAAGGGATGCTTCAAACGGCGTAGAACACCTCATTGCAGTACCAGATTCAAGTTTGAATGAGCTCTATGAACTGAGGCATTGGCCTTCTCTGCAATTTTCGCAAGAAGCAGGGAGGCTTTGGATCAAGGGGCTAACCCTTGATCAGTTGCATGCCATAGAGGTTAAGACACTTACGGGTCTTAAGGTGTATGAAGTAAATGATCCGTTTTTGCATGAACGCGGTCATATCCTACCGGATATTCCAAAACCCAGGTTAAAATGGCGCGCCTTAGAGTCACTCTTGCCAGTTGAGCGACCAGAGTATAACTTCAATTATTTTGGGGTGGAGGAAGAACTGTCCATACGGTTACAAAGGTCTACAGCAGGTGCACCAGGCAGCGCACATGTTGTGTTGTTAGACCATCTGGAAGCATATCTATCAGAGGCTGCGGCTATTCGATTGAAGCCTCTGATATGGAGCATTATGGGGTCCAAAGCACTGCTTATGGGTACACCGTTACTACCAATTCCTGGAGATGTATACTGGCACAATGGGGCGTTGTTTCTCCCAGAGGGATATGATCTGGAACTCCCCATACTGCGTGACGAAATCCGTAAGAAGATCGCACCGGATGGGAACAAGCATGTATTTATACATACAGATGGACGTTATTGGTTGGCGAGTGCTTCAGGTTTCACCGCATTATCCCGGTCTTCATTTAAACGTAGTTTCGTTAACACATGAGCACCTGGGAATCCTATTTTGCAGAAAGACAAGGCTACTTCTGGAAACGAGTAGAAGACGAGGGGCAACGTATTTTTGCCTTGTCGAGTGGAGAAACGATTGCGTACGAATCCCATTTTATGGAAGTACTGCAACGTTGTAATGTCAATGGACTGCCCCCATTTGGAGCGGCTCTTCTTATTTGGATGGCGCTGGAATACGATAGTCGGCCCAAGATTGACAAAGCGACAGCGCTGGCGGCTTATGAATTGACTGCCGACATAGAACATTTCCTAATACGTCTGTCTTCATTGCCCGGGCCGTTTCACCAGGGAGAACGCAGACTGCATGTGATGCGGGGATTGATGGAAGCCAGTCACAAACGGATTGGGATGAAACAGGGGTCTGAGATCATTGAAGACTACCTTAACGTTGACGTCTTGATGATTCGATCAACCGATGAACGGGAAGATGATCTCCGGTCAAAATCACAGGATTTTGATTGTTTGCGAAGATTAAGCCGAAGATTTTCGACCATTGAATCGCTGATGAATTACCTCAGTCGGTTACCCAATGTGCCCGACAATTTTGAATTAAAAGAAGTTGAAGACTCGAAGTCTGAGGTAGATTATTTGGAAGAGCTTCTTACGGACCATCGAACTTTTCAGGTTGCGTCACTTGTTGAACGGATGCAACGTATGGTGAACTTCCCTAAACATGCAGTGACGCCTGGCATTCAAACGGTTGGAGGATATGCTGATGTCACTAATAAAGGCGATTTTGACAAACTGTTAATCTCAGAATTTGCGTACGACGATATGAGCTTAATGTCTCGACTGGCGAACAATGAATCGTTGTACTTGCGGCCGGATTTTCCGCCAGAAGTTACCGATAAGGAGCGCTTCATTTTGTTGGACACGACGATACGAAATTGGGGGGTTACCCGAGTTCTGGGTTTTGCACTGGCATTGGCTGCTGATCGGCAACAGGAAGCCTCTGTACATACACGATTCTATACCCTGGGTGACTCGTACAAGGAACACAATATTCATGCGAAGCAAGCGCTAATCGATGCGCTGGCTCAGGTAGATATTCACCTCCATGCAGGTGGAGGTCTAGATCGTTTTTTTAATCAGGTGAAACCACCAACAGGCTCAGATGTCATTCTAATCACAAATAAGGAATGTGATCATTATCCAGAATGGATCAGTGCTTTGAAACACCACGGTAAGAATTTAACCGGAGTGATTCAAACATCGCAGGATGGAGAAGTGCTTGTAAAATCGATTCGAAAAGGACGTTCAAAACTTACCCAGCGTCTGACCATCCCATATGAGGAATTGTGGTCGAAAAAGAAGAAGCCCGAAGCACAGGAAGAATTTGTCCCGAATGAAGTGGATTATCCATTGTTATTTATGCCTGATCGCATTCAAACCAAGGCGGTTATACATAAGCATTACGCCTATCATTTGAGTAAATTGGGCAGTCTATTTAAGACGTTCACCCCGTCGGTTCGAATGGTAGACGGTCGGCTTTCGCACCTGGCGCTTCGGTACGGAATGCAGTTTGTCATGTCGGGATTACCTGAAAAGCGAGACGACTTTGAAATGGGTCACAACGAGAATGGAGAGACCATTGTGCTTACGCTACACAAAGGCATGAACAAAGTGCTATTGACCAATGTAAATGCCAAGACCAGAAAGTCTGTTCAGTTTCCGCATTGGAAGCACGATCATAAAGCCGCTTTTACCTTTAGAGACGGGGGATTTGAATGTATTACAGGTAAAACGTTATGGAAGGTGCTCCCTGATGGTACTGTTGATAAGTACACTAGCGATTCGGACCAAGAGGTTCAGACGTTGCCTTACGATCAGCGAACCCCACAGAGCTATATGTCGGTAAGTGGAAGTGTAATTAAGAATTTAAAACAAGTGCGCATTGACCAGGATGGAAGGTTGTGCGTGAATAAACACCCGTTGATGTTGTATTCATCAGGCATGGTATTCCGATCCGATAAAAGCGAGCGAGACAGCTTAAATAATGCGGGTTTTGTCGACCGCAACTTGTTCCGGTTTAGTAACGGTAGCGAAGTTCGGTTCAATCGCGACGGGATGCTCATTTTGCGTTGCGGTTCTGGTAAACTACCAGATATCTATCTTCCTTCGGTGATTAATCATCGCTTAGGTGTGGCTACAAAGGAAGTATTTGCAGGAAATGCGTATTACCGTGATGGTCCGAAGATGAGGATTAAGCTCAACCAGTATGATGTGGGAAACCGAGACATTATCTCGCAGTGCATTGCGTCTTTTTATGGCAGTGCCGTCTGGAGCGAACACCAACCATTATTGCCTTTGTTGAACGAGACCGATGCAGACCTGCTTGCAACACGCTTACGAGACCTGAAGTGCGAACTTGAAGTTACGAAGGACTATGAAGGGCTTCCTCAAAAAGTAGTTACGATTAACGCGTTTTATACATCGTACTTAGAGCCATTTATTGAACACATTACCAAAAATGAAACTTAAACTGGTACAGCATATCGACCGGAATCGAGCGATCTGTGGATTTATTATGCGCGGAAGTTCGGTATATACGTGGATGAAAGAGTTATCCCGCTTAAGACTTTCATTAAGCGAATTAACGATTTACGGTTTGCCAGACAATTCTGCTAAGACCATCTGGGGCTGCCTGGTGTTAACACAAGAACAGATTGATCCGGGTATAGATCACATCCATGAATTTTGTTACTTCCGTACACCCAATCTCATTTTTCCAATGCGTACACGGGAATACCCCAAATTGCGTGATGAAGAATTGAATGCGTTGATTCGAGGTGGTCTGCATGTTCTGCACCCGGGTATTGGTTTGGTAGAATTAGAGGATGCTGTAGAATTTCAGTCGCTCATTCGATTGCCAGAATTGCAAGAAGTGGTATATCTGATTCCGGAAGACGGAGTTCGTATATCGTGCGACATACATTCGTTATTCGTTGCTCCTGTAGATGAAGCTGAAACATTAAAAGAATTGGAGAAGGCGATGTCGCCGGAGAAAAAGGATAAGGAGAGTACGAAACTCAGTTTGTGGGAGCGTATTAAACTCCTGTTCTATCGGTTGTTTTTTAAGACCAATGGGGAGAAAAAACCAAAGAATATTAAGGTGTCTAAACGGGGTTTATTCAAGTGGGTAGAAGGCACGTTGAGCCCCAAAAACGGTGACTCTTCCCGGCGCGTTGAGCACATGATGGAGGAGTACAAAGAACTGGAGAAACGGAACCAGTCTGAGTTGAACAAGCTTCTTGATATGCTTGAAAACGACCCGGAGAAGGCATTGCAGTATGCCGTACCGTTAGACCCGGATGGGAGTTCTAGAGGTGGGTACGACAACACGTTTAATTTCAGACTTTCAAAGCATTGGAACAACTTTTCGCTGTTCGGGAATCGCGGTCTTGATTATAGCGGTAGTGGTGGAATTATGCCGGACGACAAATTTCAGACCTTGCAAGAGCAATATCGCAAGACTGCTGAAGCCTTGAAGAAACAAGGCAAATATGAGAAAGCGGCCTTTGTGTATTTGAAGTTGCTCAAGAACGAGACGCTTGCGGCCGAAGTACTGGTAGAGGGCAAACTCTATAAACAGGCTGCTGCGCTCTACTTAAAAATGGAAAAAAAGCAAAAAGCGGCAGAATGTTATGAGCAGGCGAGAATATACGAGCGTGCTGCCGAACTGTACAAGGAGCTTCTTATGTATGAAAAGGCGGGAGATCTCTATAACAAGACGCATAAAAGACAAGAAGCCATGCACATGTACGAGCTGGAATTGGAAGATTTGGAAGGGAGAGCGCAGTACGTGAAGGCCGCAAAACTGGCAAAATCCAAGATGAGTTTGTTTGATCGGGGCCAGGATTTGCTGCTTGAAGGTTGGCGAACCAGGCGGGATGCGTTTAATTGCCTTACCTATTATCTCGCGGAGTTTCAAGACGTCAACAGCATGAAGAAAGAGGTCAAATCGATTTACACCCATGAAGTGGAAGGCAAGGAGCAAAACATGCAGATGGATTTTGTGCAGGTATTGAGGTCACTTTACACGCAAAATGGAGAAACGGAAGAACTCAAAGATCTGGCGTTCAAAATTGTTTCTGAAAATGCAGAAAAGGATCGAATGTTTACCTCATTGCTCAAAGGGTTTAATCCGGAAGACAAGGAGTTGGCCAAAGACACCTTGCGTTACCGCTCTCGAAGAGCCTTGAATAGGAATTAACCCACGCTCGTAATTATCTCTGTGTCAAATGGTTGTCATGCGGAGGCCTTTGCTATAAAGCTACAAAGCAACGACAAGATGGTAATCCATTTGTTGACCTCTCCATTAAAACCGAACAATGGTAGTCAATCTAAATTTCACGATTTCTCAATATTTACTTGACATCAAGGGGGTTAATTTGTTAATTTCGGTTCCGGGTGACATCATTGATGTAGGGGTAACCTGAGGAGAGGCCCAGTTTTGTTCGATCGAGTCCCGCAGCTTGGTTGATTTGAAATTCTGAGATAAAACCTTCGGGTTTTTGTGTGTGTGATTACATCGATTATGTGACCGAACCAATAAACGAAAGTTTTATGAAATCTTGTAGTCAATTTTACCGCTTCCTATCTATCTGTGCCTTTTTGTTGCTCTCTGTACTGGCTAAAGCCCAGGTTCAAGACACCATACTTGTCGATTATACAGGTAATTTCTGTTTGATCTGCAGTGACCCAGATTACAATTGTAAGGCTACGGATAGCCTCAAATTTGTTGATTCTTCCGCTTCAAACTTACGACTAGACAAAATCAAATTTGTCTTTTTACATACTCCGTGTACCAGTCTTCCAACAACGCTTTTACTAAACGGAGATACGATGGGTTCGTGGAACAACTCCTATAATTGTTCGTGTAACTCATGTACGATTGATAGTGTAGTTGTGACCGGGGCCAAACTCGCGTCGTACATGCAGCGCGATACCAATAACTTTCTGTATACCGGAGGATCCAACCTGTGTATCGCCCGATACATGATTATTCGGACATGGGTACCCGCTACCGATTATGACATGGCTACAAACCGGTTGGTTGGGCCGTTATACGCGTGTCCGGGAAGTCGCGATATTGAGGTTGAAGTAGCAAACTACGGAAGAAAGCAGGTGGACTCTGTGGAGTTGCACTGGACCTATAACGGTGTTGCACAAACAACGGTAAAAGATACAGGTACCATAGATACCATTGGAGGTACCGGTTCATTCTTAAAGACGATTAAGTTAGGTTCAAAGTCGTTGGTATCTGGAAAGACAGATACACTTGTGGCCTGGACGGCGAAACCCAATGGCCAGAACGATACCGTGAACTTAAACGATACCATTAAGGCATACATTCGCCCGGCGTTAAAAGATACCTTAACCGTTGGGGGAACGTCTCCCGATTTTGCAAAGATTCAGGACGCCTTTGATGCGCTAATGCTGTATGGAATATGTGGCCCTGTAGTATTGAACGTACGAACAGGAACGTACAATGAACAGCTCTCACTTGGCGAGGTGCCTGGAGCGGATACAACCAATACCATCACCCTGCGTTCTGAAACCGGAGACAGCACCGATGTAAAGATTTATTATTCCGGTAGTTCAGCAATGAATTACGTACTACAGCTTGAAAATACCTCCATTTTCCGGTGCAAGCAACTTACACTTGAAGGCACAGGTTCTTCCTATGCACGCGTGGTTTGGTTCGTAACCGGGAACCAAAATATTAGGTTTGACAATTGTAGGATTATAGGTGCGTCTACAACAGGTACGGGCACCAACCAGGCGTTGTTCTACGCCAGTCCGGGAAATGAGCCTGCTTCTCACGACATTCAAATCACAAACTGCCGCTTTGAACGCGGTTCATACGGCATTCATTTCAATAACCCATGGAACGACAACGGCATGGGATATCGAATTGAACAGTGTCAATTCGTTGATCAGAGCCATCGAAATATAGACTGTCGATACAGTCAGGATATGCACATTAATAACAACAACCTGACCAGGAGTTCATCTGGTACTTCGTACGGCCATAACATTTATCTAAATGATTGTCAGGGGCCGGTGCGCATTGGGTGTAATGTGGCCGTGACCACAACGGCAGGTATAGGTATTGAGTTGTCGTGGTTTAGTTCGGACACCTCACGACGTGCATTCATTTACAACAACTTTGTCTCGGTTACAAGCCCATATTCAAGTTCGTGTACACCATTACGGTTGTATTATGCGAATCACGTGCGAGTGGCGCATAATAGCTTGTTTGCCGAATGTACCAACACCACAAACAATGCCATTTATACGTACTATGGTGGCAATCTGTCGTTTACCAGCAACAGTGTGTTCAATAAGAATCCGGGCCGTGCCTGGTACAATGAATATTCTACGTCGGGATCACCTAATGTGATTCACTCGAATCACAACAACCTGTATACTATGGGTAGTACCTTAGGGTTCTGGAATACAAGCGTGGCCAATTTAAGTGCATGGCAGACTGCTACAGGACTGGATTCGAATTCGGTTAGTGCAGATCCAGGTTATAAATCATCGACCGATTTGCATGCTTCGGCAGTGGAATTGAATGGGGCCGCTGACCCAACAACGGGTATTAGTGATGACATCGATAAGGAGCCTAGAGATACTATGCGACCAGACATTGGTGCAGATGAATACAAGCTACCTCCAGTAGATGCCAGTTTAACTGAATTAAAGAAATTTAAATCCGACTCGAGTTGCATTGAGGTTGTACTTCGAAACCTTGGGGATGATACACTTAAATCGGTGTCTATTGCCTGGACATTTGACGGTGTAACACAGACATCAAAATCGTGGACGGGTGCACTGGTTTCTGGGGATACAGCAATTGTTTGTGTAGGCTACAAGAAGTTTAAACGAGACTCGGCACACGATGTAAAACTGTGGACGACTTCTCCGAATGGGGTTAGCGATACGATTAATTCGAACGATACAATCACCAAACGCGTTTTTCCAGCCTTGTGCGGGATTTATACCATTGGAGGGACCAGTCCGGATTATGCAACATTCAATGCGGCGTTAGACGCGTTGGACAGCGCAGGCGTGCTCGACTCAGCGGTATTTAGGGTACGAGACGGAACCTACAACGAACAACTGCATATCCAAAAAATTGAGTGTGCAGACAACAAGAATCAGGTCATCTTTGAATCGGAAAATGGAGATAGCACGAAGGTAAAGCTGACTACTTCGAGTGCTTCCTGGTCTAATAACTACCTGATCTGGCTTGATGGTGCTGATGGTATAACCTTCCGAAAAATGACACTTGAAAACGTGTCGACCTGGTACAAGAACGTGGTCAAACTTTCCAATGGTGCAGACTATAACGAATTAAGTAACAATATCATTCAGAACAATGATAGTTTGAGCTCCTCCAGCGGTTACGCACTGGTGTATAATGAGTCTACAGGCGATCATCACTTTTGCCTGGTGAACAACCGATTGGTTAAGGGATCCTATGGATACTACGCCCGGGGTTCTTCCAGCGATCACGACCGAAGCACACGTATTCATGGTAACCTGTTCGAAAAACAAGGGTATGGAGGTGTGGATGCACGATATATCAAGGACTTTAAGTTCACATCGAACCGGCTCACATCCAACAGCAATAATTACTGGGCCAGTGTAAATTTGGATGAAGCCAGTGGGAACAGTCGAATTGAGAAAAACAACCTGATCGGTCCGGATAAATCAGAGCGTTATGGTTTTTACCTCAACGACTTCGACTACGGCGATTCTTCCTGGATATTAAACAACTTTGTCTCGGTTGGTGGCACCAACACCGGATGTTACGCCTACCACCTTGAGGACTTTACGGCGTGTATGTTCTACAATAACTCCGCGTTGTGTTACACGACGGACACAAATTCATCGGGTGCTGTATTCTACGAGGGTGGAACTTTTAACAGTGGCAACAAC
>DIYD01000320.1:334-21959 GCA_002428905.1 Bacteroidetes bacterium UBA6063 | reverse complement strand
GCATATCAGCGAACAACGTTTGCTGACCGCCACTGGCAATAAACTCAGGACTTTCACCCAATACCCGCTGATAAAGCGTTCGGAATTCAATTTTTTCAAAGATTTCTTTGATGGCTGGCTTATTTACTTCTTCAACAACCAAACTTTGCTCATCAAAATCTACCGGCGCATCTATAATAATGGTGGCGAGCTTCTTACTCATGAACGCTTGCTCCTTGTTGTCCTCAATTTTTTCTTTGAGTTTTCCTTTAAGTTCATGCGTATGCTCATATAGATTTTCCATACTACCGTACTGTTTCAGTAAGGTGCTCGCAGTTTTTGGGCCAACACCGGGAACACCAGGAATGTTGTCTACCGAATCGCCCATCAAACCAAGGTAGTCAATGACCTGAAGCGTATTGTCCAGTCCGAATTTCTCACACACTTCAGCTGGTCCCCAGATTTCCGCTTTGTTGCCAGATCGGGCCGGTTTAAACATCAATGATTTTTCAGTTACCAGTTGACCAAAATCTTTATCTGGTGTCATCATATACGTGGTGAAACCTTCTTTCTCAGCCTGAACGGCCAGGGTTCCTATGACATCGTCGGCTTCGTAACCTTCTGCTTCAAGTATTGGGATGTTAAATGCCTCGATGATTTGCCGAATAAAGGGTTCAGATAGTTTTATGTCTTCCGGTGTCTCATCGCGATTCGCCTTGTAAAAAGAATATTCCTGTTTTCGAACGTTTTCCGATTTGTGATCAAACACAACAGCAATATGGCTTGGCTTCTGATTTTGAAGCACATCAAGCAGCGTATTGGTAAATCCAAAAATGGCTGAAGTGTTTAATCCATAACTCGTTATCCGTGGGTTTTTGATAAACGCGTAATAGGCTCTGAATATTAACGCATACGCATCGAGGAGGAATAATTTCTTTTCTGACATAAGAGGCGAAAATTAGCTATTGCATTTGGATGAGGCAACAAAAAAACACGTCTTTTTAGGCAGGGCTTTCACAGGTTCATCGGAGAAATCGCCGTAAATTCGTGTTCCAAAATAGAGCATATGGCAACGTATTTGATCAAGAACGCAACGGTTATAAATGAGGGTGAGCGAAACCAGGCGGATGTACTGGTTCAAGAGGGGAAAATTAAGTCAATTGGGCCTGGAATTACCAGTGAGGAAGCGCAGGAAATTGATGCTTCAGGACTTTGGTTGTTGCCGGGGGTGATTGACGATCAGGTGCATTTTAGAGAGCCGGGTCTTACACACAAGGCCGAAATATATACCGAGGCAAAAGCGGCTGTAGCCGGTGGTGTTACCAGTTTCATGGAAATGCCCAATACGGTTCCACAGGCCACTACACAAGAATTACTTGAGCAGAAATACCAACGCGCAGCAGAGGTGTCTTTGGCGAACTATTCGTTTTTTATGGGTACCACCAACAACAACTACGAAGAAATTCTGAAAACAGATCCTCGTACCGTTTGCGGTATCAAGATTTTTATGGGAAGCAGTACCGGTGATATGTTGGTAGACGACGACCACATTTTATCTAAAATCTTTGCCAATGCACCAACGATAATTGCGTTGCATTGTGAAGACGAACAAACCATAAAAGACAATACAAAGATTTACGAAGAGAAGTACGGTGAAGACATCCCATTTGAGGCACATCCTGAAATTCGGAGCCATAAGTCGTGCTTGCTTTCTTCGACCAAAGCCGCCCAGTTAGCCAATAAGTATGGAACCAGAATTCATATCCTCCACATTAGTACTGCAGACGAGTTGGTGCTGTTTACACCAGGCGACGATTTCAAAACCAAAAACGTAACCTCAGAAGTTTGCGTGCACCACTTATCGTTTAATTCTACGCAATACAGCACGCATGGTTCAAAAATTAAGTGTAATCCGGCCATTAAGCACGAAGCAGATCAGGAAGCACTATGGGAGGCGTTAAACAGTGGTAAATTTGACGTGATTGCCACCGACCATGCACCGCATACCAAAGAAGAAAAGTCCAACAAATATGCGAAAGCTCCATCCGGCTTACCTCTGGTTCAGCACAGTTTACAGCTCATGCTTGAACACGCCAAAGACGGTCGTATTGGTGTAGAAGAAGTAGTGAATCGCATGTGCCATAAACCCGCGGAGCTCTTCGAAATTGAGAAGAGAGGATTTATCCGGGAAGGGTATTGGGCAGATATGGTATTGGTTGACCCAACTAAAACCGAAACGGTAACCGCCAACAACGTACATTACAAATGTGGTTGGTCTCCACTGGAAGGCAAAGAGTTTCATCACACCATTGAACACACCTTTGTATCGGGGCACCTTGCCTATTCAGGAGGTTCATTCGACGAATCGATAAAAGGTCAGCGATTATTGTTCGATCGGGAATAAGCCATTTTATTTCGTGAAATACCTGTGTATTTTTGGCCGACTAAGAATGGCCCTATGAAATACGGTATTGCATCTTTTTTTATACTTACGGCTTCCGCCTTGTTCGCCCAAACCGGTGAGGTAAAGGTAAACCAAACCGCAAACGGGTTTTATTACCCGAACGAGCCGAGTATCTGTATAGATAGAACCGATACCTCCCGTATTATCGGTGGTGCCAACATTAACAATCACTATGTCTCAATCAATGGTGGTGCGTCGTGGGAGAACAAAACCATTACCAGTTCTTTAGGAGTATGGGGCGATCCCGTATTGCATTCCGACATCGATGGGAACATATACTTCATTCACCTGAGCAGAACCACAGGGAAGTCTAAAGGGTATTCGTTTATCGATCGCATTGTAGTCCAAACTTCAGACGATGGCGGACAAACCTTTAACGACGGTAGTTTTACGGGACTAAATGAGCCGAAAATGCAAGATAAACCGTGGATTAGTACGGATGACTATTCCAGCCGATTCAAGGGAAATGCGTACTTAACATGGACGGAGTTTGATAAGATCAATAGCAAGAAGAAGAAAGACCAAAGTCGGATACAATTCTCCGCGTCAACCGATAAAGGCAAAACCTGGAGCACGGCAATTACTATATCGGATAGTGTAGGAGATGCGGTAGACGACGACCATACACTGGAAGGTGCTACGACCGCGGTAGACGTAAATGGCAACATCTATTGCGTGTGGGCAGGTCATAATAAACTGTACTTCGATAGAAGCCTGGATGGCGGCAAAACCTGGGGACGGGATCGGGTGATTTTTTACCAGGAATCGGGTTGGGCGATGGATATCCCGCACACGTATAGAAGCAATGGGATGCCATTTTTAGTGGTGGACAATTCACCAGGCATCTATACCGGTCGTTTGTACCTGGTTTGGGGCGATGATCGGTTAGGCGATGCCGATGTTTTTTTATCGTTCTCCGACGATCGGGGTGAGCATTGGAGCGTTCCAAAACGCGTACACAGTGACAAAGAAGGAAACGGTAAAAGTCAGTACTTGCCCAATATCGCCATAGATCAAACCACAGGGAATTTGGCCATTGTTTACTACGATCGAAGTTGGAGCGATGCGAATGTGTTTAACGAAACCCACATGGCCTTTTCTACCGATGGTGGGGGAAGTTTCAGACAGGCGCGTTTAAATCAAAAGGTGAATGGCCATATTGGTAGCGATATGTTTTCGGGTGATTACATCGATATCGATTTTCACAACGGTAAAATAGCAGCCATATGGGCAGGGTATGACGGAGAACCAGCAGTATATTCAAGGTGTTTCCATGAATCGGAGTTTGAGTATTTTTCTCCAATTTACGATCTGTGCCAGCTCGAGGTATATGTTGACGAGTCGAATAAAAAACCTGTTATTCACATGGCTGCAACAGTTGGTTGTAAGGTAGATTTAACCTATTACAAGCGGCGGTTTTTTAGCAAAAAATACAAAGTGAAGAGTCAGGAGAATTTGGAGGTTCAGTTCTACCCGGGCCATGAAGGTTATGGCGAAACGACCATCAATTTAAACCAAAAAAAGCGCTATAAAATTGTAGTTACTGCGGATGAACCACCGATCAATTGCAAAAAGCACAAAACCATAGCAAATCCGGCGTCACTTAAATAGCTGGTAATCAATTACTTGAATAAGCCGCTCGTCGTTCGTCACGATTGCGTTCAAAAACCACGTAATGCATTGACTTTTAGCGTTAAAAAACCGTATTTTGCGGACTATTTTTATAAAAATGGCAAAGAATAAAAACGAAGAAACTGGGGTAATATTGAAAATACAGAAGCAAACAGGTTGTTTGCTTTTCGTAATTGGTGCTGCCATGTTGGCCTTTGTATTGACCGACTTCTTTAAGAGTGGGTCAAGCATTTTTGGAGGTGATCAAAATATTGTAGGAGAGATTGCAGGTGAGGAAATCACATATGCCGAGCTCATGGAAGGTGTTGAAGGCCTGAAGGTATTATACCAGGGTTCAAACTTCGACGAGGCATCACTGCGCGAGCAGGCCTGGAACCAACTTATCCAGGAGAAAATCATTAAGAAAGAACATGATCTTTTGGGGATTACAACCGGAAGAGCAGAAATCGAAGACGCCTTATTTGGTCCTAACCCAGATCAAATGGTAAAACGAAACTTCACCAATCCTCAGACAGGTCAATTCGACCCGAATACACTTCGCCAGTTTATCGAAATCGATATGCAGGAAGATGAAGAAAAGTATAAGAACTATTTAAACTTCCTCGAGAACCCACTTAAGGAAATGCGTGAAGGTCAGAAATACCAAAATATGGTAACAGCTGGTATCTTCTCAACGTCGTTGGACGCGCGTTATGAGTTCGATAAAAATGAGTACAAGATTAGCGCAATGGCGGTTGGCCTTCCATATGTGGGTATTTCAGACTCAACAGTTACCTACGACGATAGTGACCTTGATAATTTCCGTAAGGAACATGCAAGCGACTACCAGCAATCTGCAACACGTGATATCGACTTTGTGGTATTAAATGTGTTTGCTTCTGCTGCGGATACCGCGGAGACAATGAAGTGGGTAAAAGACAACACAAAACGTTTCAAAGACACCAAGCGCGATAGTGCATTCATCGCGAACTACAGATCTCTTCGTCCATTCAACCCAACGTATGTGCGCCGTGGAGCTTCTATGGTTGCTCCAGAAATTGAAGAAGCGATCTTTAGCTTAGACTCAGGCGAGATGACAGACGTTATCTATAGCAATGGGATATTCGGTGTATATAAAGTGACGGGTATAGATGAAGACAGTGTAGCTGTGATGCGCGCTCGTCACATTCTGGTATTGCCAGGTGAGGAAGCTATGTCTAAAGCCAGAACTATGTTGGCTGACCTTCGTTCAGGCGCTGCTGACTTTGCTGGTCTAGCACTTAACAACCCAGACCAAACCAGTTCAAATGGTGGAGACCTGGGTTGGTTTACAAAAGATAATCCTGGTATTGCTCCGGCAGAGGTTGCAAATAAGGTATTTGGTTCTTCGGTTGGAAGCCGATTTATTGTTGAAACCGGTAAAGGGGTTCACATTGTTGAGGTGACAGCTGGTCCTTCGCGCAAACTTGTTCAGTTTGGCGGTTTAGAGAGAAAAGTACAACCAGGAATGGAATCAGATCGTGAGGTAGAGCGTAAGGCAGGGGAAATTCAGTACCTGGCACAAGAGAACGACGACTTCGCTAGTGTAGCAGAAGGACAACAAGCCGTGGTACGTGAGGCGTCTAAAATCAACTTAAGCAACCCTCAAGTTCCTGGCGTGCCGGATGCTAAAGAAATTGCACGCTGGTTGTTTAACGACAAAACAAAGGTTGGTGATATTTCAGATGTGATTACCATGGAAGATCGTTACATCGTTGCAAAGTGTATCGCTATTCGTGAAGAAGGTACAGCATCGTTAGACGATAACCGGGACAAGATCGAATCCGACTATATTAAAGACGTAAAAGGGGATCAGTTGGTTGAGCAATTCAATTCAGTATTGACCACGAACAGTGATGCTAAGAGTGTTGCTACTGCAGTAAGTTCAGTAGATAACCTTATACCTGTGATAACGTTTAACTCTCAACAAGTGCCAGGTGTTGGTGCCGAGCCAAAAGTGATTGGCGCAGTACTTGGTGTTAAAGAAGGAGAGCACAGCGCACCAATTAAAGGAACGAATGGTGTTTACGTAATCTGGAACACAGGTGAAGTGACTACAGGAGAGCCTGCAGAGTTTAATCAAACCATCATGCAACGAGACATCACACAACAAATTGTAGGATCTACAGGTGATGCGGTTATTGGTGCATTACGTGAAAAAGGAGAAATCGTGGACAAACGATATAACTTCTTCTAAAGAGCAAATACAAATAAACTAAGATAATAAGGGTTGCCGATTGGCGACCCTTTTTTTGTTAATTCGCTTTATGATGAACGTAGTATTTCTTCACGGTTTCTGTGAGCACAAATCGATGTGGACCGATACCATGCATGCACTTGGAGACAACTGGAAACTGCACGCCTTTGATATGTGTGGGTTTGGGACAAATGGAAATACGGCAGAAACCATGCGTGATTATGCTTCGGACGTCTTCGCTCAAATGGATGAAGCGCATATTGAAAAAGCTATCGTTCTCGGACATTCAATGGGTGGATACGTTGCACTCGAAATGCTTTCTACCAACCCCGATCGAATCCTTGGCCTTGGCCTAATTCATTCCAACGCTGCAGCAGACGATGATGCACGAAAACAAGCACGTCAAAAGCAGATCGAGTTTTTACAGAAGCATCCTACACGGCCCTTTCTAAAGCCCTTTTCCGAACAACTGCTTGGTCGGTCAAACCGTAACTCCTTGTTAACGGATCGCACCTGGGAGTTGGTTAAAGATGCACAGGCGCCAGCGATTATCAATGCGTTAAAAGCCATGATGGTACGCAATGACCACCGAGATTTAATACGCCACACCAACAAACCCATTTTGTGGCTGTTGGGAGTGGAAGACGAATTTATCTCTCTGGATATGGTATTACATCAGGTTAGCAATACAAATGCTGCCAAGCTGAGGATATTAGACGATGCAGGACACCTTGGTACATGGGAATCTCCGGAGCAGACCGTAGATACTATCGCGTCCTATATCCGTTGGGTCTTATCGTAATAATTGGTATGCTACAAAGCTTGCCACATAAGCCAGACCGGTCATATAAACAAACTGCAAAACAGGCCATTTCAATTGTTTGGTTTCTTTATACACCACGGCCAGCGTGCTGACACATTGCATGGCAAATGCATAGAAGATCATTAGGGAAATTACGACTGCCAGACTATACACGGGTAGGCCACTATCCGAATGGGTGTCGGATTGCATTTTGGAGCGAATACTGGCAATGTTTTCTTCATCTTCCACACTGTAGATCGTACTCATGGTACCTACAAATACCTCTCGGGCAGCAAATGAGGTGATCAAGGCTATGCCTATCTTCCAATTGAAACCGAGCGGCTCGATTGCAGGTTCGATAGTCTTTCCAAAGTAACCAGCGTAAGACGATTCGAGTTGTTCTATTTCAGTCGGTTTTATCGATCCTTCTTCGGTATTTGGGCCATAGCTGGCCAGAAACCACAAGAAAACAGAGACAATTAAGATGACCTTGCCAGCCTCCAGTACAAAGCTCTTGCTTTTGTGAAACACGGTGAGGCCAATGTTCTTCCATCTCGGGCTATGATAAACCGGGAGTTCCATGATAAAGTAGCTCAAACCACGCTGTTTTATGAAGAATTTGAATACCAGAGCAGCGATCAAGCTGGCTGCCGTGCCAACAAAGTACATGGCCAATAACATAAGCGCTTTTAGACTGATAATTCCCAGCACGTAGGTATCTGGTACAGCAAGTGAAATGAGTAAGGTGTACACCGGTAGTCTTGCAGAACAACTCATTAACGGTGTTACAAGAATGGTGATTATGCGATCTTTCCAATTCTCGATATTTCGGGTAGCCATTATAGCTGGTATAGCACATGCGGCGCCACTAAGTAGGGGTACTACAGATTTACCGCTAAGACCAAGACCTCGCAGAATACGGTCCATAATGAAGCTGATGCGAGCCATATAACCGGTGTCTTCAAGTATTGACATGAAGAAAAAGAGAATGGCTATTTGAGGTATGAATACAACCACACCTGCAAGACCAGCAATCACACCATTGACCAATATACTCCTGATCCAGTTCGCCGGAAGTATGTCATACAGCCATATCCCCAACGCATCAAACCCCAACTCAATAAGCTCCATTGGGTATTCTGCGAGCTTGAATACAGCTTGGAATACCAATAACAGCACACCTAGAAAAATGAAATATCCCCATACCGGGTGGGTCAATATCGGGTCGATTCGTTCTGTAAACAGTTTCTCTCTACTCTTTTGGTGCGTAGTTCGGGTGAGTAAATTGTCAATAGATTTATAGGCGGAAGCAATAGGGTTTTCCGCATCCTGTACAAAGTTGTAGTGGCAGGTAAATGCTGGTTTAATAAGACGACTCTTAAGTTTGTCTACACCTTGTCCGGTTCGCCCATTGCAAATCAGCACAGGCACACCGAGTTCATTCTGTAGCCGATCCAGGTCGAGTTCCAGTCCGCGCTTCCTGGCTGTATCCATCATGGTTAATACCAGAATCATCGGTATGTTGTACGACGCTAATTGGCTGAAATATAGGAGGTTTCTTCGGAGGTTACTGGCATCAGCTACGTAGATTAGTACATCGGGTCTTTCTGGATTTTGAGCTTCAAATATTTCCAACGCCACTTCCTCGTCCTTTGATTTAGCCTGGTTACTGTACGTCCCAGGTGTATCAATGACCTTAACGTCTACATCATCAATACGGGCATGACCTATCTTAAGATCAATCGTGGTTCCGGGTATGTTCGAAATTTTTTGGTGAAGACCGGTAATGTGATTAAACAAAGAAGACTTCCCACAGTTGGGGTTGCCACAAAGTGCCGCTGTAATCCGCGATTTAGCTTCCTTCATGTACCAGTTTCACTTCAATGGTTTGTGCCTCTGTTTTACGCATGCTCAAATAATAACCATCCACTGAAAAGGCAATTGGATCGCCTAATGGGGCTTTTAAAGCCAATGAAATTCGTGTGCCTGGCACGCAGCCCATTTCCATTACTTTCTCTTGTATTGGAGATGGTAAAACCCGCTTAATCTCAGCGAGTTGATTCCGTTTCAGATCCGACAGGAGCATGGCCGCAAAGGTGGTGTTTATTTAGAATAATTAAAAATAATGAAAGCGATTTGTGCCTGATTTTCAGCAGTTATGATAAACATCACTTCACAAGCAGATAATCTGAAAACCCTATTCAGAGGCATTTAAAAAAGATACTTTTGCACCGAATCGGGAATTCACCAAATATGTCTACCAAAAGACAGGACCGTTTTGAATACCCGTGAAAACAGGTTCGTCTTTTTTGACTAACTTACGAATTAGATGTCTGCGCGCAGTGACGTACTGAAATATTTCAAACCCAGAAGAATCATCATACCGTTGATTCTAGGCCTGGTCGTGTCGCTTTACCTGCTTTTTGGAGGCCAGGAGGGTGGGGCCAATATGGCAAGTCTTAAAGACATCAATTGGACGCTCGGAGCCGTGTGGTGGTTACTCGCCGCTATTGCGTTAATGCTCATTCGTGACTTTGGTTACATCTTGCGTTTACGTATTCTTTCAGACAAAAAACTGAGTTGGAAGCAATGTTTTCAAATCGTAATGTTATGGGAGTTTGCTTCAGCTGTTTCTCCTGGTGCTATCGGCGGAACTGCTGCTGCTGTGGTCATCATGGCGCAGGAACGATTGAAAACAGGTCTCACAACCGCGATTGTATTGATCACGTCGTTTCTCGACGAGGTTTATTACATGGTCATGATTCCTATAGCCTTCTGGGCGGTAAAGAATACCAGTTTGTTTCCAGCTTTCGACGATGCGTCTTTTCAGAATGTGATCAACACAGAAAACCTAAGAGTACTTTTCTGGGGTGGTTACATATTCCTGTTTATCTGGACATTATTTCTTGCCTTTGCCCTTTTCATTAAACCCAATATCAGTAAGAGAATCATCCTCTTTTTTGTTTCGTTACCCTTGCTGAAACGATTTGCACGAAGGGGAGAACGTCTGGCGAATGATTTGGTCTCAGCGTCGCAGGAGTTTCGGAAAAAGCCGTTCAGCTTTTGGCTAAAAAGTGGTTTTGCAACGGCCCTTACCTGGACAGCACGATTCTTGGTAATCAACTGTCTAATCTTGTTGTTGAACCAGGTGGGAGCACACGATCAATGGGTCATATTTGGCAAGCAGTTGGTTATGTGGATTTTATTAATGATTGCGATTACCCCGGGTGGAAGTGGGATTGCAGAATTGATATTCCCGGCGTTTATGGGCGTTTATTTGCCTACAAAAATGATCTCACGTCAATTGTCGGTGCTTTGGCGTGTACTCACCTATTACCCATACATCGTTTTAGGATTGATTGTCTTGCCTTTTTGGATGAAGCGCGTTGGTCTCGAAGAACGGATCAGACGGTTAAACCTACGCAAGAAGAGAGGTTAGGTTCGCAACGTTCAACGGCTTCTCCCAGAGCAAGATTTCCTGATGTAACTCTTGATACTGATTGATTAAATCTTCATGAACCGATGCCGTTAGAACAATCATTTTTGGTGGGTTGCTACCAACAAAAGTCAATAGCTGTTCCAGAAACTGATAGCCCGTCAATTGTGGCATTTGGTTGTCTACAATAATTAAATCGGCTTCAGATTCCTTAAGGTTGCTCAAACCCTCACTTGGGTTTAGAAATGAACGTATAGACGCTTCAAATGGAGCCGTTTCAATAAGCTTCTGATTGACAAAGATGTCAATTTCGTTATCGTCAATTAGTGCTATTCGCATGGATGACTTCTTCGTTGTTAGGTATAAAGATGTTAAAGTAAGTTCCTTCGCCAGGCAGTGAGTTTACCTCTATGGTGCCAGACATGTTCTCAACGGCTTGCTTAACCAGGTACAGGCTTATATCCTGACTGTTTCCGTTGGATAATATGAGCTCAAACAATCCGCTTAGCTGGTCATTTTCGATACCAATTCCATCGTCGGTAAACATCATTTGAACACCACCTTTTACATTAATTACTTCAATGTCAAGGTTAATCTTCCCTTTTTCAGGGTTTATCTGATCACCCACATAGTTCATTAAGTTGGAAATAATCAGTTGTAAACGGAATGAGTCGTTGTAGAAGGCTTCTTCTGTCTTTACATTCGAATTTATGTTGATGTTTGAGAAGTCCTGGAAAGCGGCCAGTGCCTGTTTGCACTTTTCAATCATAGACTCAAACTCAATCTTGCTCACACTTCGGATTTCCTGACCTGCCTCGTAGTGCTCAATTATGTTGCGCAGTTGCAGGTCGATTTGCATAATGCCTTTCTCAATCAAAGGCCAGTATTCCATTTCGGTATCTCCTCCCATCTTAGCCAGTCGCACCATACCGTGCATAGACACCAGTGTACTTCGCATCTCATTAGAGGCTTTGTGTACAAAACTGTTGAGGTTTTTAAACGAGTTCTCAAGTTCCTTTTGATGACGTGCAATGCTTCTGCGCGCGTCATACAATTCAATTGCCGATAGAATGGTCTGTCTTAAGTCGTATTCGTTCCAGGGCTTGCTTAGGAATCGATATACACGTGCTCGATTGATTGAATCCAGCATCGCTGTCTGATCTGCAAATCCCGTAAGAATGATTCGAATGATGTATGGATGTTTATCCAGGATGCTTTCGAAGAATTCAATGCCGGTGATACCCTTCATTAAGTAGTCGCTGATTACCACTTTTATTTCAGGGTTATCGGTCAGTTTTTGACGACCTTCCTCCGCAGAAGTAGCTGTCAGTACGTTAAACTCTCGTCGGAATATGGCACGGAACGCGACCAAATTTGGCTCCTCGTCATCTACATATAGTATATACTGCTTATTCACTGTCCTGATTTATAGGTAATTCAATAGTGAACGTAGTGCCCACATTTTCTTCACTTTCAACAGATATAGTTCCATTGTGTTTTTCCATAATTCCGTATGTTATGGATAGTCCTAAGCCGGTACCTTTACCCACATCCTTTGTCGTGTAGAATGGGTCAAAGATATTCCGTTTTACGTCTTCAGGCATTCCACAACCATTGTCGCTTATTTTGATAATCACATTGTTGTCAACCACTTCTGATTTAATGGTTAACACACCTTGAGTTGCATCGGTGTAGCGCATTTTAATTGCGTCAATGGCGTTATCGATTAAGTTCATAAATACCTGGTTCAGTTTACCCAGATAGCATTTGATATGTGGTATAGATCCAAGTTCGAGCACCGTTTCGATGTCTTTTAACTCACTCTTTAAAATTGCCACAGTCGAACGTAAACCATTATTGATATCCGCACTTTGTGCTTCGTCATCATCTGTTCGGGAGAAGTTCTTCAATCCGGTTACAATTTCAGATGTTCTTCGCGCACCTTCTTCGATACCGTTTAGCAAGTCCTTCATCTCCTTAATGGAATACTCTACATCCATATCCACTTCTTTCTTCAGTAGGGCTTTGAGCTCATCTATGTCAGAGCCTTCGGCGTAGCCTTTGTAATCGTTTAGGATGGTAAGGATATCATCCAAATCCTGGCGTAGTGGTTCCACGTTAGACGATACGTAGTTGATCGGGTTGTTTATCTCGTGCGCAATGCCTGCAGTAAGATGACCCAACGAAGCCATTTTCTCCGCTTCAATCAGGTGTCCCTGAGTCGATTTAAGGTTTTCCAACGTTTCTTGCAGATCTGAGTTCATTACCTCAAGCTCCAAGGTACGTTGATGTACTTTTTCTTCCAGCACAAGGTTTTGATTTCGGGTAAGATCGTTGTTTTTCTTTACCTCCATGAGCATCAATCGTTGTGACTCCTCGCGTTGTTTCTTCAACGTGTTGATTCGATCGGCCAATGCAAACGAAAGCAATACCGTTTCGATGGCAGCTCCAATTGGCATTGAATAATTCGTTAGGAAGTTGTATTCGAGAATACTCAGACTTCGCAACACGTATAACATCACACCAATTAGGAAGATGGTCCAGGCTACAATGAGGAATTTAGCCGAGCTCACCCGTTGATTGGTCAGAATCGCACAAATAACAATTAGGAATATGGCCGAAATAAACCCGTTGGCATTCAGTACAATAGACGATATGGTGGTGAAACCGGCGAACGAGAGCGCCACACCAACCAAACTGATGCCTATAAATACGTTTATCGACCAAACCGCCCAGGGCATGTAACGCTTTAGATTAATGAACCGGGAGGCAAAGAGCAGCCCAAATACAATGGAGAGCAGCGGGAAAACAATGGGCGCATGATCCGGCCAAAAAGCCGAATCTGGCCAGAAAAACTTATTCGAATAGCCGAGTAATGACGACTGCCCGATGAACAGTGGTAGGATATTGATCACATAGAAGAAATAGATACTGGAGCGTAGGGAAATGAACAGGAACAGGTTGTAGAGAATCATCACGGCCATAATTCCAGCGAAGATGCCAAACAACGTTTCCCTTCTTCTACTTTTCTCCAAAATAGCGTCTTTAGAGCCAGTATGGATAGGCACAACCAACTCGTCTTGTCCCTTTACCTTCACCCAAATTTCCTTACTGTCGTTCGGTTTTAGTCGAAGATTGAAAATGGGTTTTGGGTCGGGGTAGCTGCGCTCGGTAAAAGCCACCAAATCAGAAATAATCTGCGGTTCGAGTCCTTTGCCGTACATTTCTACATGGTCGGTGTTGGTTTGACCAATCTCAAAAAGAATCAGTTTTTCGTTGGTCTTATTCACCACATTGGTCTTTATCCAAAACGTGCTATTGGTAAAACCAAAGTTGAATACTTTCTTTTCGTATGACCTAAAGCTGTCCTGGGGTAAAGCCGCAATCTGTTCAAACGTCATGTTTCCTGAAGGGTCTTCAAAGTAACTGAAGCTTGCACAACGAAGTTCGTAGGATTCGGGGTCTTCAATGATAAGGTCCTGGCCAACGGCATATTGTGCCATTAACGCAAGGCCGCTTGCGAGTAGTAGTAGTTTCTTAATCATCTTCCACTTTTAGGTTAAAGGTTAAATTTAACTTCAACTGGTTAACCACAATCTGTGATTTCAAAAATAAGTCATCGCGAATTTGCGCAACGAAATTTACTTCTTTTTTTGCTGAAGTTGGCAAATGCAAGCAGTCGCCAATCATTACTACACGTGCTATATACTTCTCAGTTGGGTAATTAAAGTCGCCTTTGTTTCCAAACTGACGTTGTATTTCAAATCCGGCAGGCGAGAACAGGAACATGCTGTAGTCCGATGCTAGACCGTAAAGTTTACGAATTCCAAGTTGAGGTAATATGGCGATGGATGAATTAACCAGAATCCAGCTTATGCCATAACCTCTGATCTTTTTAGAATTCCATAAACCACATTGCTCGCCACATCCTAAATCAATGTGTGCTTCAATTTCTTCACTAACGGTAGGGTCTACTTTGGAAACGCCAACTTCCATAGGTAGTTTGTGTATGCCGTCGGCTTTATGAATTCGAATACCACCCAGCATTTCGCCTTCGCGAATGGCAACAATGCAATAGGCATTCGGGTTTCGGGTCCAGGTGGGGTTACTACTGGTTACCGACGTAACACCATAGTCCTTTAATACATTAATATGTCCTTCTACGTATTGCGCACACAGCTCTGGGTAATCCACTGCGCGGAAACACATGATGTCGAAACATGTGGCCTGTATTTTTGGTATTTCCTGTAACTCTTTTACCTTCATCACGATTTATCAAAAAACAAGTGGTTAGATAGCTCTCTTCTCAATGATCTTGTTTGGATATCCTTGCCTTTGAACAATCGGAAAATGAAAATTTCACCCTCATCGTTATAGAGTTCAAGCAGGTCAGTAAATCTTTGTCTTAGTTCGTTAAGTTCGTTCCTAAATGGCGCCAGTTGTTCATCGTTCGGCTCGTTGGTAAACCGACTAAAGATGAACGTTGATGGACTTATTGGGTGGAAGCCAAGATCGAGTTTTGTGGCCATAAGCCATGCTCTCTCCAGTGCTCGGCCACCTTCAAGATAATCTTGTCTGGTGCCTTTTGGCATGGTAATAAACCCAATTCGCTCTGTGTTGCGAACGGATTTCTTCATCATGGTCTCAAAACCGGTTCCAAGGTTTAAGTCGCGCAGTTTTTTCACGACCAGGTGGTCGCGTGAAACCCAAAGTCCGGCTTTTTCCGTTTCGGTGAGATCAATCGTTCTTAAATCAATACCATCTTTGGTTTCTTCGGCTTCCTCAACCGTCCAACGGATTTCCTCAATGAAGTCTTTATGCCCTCGATCGGTCATTAGTCGAATTCGTTCAATTGCGGCGAGCACATTGCCCAATTCTTCCTTTTTATCGGTGATCCAGTGCAGTTGAGCACCCTCAATTTCTTCGGCGGCTTGCTTAATGTGGTCGAAGTTTTCTTCTGCAATCGGAACCAGGTCGCCATTCATTCGGTTGGTTCCGCGTGTGGCAATTGCTACTTCCAGGGCATCCGTTTCTTTATTCGTTTCAGTAAATGTAACAATGGCTACCAGTGGATCCTCCGACTCGTAGACATACCGGTAGTTCACCGTGAAGCCAAGCGCGCGCGCACCGATTCTCAGGTTTTCCAGGGCGGCGCCAAACCCTACCATCGTTCCTAAGTGGTTATAGTCGAGGAAGGAGTTAGCCAGTGAGTGGTCTAGGAAGAGGAAAAGGCTTCCATTGGAGAAAAACCATTTCCAGGGTTGCATATTACCCCCGGATGGTGCCAGGTGAGCGAGTGCTACCAAATGGGATATTTCAGTTTCTTTTAGCGCAGCCGGTTGGTCTGAAGGAAACCTGGATGCTATTTCTCGCATACTACCTATGGTCAACGGCTTAATCTGATCGTAGACATATTCAGATGGGGCACGTTCAGACTTGACGATGCCTTGTTCGATATCGTGATAGAATCGCCCCGATTGGACGTCTTCGCCCAACAATATGCGACGAACTGCATCGCATACGATGCCACCTCCGAATGTCACCGAGCTGGCTAGTTGAGGCCATGTTGTAAGCGATTGTTCTATTTCAAGCATCGATGCGCGAAGCAGAATACTTGTGTCTTCAATGCCAATCATATCAAGCATGTATGGCACCTTGTCTTCATTGGTTTTTAGGGTTTTGAGTACTTCAACGTCGAGGTCTTTCACCAAACCATGAAGTATTGGTCGATTTGGTTCGGTATCAAAACGCTCAATGTCGAGCATTGCCCTGTCGTTCGTTTCCATCACCACGGGTATGCCAAGATCTTTGGCTTTTTGACGTGCCACAATCTTTATGTCCAACCCGTCACATTCTTCAACGAGGGCATCGAGGTTTCCACCTTCCGTGAAGAACGCATCTATATTGTCGTGCGTTATGCCTTTTTCGTATACCTTGAGCTTGAGATAGGGGTCAATTTCGGCAATTTCACGTGCTACATTTACCGCCTTATTCAGGCCAATGTTCAGGACCCCAGACCGGATTCGGTTCAAGTTGCTAACCTCTATTTCATCGAAGTCTGCCAGACGAAGTTCACCAAAGAGGCATTCCATAGCCATGGTAATGGCAACAGTTTGACCAACTGAAAGGCCGATCACACCCACCTTCTTTTGTGCGAGTTCTTCTTGCTCTTTGTCGGTGATTTTATATTTGTTTCGATTGGTTCGAAGCTCGAAATACTCCTCCTTGTTTAGCAAGTGCACAAGGGTGTTTCGCCAGGGATAATAAACCCAGTTGCCTAGCTGATTGTAGGATCTTCCAGCTAAGTAATCCTCAATGAAGTGTTGATATTTTTCCGGATTTTCCTTGAAATTGGTTTTAGGATTACGACATTTCACCAATTCTTTGACCTGTCCTTCAATCGTGTCCAAAACGGTAACTTCTTTCCGATTTTTCAGATCGTCAAGTTTTTCCGCGCTTAGAGCATCACCGTCTGCCGGAATGAGAATGGGTCTGTATTCTGTCAAAATATCGTTTACTTTTTTTGTGAAGATAATTAAGAGAAACCATAGGTTCGCCTAGTGTAAAACGAACACACCCGAATGTGTGTACGATTTATTGTACAAATCAAAATGACCAAAAAGTGCTTAAAATCATCAAATTTTGAGTCGGGTTTGGATTTTTAATAGAATTGTATTTAACTTTGTAACAAGCTCTGTTGGGAAACCGCTGTGCTTATACTACTTACTTATTATTTATACTACTTAAAAATTGTTAATCATGAGCACGAAGAAAGTTTCTGTTCTGTACCTCGACGATGAGGTTGAAAATCTAAATTCTTTTAACGCTAACTTCAGACGAATATTTGATATTTCGTTGGCTAATAGCATTGATGAAGCGTACAGCATTATTGAATCGAAAGAAATCCATGTTGTGGTTTCCGACCACAAGATGCCACACATTACCGGTATTGAGTTTTTCGAGACCCTGTGTAAAACACATCCAACCATTGTTCGCGTCCTTTTAACGGGATGTTCAGACCTGAACGTAGTGGTGGATAGTGTAAACCGCGGTCAAATCTTCAAGTATCTATACAAGCCAATGGACGTTGCTTTGGTACGTCAGGTAATTGAGTTGGCGTATGAGAAATTCCTTGAAGACAAGAAGAATCAAATGGAAGTGGTTCAATTGATCGAAACCAACGAGAAGTTGGAGTTCATGCTTCGTCAGAAGTTAATCGATTAATTCTGTCCTTAGCATACGTTTTGCACCACCGTTGGTTTGAAATCAAAGCATCGGGTGTATTTTTGTGCAAACGATTTCAGATTGAATTTCAACGAAACAAAACTGGGTTTTACCCTGGGTGACGCTAATGGCGTTGGCATGGAGATTATGCTCAAGGCATTCTCCAGTGAGTACCTCTTTAATCATTGTATCCCCGTTTTATACGGAAGTAAAGCCGTGTTTTCCCACTATGCCAAAATGTTGGGTATGGAAGGGATGCGGTATAATCTGGTTCAGGATGCAAACCAGGCCAGGTCAGGTGTAATTAACCTAAAAGAGGTTGGTAGTATAGATGAAATCAAACCGGGCACACCTTCAACCGAAAGTGGTGCATTGGCGCTTAAAGCGCTCCAGGCGGCCGTTGAGGATGTGAAGCAAGGCGCTATTTCCAATATTGTTACATTGCCTATTGACAAGAACACCATCCAGTCAGACGAGTTTACGTTCGCGGGTCATACCGACTTTCTGGCCGAGACCTTTGAGACGGATGAGTATATGATGATCTTAACCAACGACGATCTGCGCGTTGGTATGGTTACGGGTCATATTCCGATTACCAAAGTGGCCAGGGCTATCACGCCTGAAGCAATTACGAAGAAAATAGATATTCTGCTCAATACGCTGCGATTTGACTATGCTATTCGAAAACCTAAAATAGCTGTGCTTGGTTTAAATCCGCATAGTGGTGATAATGGTTTAATTGGAGACGAAGAACAAGAAGTGATTGCTCCGGTAATCAAAGACTTTGTGGGTAAAGGAGAATTGGTGTACGGCCCATATCCGGCAGATGGTTTCTTTGGCACAAAGGCATATGAAGATTTCGACGCGGTTTTAGCCATGTATCACGATCAGGGTTTGGTGCCGTTTAAGCAACTTGCCTTCAGCACTGGGGTAAATTATACGGCTGGATTACCAATAGTACGGACGTCTCCAGATCATGGTACGGCATATGATATTGCAGGTAAGGGCAAAGCCGATGCCAGTTCACTGGTAAGTGCTGTGTTTGAAGCCAAGAAGATTTACAACAATCGACTGGAATACAACGAGTTGACTAAGAACCCGTTGACGTTTAAATCGCACCGTAAAGAGAAATTCTCTATAGGTGTTCCGAACTTAAAATAAACTTCGTTTTTTCCACAAATTATAGTAATTTTGCCGACCCTTTTGGAAACAGGAGATGTCAGGTTCTGCGGTAAAGTTGGTTTTTGGTTCATTAAAGGACGGATTTCACGATCTGGACTATCATTTAACCACCGACTTCTTCGAAGAAATTGACCAATCACTGATTTTAAATGGGGATGTACAGGTTCTTTTAAAAGTTGAACGATCTGAGCGGCAGTTGTCGTTGGATTTCAAGCTGGAAGGCTGGGTGGAAAAGTCTTGCGACATCTGTCTGAGCCGACTGGAATATCCGATTAAAACACAGCAGTTTTTGCATGTGAAGATTACGGATAAGGAAATGGACGACGAGGTGGACTTAATTGCGATTGGCAGTAACGAATATGAGTTGGATTTAACAAGCCATCTGTTCGATTACGTGGCATTGGCATTACCGATGAAAGTAGAATGCAAAGATTCGTTGAACCGCGAAGCTTGTGACGAAGAAGTATTGAGTATGTTATCCGCCGAGGAAGAGGAGAATGATAATTCAAATCACCCGGAGTGGAAGAAACTAAAAGAAATATTTAAAAACTGATATTATGGCTCATCCAAAGAGAAAGATTTCGAAAACTAGGAGAGACAAACGTAGAACCCACGACAAGTTGGGTTTCAAACAATTGATCAAAGACCCTAAAACCGGAGAAGTATCTCAATATCACAGACTTAACCTCGAAACAGGAATGTACCGAGGCATGAAAGTTATTGACGTTAACGAAGACGCTTAATAGCACTCCCTAATTTATGAAAATTGGGATTGATGTTATGGGTGGCGATTTCGCCCCCGAACAGACCATAAAGGGTGTTGTTGAAGCACTATCTACGCCCGATTTAAACGATGTGCAGCTTACCTTAATAGGTGATGAAGCTGCAATCAAAGAGCAGTTAGGAGATACAGATCTTGCTAATCGCGTAGAAATCGTTCATGCTTCTGAGGTAATCGGAATGGCAGAGCATCCAACGCGTGCCATCTCTCAAAAGCGTAACTCAAGCATTAATGTGGGTTTAAAAATGCTTGCCGACGGATCACTGGATGGGTTCGCAGGAGCAGGTAACACGGGAGCTATGATGGTAGGCGCCCTGTACACGGTTAAGGCCATCGATGGCATCCTCCGACCATCACTTACTACACTTGTACCAAAGATTGACGGAACCAATGGCTTAATGCTGGACGTGGGAGCCAATGCAGATGTTAAACCTGATGTAATGGTTCAGTTCGGTATACTCGGTTCGTTATATGCACAACACGTGCTGGGAATCGACAATCCTCGTGTGGGTTTATTGAGTATTGGTGAAGAGAAGGAAAAAGGAAATCTGTTAAATCAGGCGGTCTACCCCATGCTTGAAGATACACGATCCATCAATTTTATTGGTAATGTGGAAGGACGGGATTTATTCTCGGATAAAACAGATGTAATTGTGTGCGATGGATTTACCGGAAACATTGTACTGAAGACCTGTGAAGGTTTCTTCTACAAGCTTAAAAAGAGAGGGATTAACGATGAATTCCTCGACCGATTCAATTTCGAATCTTACGGTGGAACAGCCATTTTAGGTGTAAATAAACCTGTAATTATTGGTCATGGTATTTCAAAGGCCAACACCTTTGTAAATATGATCCGTCTTACGAAACAAGTTGTGCTTTCAAATCTTATCCAGAAAATTAGAGCATCTCTGTAATTTTTATATTTTTACCGCTTAATTTTTTCAAATGAGTCAATTAAACGCCGCAATTACTGCCGTTAACGGTTATGTACCGGAGGATGTAGTAACCAATTTCGATCTGGAGAAAATGGTGGATACTTCGGATGAGTGGATTCGATCCAGAACCGGCATCATCGAACGCAGAAGATTAAACGGCGAAGGGAAAGGTGCTTCTCATATGGCGGTACCTGCCATTGAAGGATTATTGGAAAAACGCGGAATTTCAGCGGCGGACCTCGATATGGTTATTTGCTGCACGGTTACCCCAGACCATGTCTTTCCTGCAACCTCAAATATTATTTGCAATCGAATCGGAGCAAACAATGCCTGGGGGTACGATATTTCGGCAGCTTGCTCTGGTTTTTTATATGGTCTTGAAACAGGCCGGCGATTCATTGAAAGCGGTCAATACAAAAAAGTAGTTGTAGTTGGTGTAGATAAGATGTCTGCGATTGTAGATTACACCGACCGAAATACATGCATCATCTTTGGAGATGGTGCAGGTGCTGTTTTGCTCGAACCAACAGAAGAAGACTTTGGTATTAAAGACAGCATTTTAAAGGCCGATGGATCAGGCTTTGATTATTTACATCAGAAAGCAGGTGGGTCGGCTTACCCTCCAACCGTAGATAGTGTAAACAACCGGGAGCACTATGTGTATCAGGAAGGTAAAACCGTGTTTAAGTTTGCGGTGACCAATATGGCCGATGTGAGCTATAACATTATGAAGCGCAACAACCTCGAAAGCGACGATATTTCTTGGTTGGTGCCTCACCAGGCAAACAAACGAATAATTGATGCCACTGCAAACCGCATGGGATTACCCGCCGATCGGGTAATGCTTAACATTCATAAATATGGCAATACAACCGCAGGTACCATACCGTTGTGTTTGTGGGATTATGAGTCGCAATTGAAAAAAGGCGATAACATCGTTCTGGCAGCGTTTGGTGGAGGATTTACCTGGGGTGC
>DIYD01000320.1:0-271 GCA_002428905.1 Bacteroidetes bacterium UBA6063 | reverse complement strand
GGTGGAGGATTTACCTGGGGTGCCATTTATGTTAAATGGGCATACGACCCTTCATAAATCACTATATTTTTTCGAATAAATTACCTTAATTTGAATTATGGATTTAAAAGAAATTCAAACACTCGTAAAACTAGTTTCTAGTTCGAAAGTTGATCATTTAGAAGTCGACAAAAAGGATTTTAGCCTTAAGATAAAAAAGAATTCAAATAAGACCGAGGTTGTATCGGTTGCTGCACCGGCTGCAGTTCCTGCTGCCATGCCAGCGGCACCC
>DIYD01000224.1 GCA_002428905.1 Bacteroidetes bacterium UBA6063 | reverse complement strand
CTCAGCACGCCATTACTCTGGCGCAACGTGTAGGTGAATCTACAAAGATTCCGGTGTATCTTTATGGTGCTTCACAAAAGCAAGAATATAGAAACGACTTATCGGTAATTCGAGCTGGTGAATACGAAGGTTTCTTTACCAAGATTAAGGAGGACAAATGGAAGCCCGATTTCGGTAACGCTGAGATGAATGCTTTTTCCGGAGCGACCGTAATTGGTGCAAGAGACTTCTTAATCGCTTATAACGTCAACTTAAATACGAAGTCTACGCGTATTGCCAACCGAATTGCGTTCGATGTGCGTGAAGCTGGCCGTGTAAAACGGATTGGTAATCCATATACGGGTAAGATTGCTACAGATGAAAACGGAGAAACCATCCGCATACCAGGTACTTGTAAGGAGGTAAAAGCCGTAGGCTGGTATATCGATGAGTATGAAGTCGCACAAATTTCAGCCAATCTCACAAACTACAAGGTAACCCCAATACACACCTTCTTCGATGAGGTAGAGAAAAGCGCCACAAGTCGTGGTACTCGCGTTACGGGTAGCGAACTCGTTGGATTAATTCCATTGAAAGCCATGTTAGACGCCGGTAGGCACTATTTAACCAGACAGGGAAGGTCGTTGGGTGTAAGCGAGAAGGAAATCGTGCATATCGCAATTAAATCCCTGGGCTTAGACGAACTAGGGCCCTTTGACCCAAATAAAAAGATCATAGAATATGCGTTGAAGAATGCGGCAGACACCAAACTTGTGGATATGACCTGTGCTGATCTTGCCGATGAAACGGCTTCAGAGAGCATGGCCCCTGGTGGCGGGTCAATCTCGGCCTATGTGGGCAGTTTAGGCGCGTCACTTTCTGCAATGGTTGCCAACCTGAGTGCCAATAAACGCGGATGGGAAGAACGTACAGAAGAATTCTCTGGTTGGGCTGTAAAAGCGCAAGCGATCAAAGACAAGTTATTGTTCTATGTAGATGAAGACACGCGCTCGTTCAATGGAATTATTGATGCGATCCGAATGCCAAAAGATTCGGAAGAAGAGAAAGCGGCTCGAAGCAAGGCTATACTTGAGGCCTCTATTTATGCAGCGGAAGTGCCTCTACAGGTAATGCAAACCGCGTTTCGGGCGTACGAAACGATTGAAGCCATGGTAGAACATGGAAATAAGAATTCAATCACCGACGCTGGTGTTGGTGCACTGTGTATACATGCAGCTATTCAAGGTGCTGGAATGAACGTTATGGTCAATGCCAAGGATTTATCAGACAAAGCGGTTGCCGAGCGATTGCGGTCTGATGCGCAAAAAATCATTGATCAATCCGAAAAGGAGTGTAGTCAGATAAAGGCTGCGGTTTTCACTGCGATAAACGCTTAGCAAACTCCTGAGCGTTTATTCCTCTTAACTTACAAAATTCTTCCAGCGCTAGCTGGTAACTTGGAATTCTATTTTTAAAGGTGTCAACAATTTGTGCCTTCTCGGCAGCTGTTGCCTCAAACTGATTCAGAATGTTGAGCAGGTGCATTTTCATATGACCTTTTTGTATTCCCGTTGTGGTAAGTGAACGCAGTGCAGAAAAGTTTTGAGCGAGTCCGGCTACAGCCACTATTTTCATAAGCTCTTCAGCATTTGGTTTACCCAATAACTGATTGGCGAATTTAACCATAGGGTGAAGTGAGGTAATTCCACCAACAGTACCCAACGACAATGGCATTTCAATATAGAAGGTAAACATACCGTCTTTCACTTCTACGTGACTGAGGCTCTTATATTGACCGTCTTTAGAAGCATAAGCGTGTGCACATGCCTCCACAGCTCTAAAATCGTTGCCAGTGGCGATAATAAGGGCGTCAACACCATTCATGATTCCCTTGTTGTGTGTAACGGCTCTGTACGGTTCTATTTCGGCTACGTGCACCGCACGAACGAAGTTCTCGATAAAATCTTCTGCAGATACGCCTTTGTCTGCCAGTTGCTCAACCGGACAGCTTACTTCGGCGCGAACAAGACATTCCGGTGTGAAATTACTCAGAATGCACATGATTACCTCAATATGCTTGTCTTCATCGCTCAACAAGTCCGTCATGCCGATGTATTTCTCCAGTATAGACGACCATTGTTCCAGTATTGTATTGATGAAGTTGGCACCCATGGAGTCGCAGGTTTCGAAGGTTCCCTTTAACTGGAAGTAATTGGGTTCAAGGTCAGAACGGTCAATAAGCTCTATATCTACAATCCCACCGCCTCTGGCACGCATATTCTGTGTTATGTCCTGGGTCTCTTCAAAGAACTTGTCTCGTATCGAGTCGAAAAAGCGTTGAAGTTTTGCCGTATTACCACCACGCCACACAAAATGGACATGACCAATTTTCTTCGTTGAAATCACTTTTGCCTTGAAACCACCACGATCTAACCAATAATTCCCAGCCTTAGCCATAGCAGCTACTACCGAGCTTTCCTCAATCGCCATGGGCAGGCAATACATCTTACCGTTAATCAGAAAGTTTGGGGCTACACCAAACGGCATATAGTAATTCGTTACTGTGTTTTCGATGAATTCATCGTGTAAACGCTGAAGTTTTTCATCGTTGTGCCAGTAACTCTTAAGCAATTGCAGGGCCTCTTCCGGGTTATCGAAGTAGTTTTCGATCAACCACTCCGTTTTTCCTTCTTTGCTAAGCTTGCTAAATCCTTTTATCGGTTGAACCGTCATAGTGTTTCTTTTAACGTGAGGTAATGGCAGGCGAGATTGTAACCTTCCAGCTGTTTTTCAATGAATTCGTCAAGTTTGTCAAAGCTTACTTCAGCATGTCGCAATAAGGCTGAAGCCTGAGCGTACACCGAGTTTGTGTTCAGCTTGGTATTGAAGTAATACCCATCAAGATAGTCCTTCACACCTCCTGAAATAATTACATCTTTAGATGCGAAAGTCTCGTTTTCGGCAATTAATTGATTACAGAAGTCTACCATTTCGTCCGCACTGTGGCCAATATAGGTTAGGCCTTCGTAGTGCTTTTGTAAATCAAGATTGGCTCTGAACAACTCCAGTGCAGAAAAATTCGTACCGCCGTGGGCGCCAAAATCAATACCGTCAATGGGTAGTTCGAACAAAGCTTTCAGACTTTGTTTGCCCATTCCCTGGCCAACTTCCTTCACAATAATGGAACAATCCACCCGGTCTATAATGCGTTTAATGGTGTCTAGCGGACTGTAATTAAATACATCGCCTTCGGGTTGTAACCACTCCTGGAACGGATTCACATGAATGATAAGTCCATCCGTCTCCGTTTTATCGATCAACTCAGTGATCTTGTGCAATCTGTCTTGCTCAATGAGTTCCTCGAGCTGTGCTATTCCCAGATTTGCATAAAACGGATGATCATCTGTTATATATTTACGCAGCTGAAAATCAGTCAGATATGTGTCGTCATCCAGGATGATTCTACATGAACCAAGTCCCATCCCCATACCATATTTACCAACAGCCTTTGCTAGATTGGCATTTATATGACCTGCCTTTCCGGTACCTCCGGTCATACTTGAAACCCACAAAGGGTTTCGCATTTCTTTTCGAACAAATCGAAACGGATTGGCGTCATTTTTTGCAGGATGGGCGGCTAGCAGCGGTTCATAATTAAACCGAGCATCGAGCCGACTTACCTGCGATTTAAACGCTAAATCGATATGGTCTGTCTTACGTTCTGAAGTTTTATCCGACATAATTCAATGAGCCGCCAAATATAACAACCTGAGTTTGATAAATATATCAACTCACGGGTGGAATATAATAATCTGTATAAGGCACTTTAATCGCCCGTTATACAACACGGAAATAGGTAGATAAGTTCTTTATTTGCAGTTGAAGACTATGATCAATTTTAACGAAGGAAGAACGATTTGCATTGATAAGCCACTTACGTGGACGTCGTTTCAGGTGGTGAAGAAGCTGAGGTATTTGACCAGGGCAAAAAAAGTAGGCCATGCAGGTACCTTAGATCCGTTGGCTACTGGCTTACTGATTATATGTACCGGAAAACACACCAAACTAATATCCGGATATCAGGGGCAAACGAAAGAATATACGGGCACGTTTAAGCTAGGTAGTATTACACCTTCATACGATTTGGAAACCGAAGAAACCGATTTCAAACCGTATGATCATATTACAGAGAGCGATCTGCACACGGCAACAGAAAAGTTTGTTGGTGATATCGATCAAACTCCGCCCATTTTTTCGGCCGTTAAAGTGAAAGGTGTACGTGCGTACGAGAAGGCTCGTAAAGGCGAGGAGGTAAAGATTGAACCCAAACGGATTCGAATTGATTCATTGGAGATTACAAGGGTGGACCTGCCAACGATTGAGTTTAAGGTAATCTGCGGAAAAGGTACTTATATCCGAAGCCTGGCACGTGACTATGGTGAGGCACTGGGTTGTGGCGCCCACCTTACATCACTCAGGCGAACACGTATCGGAGAGTTTAATGTGGATGAAGCCTATTCGATTGAGCGATTTGAAGAGATGATCAAGGCAATGAGAGAAGCCTAATGTATATTCGCCGATTCTTAGGATGCAGATCGTAAAAAATCTTGATGACTTTAAGCCCGAAGGGCCTGTAGTTCTTACACAGGGCACTTTTGACGGTGTGCATTTAGGTCATCAAAAAATATTAGACACTGTAGTGGAAAAAGCCCGAAGCATTGGCGGCAAGTCGGTGTTACTCACCTTTTATCCGCATCCGCGTTTGGTGCTTTACCCGGAGGACAATGAACTCAAGCTTATTACGAGTATCGAGGAGAAGGCAGCCTTGCTGGATGAGTTTGGCGTCGACTATATGATTGTGCTACCGTTTACCAGAGAACTGAGTCGAATGACGGCACACCAGTTCATCGAAGGTATTCTCGTTGACAAGTTGAAAATAAAGACCATTATTATCGGCTACGATCATCGATTTGGTAAGAACCGTGAAGGGTCTATTGAAGAAATTGAAAGGTATTCAAAGCGCTACGGTTACACCGTTCAGCAAATACCTGAACAGGATATAGACGATTGCATTGTGAGCTCGTCTAAAATTCGAACCGCTTTGTTAGGCGGTGATTTGGAGGAAGCCAATAAACTACTCGGCCGAACCTTCACAATCAAAGGCAATGTAATTGACGGTCAGAAAAACGGTAAAAAACTGGGCTTTCCCACGGCGAATATTGAAGTGAGTTCCGATTTCAAGCTCATTCCCAAACAAGGGGTGTATGCGGTGGAAGTATTGCTGAAAAATCAACGATACACTGGAATGCTTAACATTGGCACCAGGCCAACGTTTAAGCTCGGTCAGGTGACTATTGAAGTGCATATTTTCGACTTTAGTGACGAGATTTATGGACAAGAAATTGAAATTTTGTTCGTTAAGAGATGGAGGGATGAGCGTAAATTTGAAGAGTTGAACGCTTTAAAGACCCAATTAGAAGCCGATAAACGCGAGATTTCGGCATTTTTTATATCATGAGATGGACATTGATCATAGCGCTATTGACCTGGATGGGTAGTTACGCCCAACCCATGGAGTTTGCTTCAATTCAGGTAAAGGATTCGGAAGATACCGAGGAAAAAGAACATGTGGATTCTGTTGAGACAGATTCTGCATTGATCGCTTTTAAGATGGTAGACGCCAATCTGTTTGATACAGCGTTGATTCCTTGTGCACATATTTACGATTACAGTTGGGACTCGTTGAATTTAGATCAACCTAGGGTAATTCAATCCGATACTGGTTTGGATATTACCTTACAGTTGGTAGATTCTGAATGCGATTATCACCATCCTTGCGGAGGTCCGATAACCAGTAATTTTGGTTGGAGAAGATATCGTATGCATAAAGGCATTGATATTGACCTGGTAACCGGCGATTCGGTTTATGCGGCATTTGACGGTGTTGTGCGCATTGCCAAGTACAACTATGGTGGATTTGGTCACTATATCGTTATTCGACACTACAACGGCCTGGAAACGCTATATGGTCACTTATCAAAGCGTATGGCTGTTCCGAATCAAACTGTTAAGGCCGGAGAGGTTATTGGTTTGGGTGGTAACACGGGCCGATCATCAGGATCTCATTTACACTTTGAAACCCTATACCGAGGAACACAGCTTGACCCGAATACGGTAATTTCATTCGAAGAGAAAAAGCTTAAGTCAGATACGTTACACCTGACGATAAAGGATTTTAAGAAGACTGCAAAAACGGCAACAGGGCATCCTGCTCCTGGGAACCGCATCTATTACCGAGTGCGATCTGGTGACTCGTTGTGGCGCATTGCCAGACGTTACGGAACTTCTGTAGATCGTATTTGCCGATTGAACGGTATTAGCCGAAATGCTACATTGCGCATCGGAAAGACGCTGCGCGTACGCTAGGAGCCAATTGATCAATGTACCGATTCAATGTGTACATGCCTTGCTTCGCCGTAGCGGCTACGCAGAGGCAAGTGAAAATATGCAAATGCCTTGCTTACCGAAGTCCCTACGCGAAGGCAAGTGTGAACCCAAGTCCAACATTGTATATCAATTTAACATTTGTCATACGTTCAACCAGTTACCCTATGTCACTACGAGTGATTGGCTGGAGGCCAATTGTATCGAGAGAGGCAAGGAGTACGAAAATTTGCGCCGCCAATCTCAGAGTGACTGCAAAGAGTGTGGAGTCTCGGCGCTTTGCATGATGAATCAATAGGTCAATACAATAAATGAAAATCCATTATATTGTGATTTGATAAAAGAACTCTAATTAGATGAGGAGAATACTTCTGGCAGGTGTATTAGCTTTAACTTCAATCACTAGCCTCATAGCGCAGTCTAATAAAGCAATAAACAAAACAGACTCCGTGCGTCAGCTGGTACAGCAAAATCTATCTGAAATTTTTGCACACAAAACAACGCTTGGAAAAGACTCTATTGAAAAGTTTTTGGTCGGACAGTGGACGTTCAAGCATTTAACAAACGACAGCGGTCAGGTGCTTCAAAGCTTTACACCAACCATTAATGGCTTGCCATTGAATAAGCCCAGTGATTTCTCAGACGAAACCGATATTGTCTTTTATTCAAATGCGACGTACAAAAGAATGTATGGCGATTCTAGTCTTGCAGATAAGGGGAATTGGTACTTTTTAGATGATGAAAAGCAGGTTGTACTTGTATTTGATGAACCTAAAATGCCAGCTTTTATGGATTCTTCGATGGTTAAAGCTTTCCCCATGCTACTGAAAGAAGAAGAAAGTTTCCGTATTCAATACATCTCAGAAAACACGTTAAAGTTGTTCAGTTTATATCCAACCTCGAATTATGAGCAATGGTATAATTTAAAGGTGTATGAAAAAGTGATAGTAGAATAGGATTGCTGGATGCAGTAGAGCGTTAACCATTGCCGCTTCTCGATACAACCAGGACGAATGACTATGTCATTGCCCTGGCCACTCGAAGTGACAATGGTTTGTTTTCGATGCCAAAAAATCTCAAAATGCAGTGATTGTTCTGACTTTGAAATATTGATAGTTTGCTGGTATGAAAGTGAAGAATTTAAGAGGTACAGCAGGGAGAAGGCCTAAAGGCTATGATTCTTGGTTAGATTTTTGGCAATCACAGAAAAAGTCATACGGAAATACGATTTGTAGGAATCTCGATTGTGACAATTATGCAACGGTCGGTGGACATGTTTATAGTCCTGATGGTCGTACAAGTAATCACTGGTACATACTAGCTATTTGTAGCACCTGTAATGCTATATCTGACCCTTATGAGGTAAATATAAATGATCTCGTAAGGCTAAGGTGATTTCAAAGTCATCCGTCAACCGTCATTAGTCTTGCGGTCTAAACATCTAGTTATCTAAACATCTGAAGATGCCCACTCAATACTCTTCATGAGTCTCACAATGTCTTCCTTCAAAAATTCGAAGATGGGGGCCACAGAATCCGTTTTGGTATGCTTGTCGAAATAGAAGGAGCCTCGCACGTAATGCGATTTTTCGTCGGTGATGTAGAAGTTATAAGGTGTGGCACTCGGACCATACAATTCATAGATCATGCCCTTGTTTCCTGTCTCAGGAATTAGAATCTCTTCCTCGTCAATAACGTCGGCTTTGATGTTGTTTTTCATCGCCAGTTTATAGGCATCTTCTGCCAAAGCATTTAAGTGCTCGTTGTTTTCTACTTCCTTGTAACTCAAATAGATCGTAGCGTTAAACGTCGGAAATTTGATGTTATACCAGCACTGGTCGGCATTTTCATGTGTATCTGCCTCTACCATGGCATACGCAGGAATGTCAAACCGATACATACATCCATTGTCGAATGCCTTATACTCCTTTTCGGGAAATTGAATCTTCGGATAACCGTGCGGTTTTGGTGTATAGGATGTGCATCCACTTACAACAACCAACATCCAGCATAACCAGGGAAAGATCTTTTGCATGAGTCTATAACGCTTATTCTTCCGTTTCCGTCTCCGTATATTTTACTTTTACGCGTTTTACGCGACGCTTGTCTGCACTTTCTACCGTGAATTCAAAATTCTCATAATGAATAACATCCCCACGGCGAGGAATATCCTGATGGATTTCCATGAGCATACCCCCAAGGGTGTCTGCTTCACCTTTTGCTTCTTCGAAATAGTCTGAATTCAGTTCAAAGACTTTAGACATATCGGTGAGCAACACCTTTCCTTCAAAGATGTAGGTTGTATTGTCTAACTTGGAGTATACGAGCTCATCTTCATCAAACTCATCCATCAAATCGCCAAAGATCTCTTCCAGAATGTCTTCCATCGTAACAATACCCTCAGATCCACCATACTCATCCACCACAATGGCCATGTGTATGCGCTTTTCCTGGAACTCTTCCAGCAGGTCGTCGATCTTTTTATTCTCCGGCACGAAGAATGGGTCGCGCATGAAGTTTTGCCACTTCTTATCTGACTTATTCGTAAGAACCGGGAGCAGATCTTTGATGTAAAGCACGCCTACAATCTTGTCAAACGTAGATTCAAACACGGGCACCCGTGAATATCCCCATTCCTTGATCAGGTCAATGAGTTCTTGCTGCTCCGTATTGATGTCGACCGCTGAAACATCCATACGCGGCTTCATGATCTGTTTTACGCTGATGTTTCCATAGTTCACCAGACCTTTCAGAATGTTTTTCTCCTCAATATTGTCGTCTTCCGACGCGATTTCGATGGCTTGATTCAACTCTTCGAGTGAAACATTATCTTGTTTTTTATCGATGCGCTTATCAATCAGTGCCGTACTCTTGGTGAGCGCCCAAACAAACGGCTTTAAAATACGCTGTGCGTAGTACAGAAGGGGAGAAGTGATACTAACCAGTTGGATGTTGTTTTGCGTGGCATAAATCTTTGGAACGATTTCGCCAAAGAGGACAAGAATAAACGTTATTACTCCAATTTCCACCACAAGCTGTACAAGATTAGAAACCTCTACAAACGTCCAAATGTCGTGTAACAGATACGACGAGAGGATAATGATTGAAATATTAATGAAATTGTTGAGAATGAGAATGGTGCCGAGCAGATTACGTGATGCCTGAGGCCGGTCTGGATTATTGAGTAACCGTAATGCCAATGCAGCACTTTTGTTCTGCTTCTCTTCTAAATCGTTAATGTCGTTGGGCGACAGGCTAAAGAATGCGTTTTCAGAGCCGGAGATTAGACCGGATAAAAAAACGAGTATAACCACGATCACAAATAGTGCGACCATTTGTCCGATATTACCCGTACCTGATACATCAAGCAGGGTCGTTATCATATCTATCTGTTGTTCCGGTTCTCCTTCCAAGGTTTATGCATTAAAACGGAAGATCGTCCAATTCGCTCGGAACCTCTGGTTGTGGAGGTGTTGGCGATTGGGGAGTTTGCGGAGCCTGGGTTGAAGGATTCGTATTTGGAGCTCCTTCGTTTCGGTCTTCACGATTCCCCAACATTTGCAATGTGTTGGCACGAATACGGGTTGTGTATTTATCTACCCCGTCTTTATCTGTCCATTTGTCGGTTCGGATTTTTCCCTCAATGTACACCTGACGTCCTTTGGTAAGGTATTTTTCTGCAACCTTGGCCAGAGAGTCCCACATCTCAATGCGATGCCATTCCGTTTGAGTAATTCGATTTCCTTGCTTGTCGGTATAGGATTCGTTTGTAGCCAATGAAAAATTCACTACAACACGATCTCCATCCAGATAACGTACTTCCGGGTCAGAACCAAGGTTCCCAATAAGAATTACTTTGTTAATTGACATAGTATTATTTCTGCTCCAGGTGACGAAGGAATTTAGACGTCAGAACAGCAACGGCATATTCCTGTTCCAAATCCTCGAACCTAACTTCAAAAATATTTGAATTTCTGCTAAAATCGATGGCTTCGTGGGCAACTATCCAAAAATCAGCGAATATTTCCTGATGAGACAAAACGTGTTTGACGCTAAACGACTTATTTATAGCGTTTTGCGACTCAATACTAATGGTTTGAATATCTTCTAAGCACCGATATAATTCATCCACATCTAGTGGTTTTTCCTGTTCGATTAGTGGCAGTTCATAGAGATTTTGCCAGATGCCTTTGCCTGTGCGTTGTTGCACGTATGTGAAGCCTGAATCCGATACTGCCAGGAGGTAGTTGAAATACCTTTTCTTTTTGGGTTTTGCTTTCGACTTTACCGGAAGACTAGCTTGTCTGTTTGATCGCAGAGCTTCGCACGATTCGGCAAGTGGACACGTTTCACATTTGGGCTGTTTGGGCGTACAGTGCAACGCCCCAAATTCCATGATTGCCTGGTTGTGATTCCCTGGATTTTGGGTATCGAGAACTTCCTCGGCAATGGCCTTGAACAGCTTTTGACCTTCGGTGGAGTTAATTGGTGTGTCAATCCCATAATATCTTGACAGTAAACGATATACGTTTCCATCAACCACGGCATACGGTAGATTGTAAGCGAAGGACAAAATTGCAGAAGCGGTATAATCGCCAATGCCTTTTAGCTTGATGATTTGTTTATAGTCTTGTGGAAACTGACCATCGAATTCGTTAACAACCTGTTGGGCGCATTTAAGCATATTTCTACCTCTCGAGTAATATCCCAGACCTTGCCACAATCGCAGGATTTTTTCTTCTGGTGCTTGAGCAAAGTCGTAAATAGTAGGGAAGTTTTCTTCGAATTTGAGGTAGTAGGGGAGTCCCTGATTTACACGGGTTTGTTGGAGGATAATTTCACTAAGCCAGATTTTGTAGGCATCGTTCGTATGGCGCCAGGGCAAATTTCGTTTGTTAATCACAAACCACTTTTGTAAAATTGAAGAAAGCGAGTCGCTTGTGTTAATTTTTTCCGTAAAAGATTGAATACTAGCTTTTCGTATCAAATTATTAGCTATAATTGCATGACAAATCTCTGGCAAAGATTGGATAAAAAGCACTAAAAAAAATGACTAAAGCAGAAGTAATTAACGAAATCGCCGAGCGCACCGGCATCGAAAGAAACGAAGTTCAAGAGACTGTAGAGTCTTTCTTTAAAGTAGTAAAAGGTTCATTGGCCAAGGGAGATAATGTCTATTTCCGAGGCTTTGGAAGCTTTACGTTGAAGCGAAGAGCGGAGAAGGTTGCCAGAAATATTTCGAAGAATACGCAAATCACTATACCAGAACATTTTATCCCGAAATTCAAGCCTGCGAAATCCTTCGTAGACAAGATCAAGAAAAGCGAAGAGGTTAAAAACCTTCTTTAAACGATTTTAAGAATAGGTATATGAATATAAACAAGGCACTTTTAGTTGCTTTAGTGCTAAGTATAGGTCTTGCGGGCTATCTCGCCTACAAAGGGTTCAATTCATATACGGTTCAGATACCTGATGCCAACGTCGTTGAAGCATCGGTCGAACAACTTACAGATAACGAATTGCTTGAACGCGTTACCACGGCGCTGGATAAAGCATCGTTATCAGGTCAGGAGCTTAGTCAGTTATTTATCTGGTGCGAACAAGCCCACGAAAAAGAGTTGCTGTCGAACGAACAACTATTCCGGTATGCCAAACTGAAAATCGATAACTCACAGCAGCCCATGGAGATGATGGCTGGTATTCGGGTGCTGAAAGAACTGGAAGAAACCGATTCAAACAATGTGGAAGTTCTGGAGATTTTAGGCTCCATGTCGGTGCAAAGCGGACAGTTAGAAAAGGCAAAGAAAAGATATCAAAAATTACTATCTTTGCAGCCCGAAAACGACCAGTACCGGAAAATTCTGGAAGACATTTGTCGGCAAATGGGCGATTCGGATTGTTTCTAACTATAGAAACACTTTAAACACGAGTATTAAAAAAATTAATAAATAAGATTATGCCTAGCGGTAAAAAAAGAAAGCGTCATAAGATTGCGACGCACAAGCGTAAAAAGAGACTTAGAAAAAATCGTCACAAGAAGAAGTAATATCTAGTCCGTGGCAAACGAGTTGATTATAGATTTCAGCTCTGCGGGTGAGAGAATAGCATTACTTCAGGATAAAAAATTAGTCGAACTGCACGAGGAAGATTTCTCTTCCCGTTTCTCTGTAGGTGATTTATACCTTGGAGTAATAAAAAAATTTAAACAAGAACTTAACGCCACCTTTGTTGATGTTGGCTACCATCGCGATGCCTTCCTGCACTATCAGGACTTAGGCCCTAAAATCCGATCGTTAGTAAAGCTCACCAAAGGTGCGACACAAGGAGGTCTTAAATCTGGAGACCTTACCAATTTTAAAATTGAACCTGACACAGTAAAGACCGGTAAAATCACCGATGTACTGCGTAAAGGCCAAAAAATTCTTGTTCAGGTAGCCAAAGAGCCCATCTCATCCAAAGGGCCTAAATTGAGCACAGAGATCTCAATTGCGGGGAAGTATTTTATACTGGTTCCCTTCATTAACACCATAACGGTATCGAAGAAAATCGATTCCTTAGAGGAAAGAAAACGCCTTAAAAATCTTACACAAAGCCTAAAAGGAACCAATTATGGACTCATCTGCCGGACAGCAGCTGAAGGAAGAACGGTTCAGGATTTGCACAAGGACTTAATCCAACTTGAAGAAAAGTGGGATTTAGTGGTGAAAAATCTACGTACGGCTAAACCAGGCGATTTAATTCTGGGAGAAGATAGCCGTAGCCATATGGTGCTTCGAGATATGCTAAGCCAGGAATTCACGTCTATCGTTACCAACGATGCGAAATTTCATGGTGAGTTAAAACAATATCTGGCAACCATTTCACCAAACCTGGTTAAGGCGCTTAAGCTCTATAAGGGCAAGGAGCCTATATTCTCACAGTTTGGTGTGGATAAGCAGATCAAAATGTCGTTCGGTAAGTCTGTGGCCATGCAAGGTGGTCCGTATTTAATTATTGAGCATACCGAGGCCCTGCACGTTATTGACGTGAACAGTGGCAATCGGCAGAAAAGAGTAGGTGATATTGCAGATTATGCGCTACACGTAAATATCGAATCGGCCAAGGAGATTGCCCGCCAATTGCGCTTGCGCGATATGGGTGGCATCATCGTAATTGACTTTATCGATTTGAAAAGTCCGGCACATAAAAAACAATTACTTGCCGAACTGAAGGCAGCCATGTCGAATGATCGTGCTAAACATACCATCTTGCCCATGAGTAAGTTTGGTCTGGTACAGATTACAAGACAGCGGGTTCGCCCAGAAACCAATATTACAACCGCAGAAGTTTGTCCGATGTGCAAGGGTGAGGGAAAGGTAGAGGCGTCGATTTTGATTACGGACGAGATTGAACACAAGTTGGATCAAATCTTAAACTTCTCAAAACCGAGTAAGATTGAGCTTGTTGCTCATCCTTTTGTAGAAGCTTACCTCACGAAAGGCATCATCAACAAGCCGCGAAAATGGTTTATGAAACACCGCACCAGAGTGCGCGTTACAGCCGATCCGAATTATCACTACGGTGAATACCATTTCTTCGATGCGAACGAAGAAGAGATCGTAGTATAACATGGCTATCCGTGTACTGAGCATAGGTAAAACCAATGATGAGTTTTTGAAAAAACAAATCAAAACCTATGTGTCACGGGTTTCGAAATATGCCATTCTTACATGGTTGGAACTTCCAGATGTTAAGAAAAAGTTATTCAACAAGCCGGAAGAACTTAAAAAACTGGAGGCACAGATTTTTTTAAAGGAAATTAAGCCAAACAGTTTTGTAATTGGTCTCGACGAAGCCGGTAAGTCGTTCACTAGTAGGGAGTTTTCAAACAAAATTGACCAGTGGACTGTTAATAATGCTGACCTGGTTTTTATCATTGGAGGGGCATTTGGCTTTGATCAACCGCTCTACGATCGAATGAATACCAAAATATCTCTGTCAAAGATGACACTATCGCACCAAATGGTACGTTTATTGTTGGCAGAACAACTGTACAGAGGCTATAGCATCTTAAATGGAGAACCGTATCATAACGATTAGAAAGTTCTCGAAATTAGACGCTTAGACTTTGAATTTTGGCAAACTTGTATATGTTTGCAAGGAATTAACTAATAATTAATGAAAGTGTTGAACGCGAGTTCAACGGCTGTTAGCTATGGCAGATAAGAAAAAGAAACAAGGAAGACCGGCTACTAAACCGGTTGAGAAGCGTAAGGCGTATTATGTAATGGTTAAGGTTCATAACTCGATGAACAATACCAATAACAATGTATTAATTAGCCGCGACACTATTCCTGAAATTAAGTTGTTGATGAAACACTCAAAACAACAGGTAGAGTTTCTGGGATACTGGAATGGCAAACAATACGAAAAAGTGAGTTTAAATTGATCGAGAAAATCAATAATGAAAATAAGAGGGCACTTTTCGAAGTGCCCTTTTTTGTTTTGTGATGAAAGAGAATAACGTACTTGGATTTACCACAGAATTCTGGATCCTTTGTTCCGCAGTATTCGCCTACTTTTTCAGTTTCAACTTTATACTGCCCCAACTTCCCAATCACCTCACGGCACTCGGAGGTGAGAACTATAAAGGCGCCATTATTGGACTATTCGCTTTATCCGCCCTGGGCACAAGACCGTTTAGTGGAAAGCTGGTAGACAGTATTGGCCGTAAACCCATTATGATCTTTGGGGTTTTTGTTTCTATTTACGTCTTGTTTTCGTATCCATTTGTTGCGGGCTTCGTGCCGTTTCTTGTGTTACGGTTTATTCACGGTATATCGGCAGGTTGCACTCCAACAGCTACTACGGCGATTGGTTCAGACATTGTACCAGACCACAAAAGGGGAGAGGCCATGGGCATACTTGGTATGTCTGGGAACCTGGGCATGAGTATGGGGCCGGCGTTAGGCAGTGAGATATCGTATCGCTATTCCAACAATGCCATGTTTATTGTGGCAGCGATTATTGCTGCTACCACCTTGATTCCAGCATTTAAGCTTAGAGAAAGCCAGCAAAATACGGTACGGTTTACCTGGTCCTTATTAAAACTGCGCTGGGAAGACATCATTGAACCCCGCGTGATTGTTCAGGGATTAGTTATGACTCTAACCGTATGTACCTTCGGAGCTTTGTTGACCCTTATACCGGATTACTGCCTTACCTTCGGAATAGTCAAGAATGGTTATTTCTTTACCGTGGTGACACTCACTTCGCTGCTGGTTCGTGTAATCAGTGGCAAGCTGAGCGATAAATTTGGTCGGGAAGTAGTCATGCTATTTGGTGTTCTTTTCCTTATCCTCGCGAATGTGATGATCATAACAGCAGCTTCCACAACAATGGTATTTAGCGCTGCTGCAGTTTTTGGGATATCTACAGGCATAAACTCGCCAACATTGTTTGCCTGGACCATCGATAAGGGTAATCCAAAATACATGGGGAGAGGGATTTCCACACTATTTATCTTTCTGGAGTTCGGGATTATACTGGGGTCTGTTATTCCTGCATGGATTTATGGGAATAATGCGCTCAATTTTCCGAAAGCATTTTTGTTTACACTTTCGTGTGCGGTACTCGCCTTATTTGCAGTAATATGGGCGTATCGGAAGCGTTAGAATCATTCTAAATAGGCGTATTCAACGTCATCAATCTGGCATTTAGCTGCGTTCGGGACTTAAGCCTTCAAAAAATGTGGTTAAAAAATGAATACAGTCCTAAAATCATGTCATCAAAACACTAATTTTGCAGCCGTTTGCGAAACGCATTATTGCAATGAGTAAAGTTATAAAGATTAAGAAAGGCAAAGACATTAATCTTGAAGGAGCGGCCGCTCTTAAAACCGCTTCTAGGTCAGTGTCATCTACATTTGCCGTTAAACCCACAGATTTCAGAAACCTTGTACCAAAGCTTGTCGTTAAGGCAGGCGAGGAAGTGAAAGCTGGAGACGTTTTATTTTACGATAAGAACAATCCAGACATTCAGTTCACTTCTCCTGTAAGTGGTGAGGTAGCAGAAATAGTTCGTGGAGACCGGAGAGCAGTTTTAGAAGTACGTGTTTTAGCGGATTCAACCACCGACTACAAATCATTCGATACACCATCAAACATCGATGCAGATGCAGCGAGAAAATTGTTGTTGGAATCTGGTTTGTGGGCAGGTATCGTTCAACGGCCTTATGGTGTAATTGCCAATCCGGCAGATACACCGAAAGCAATTCACGTGTCTGCATTCGACTCTGCACCTTTGGCTGCAGACTTCAACTATACACTTGCTGATGATGCAGAAGCCTTTCAGAAAGGTATCGATGTTTTAAATGGCCTTACCTCAGGTAAGGTTCATCTAAACTGTGATGCTGCAACTCAATCTTCTGGCATGTTTAGCCAGGTAAACGGAGTTGAAAAAACCTTGTTTCAGGGAACACACCCGGCAGGTTTGGTAGGTGTTCAAATCCACCACATCGATCCGGTGAATAAAGGTGAAGTGGTTTGGACGGTTTCCCCACAACATGTGGTTTTCATTGGCCGATTGTTTACGACCGGTAAACTTGATCTTTCTCAAAAAGTGGCAGTCGCTGGTTCTGATGTTAAGGATCCTCAATACGTTGAAACCGTTGCTGGGGTAAACATCGAAGCAATTACTAAAGACAATATCTCAGGTAGTAACTCACGTGTGATTAGTGGCAATGTACTTACCGGTACTAATATTGGCGCCAATGGTTACCTG
>DIYD01000231.1 GCA_002428905.1 Bacteroidetes bacterium UBA6063 | reverse complement strand
CGGCGAAATCGGGAGATCGCATCATAATTGATCGGGTTACCTCCATTAAAACAGGAGACACCTTGTACCTGTCTCCTGCCCTCTATGAGATTACGGATTAGGAATCATCATAGATCGGATGTAAATTGGCCAAAAGCCAAAGCATGAGCGCCATAAAATCTCGAATGCATGATCTGTTGGTATTAACCGGACTGCTTGCAGGCAGTTTAACGTTGTTTTCTACAACGGTAGACAAGACATATCACAACCACAACCCGAAGTCGAACCGGCAAACGCAGCTGAATCATATTGTGGATGTTATACTTACAACATCATACCTCGACAGGGAGGAACAATTCATTGTTAATGCGGCCGAGGGCTATGAAATAATCAGCTACCATGTAGTATTTGATCCGAAAGCAGGAGAAGCACGTTTCACTAAAGCTAAATCAACCGCACTCCCGTCATGGGTAAGCACTGCGTTAAGGTCGGCAGAGCCAGGAGATCACCTCATATTGGATCAGGTGATGGCCGTACACAACGGAGACACCAGCCGTCTTATGCCTGCCATGTACCGGATTGTTGCGGACTGATGTAAGCAGGAGTTACCTCTATTTACTTTTGTGCATTCCAGATCAGTGCATCGTCATGTGCATGTCATACCGCCTCAAATGTGTGACCAAATGCAATTAATGGGATCGTTAGTGGCGCCACTTTCGGAAACCAGTTGGGATAACCTTAAATTACAAGGTAATAACATCAGACATGAACACACATAGATTAAGAATCATTGCGGTATTGGCCGCAATCACCTGTACCATTTGTTTATTTGGTTTCAAGATGCACAACCCAACCAACCTAAACAAAACCCGTATAAATGGCATTGCCGAGTTTCATTTGAGCATCATGTACGTAAACTGCGTAGACTCTTTAACCTTGAGTTCCTGGAATGGAGAAGAAATTACCAGTTTTAATTTCGTCCTGGCGCCCAGGGAAGGGGAAGCCAAACTTATTGAAGTTGACGGATCGACACTACCGGAAGAAGCCCGCAAATACATGATTTCTGCGAAGGTTGGTGATCGAATCATAATAGATCGTATTCGTGCGCAGGGTGCGAAATCAAAGGTTACGTTACAACCTGCTATGTATGAGCTGACGCCCTAGAAAATAAATATCAAAAAAATACCAATTCGCTTGTTAAATCTCGGAAAAAAGGCCAACTTTGCACTCCTTAAAAAACGAGACGATGTCGAGAGTTTGTGATTTAACTGGGAAGAAGGCTTTAAAAGGAAACCACGTTTCCCACTCAAATATTAAAACGAAGCGAAGATTTTATCCAAATCTTCACACGAAGAGATTCTATATTCCTGAAGAAGACCGATGGGTTACTTTGAAGGTTTCTACTTCTGCGTTGAGAACAATCAACAAGAAAGGAATTTCTGCTTGTTTAAAAGATTTCGAAAAAAACGGAAGAATATAATCGATCATGGCAAAGAAAGGTAATCGAATTCAGGTAATTTTAGAGTGCACTGAGCACAAAGCCAGCGGTATGCCGGGTACTTCTCGTTATATCACCACGAAGAATAAAAAGAACACCACGGAGCGTTTGGAGTTGAAGAAATACAACCCAATCATGAAGAAGGTGACAGTTCATAAAGAAATTAAATAATATAGACAATGGCAAAGAAGGTAGTAGCAACGCTTAAGACAGGTACTGGCCGAGATTGGGCTAAAGTTATCAAAGCTGTAAAATCTCCAAAAACCGGAGCCTATACTTTTAAAGAAGAGATCATTCCTACTGATTCAGTTAAGGAGTACTTTAAATAATTTATTTTAAAAACTTTTATAAGCTTCCTTGTTTTATCATAGGAAGCTTTTTTTGTTTATAGACATGGGCATTTTCGATTTTTTTAAAAAGGAAAAAAGTTCTGAAGAAAAGGAACAACTCGACAAAGGTCTTGAGAAAACCAAATCATCCCTCTTTGGCAAAATATCTAAAGCCTTAGTTGGTAAAAATACCGTTGATGAAGACTTTCTGGATGAACTGGAAGAAATTCTAATTACATCCGACGTTGGCGTAGATACAACACTAAACATTATTAACCGCCTGGAGAAAAGAGTCTCTTCAGACAAATATGTAGGCGCAACCGAACTAAACAATTTACTCAAAGACGAAATCACACAACTTCTTTCTGAAAACAAGAAAGACGATTTCAATAAAGAAGCAAAGCCATATGTGATTATGGTTGTTGGTGTAAATGGTGTAGGAAAAACCACAACCATCGGAAAGTTGGCAAACCTCTACAGTAAGGCAGGTAAAAAGGTACTTCTAGGTGCTGGCGATACCTTCCGGGCTGCTGCGGTAGATCAACTTACGATTTGGAGCGACCGTGTACAGGTTCCTATTGTCTCCAAAGGCATGAACACCGATCCGGCAGCTGTGGCATTCGACACGGTAAAACAAGGTGTGGAAGATAATGTTGATCTGATCTTACTTGATACTGCGGGCCGATTGCACAATAAAATCAATCTGATGAATGAATTGAGCAAGATTAAACGGGTGATGAGCAAGGTAATACCCGATGCACCGCACGAAGTACTGCTTGTTCTGGATGCCAGTACAGGCCAAAACGCCTTTGAGCAAGCGAAACAATTTACTGCTGCTACCGAGGTAACCTCTCTGGCTTTAACGAAGTTAGATGGCACGGCTCGTGGTGGCGTGGTTCTAGGCATTTCAGATCAGTTTAAGATCCCAGTGAAGTACATTGGTATCGGAGAAGGCATCGATGACATCCAACATTTTGAACCTGCAGATTTCGTAGAATCTCTATTTTCGAACTAATTCGTATGAGAACGAAAGACTTTCGTAAGAATAAAGTAGACATTATTACGCTCGGTTGTTCGAAGAATGTCGTCGATTCTGAAGTATTACTTACCCAGCTTAAAGCGAATGAAATCGACGCCAGCCACCAGGCAGAAAGTGACGATGCCAATATTATAGTGGTTAACACATGTGGTTTTATCGAAAACGCAAAGCAGGAATCGATCGACACCATATTACACTACATCGATGAGAAAGAATCAGGCAACATCGACAAGCTGTATGTTACTGGCTGCCTCTCACATCGCTATAAAGAAGACCTTCAAGAAGAAATGCCCGAAGTGGATGCCTTCTTTGGGACCATGGAATTACCAGGTTTGCTGCAAAAACTCAACGCAGACTATAAGAAGGATCTGCTTGGAGAACGCATTACAACAACGCCTTTTCACTATGCCTATCTGAAGATTTCAGAAGGCTGTAACCGTCCATGTTCTTTCTGTGCCATCCCGCAAATGCGTGGCAAACACGTTTCAAAACCAATCGAATTGCTGGTTGAAGAAGCCAGTAACCTGGCAAAAAATGGGTGTAAAGAGTTGATGTTAATCGCTCAGGATTCTACCTACTACGGCCTGGATCTTTACAAGGAGCGTAAACTTGCTTCACTTATGGAAAGCATGGCCGCAGTTAATGGCATCGACTGGATACGTCTGCACTACGCTTACCCTTCTCAGTTTCCGATGGACGTTTTGGACGTAATTAAGAATAATCCATCCATCTGTAACTACATCGACATGCCACTGCAACACATTACCGATAACGTGTTGAAAACCATGCGACGTGGTATAACACAGCGCAGAACCGAAGAAGTTGTGGACAAGGTAAAAAGTCACAATCCGGATATTGCTTTCCGAACCACAATGTTGGTTGGACATCCCGGTGAAACCGAAAAAGACTTTTTGGCATTGTGTGATTTCGTTGAGAAATACAGGTTCGACCGTTTAGGTGTGTTCACCTATTCGCACGAAGACGGTACCCATGCATTTACGCTGGAAGACAATATTCCAGAGGAAGAAAAGAATGCAAGAGCAAGTCACCTCATGGAAATACAGGAGCAAATCTCTTTTGATTTGAACCAGCAAAAAGTCGGAAACACCTATAAAGTATTGCTTGATCGATACGAGAATGGTTACTTCATCGGTCGCACTGAATCAGACTCCCCTGAAGTAGATAACGAAGTAATGGTAAAATCGGCAAGTGATTTCGCTCGCCTCGGCGACTTCGTAAATGTGAAAGTAAACAGTGCAAAAGAATTTGACCTATATGGAACCATCGTTTGACCATGTACCAAGAACCGTTGAGGTAGACGTAACAGCAACCGATTTCTACAAACCGATTGTTAACAAGTATCTGACTCAGACTGGTTTCCCTGAAGAACTCATCAATACATCTTCTTTTGCAGAGCTTGCGAGCCAAATGGATTTCGATGACCACTATCGAAATGTATTAGCGGATGAAATCATAAAGCAATACGCGGATTCAAACATCAACCTGAACGAATCCTCTCTGGTTTTTAAGAACATCGAATTGCTTCGGAAGTCCAGCACGTTTACTGTGACCACCGGACAACAGATACACATATTTTTAGGCCCACTTTTCGTGGTAAACAAAATCTTATCGTGCTGCGCAGACGCCCGTTCGATATCTGAGCAATTGCCTGAAAACGATGTGGTTCCCGTGTTTTGGATGGCAAGTGAAGACCATGATTTCGATGAAATCAAATCGGTACGTTTGTATAATGAGACATATACCTGGGATCTTGATGCCAACGGACCAGTTGGGAGGCTATCTCCACAGTCGTTACTTCCACTTGTGGAACAAGCCAAAGCGCGCATCGACCAAACGGAAGAAAACCTGAATTTTCTTAACCTATGTGAGACGGCCTATACGTCGTGCTATACATTTGCTCAGGCAACCCGTTACATCTTGCACGCATTATATGAAGATCTTGGAATTGTGTTGTTCGATGCCGATGCGCAAACAATCAAGCGGCGTTTGACGGAAAACATAAAGGCGGATTTGTTCAAACACGAAAATGCCGAGCACATAGACGCAAGTATTAAGGTTCTTAAAAGTCACAAGGTTAAAGCACCGATAAACACGAGACCGATTAACTATTTCATGTTGCATGAAGGCGGTCGTTATCGCATTACAACATCCGAAACTGGCTTCCAACTCGTTGGGCATGATTCTACCTGGTCTGCACATGAAATGGATGAACTGATTGATCAGCATCCAGAACGTTTTAGTCCAAATGCCCTGTTGCGCCCGATTTTCCAGCAGTTGTGTCTACCTAATTTGGTGTATATCTGTGGAGGAAGTGAGTTTATTTACTGGCTTGAGTTAAAAAAAGCCATGGAATCTGCCAACGCGGTCTTTCCAACGTTATTTTTACGTAAATCAAACTTTATCCTTTCAGGCAAAAATGCAGCTCAGTTAGAAGCTCAAAATTTCAACGTGCAGACCTTGTTTCTGAACAACGAGAATTTCGATCATTTTTTTGTCACCAAAACAAATAAAAATAAAGCAGAAATAGATGGAGAACTTTCGCTTCTTTCAGGACGTGTTGACCGCTTAATTCAACAACTGGAGGAAGATCGAAAAGGCCCATTAACCAAGGGGGTTAAGCTCAAAAACCAGTTATTCAATCTACTTGAAACCGAGTCTAACCGAACCTATATCTCTGACATCCGTACTAATGCCGACTATAACCGTATAAATAAGATTAAGAATAAGGTATGGTCGGAAACCTATGTGCAGGAAAGAAATACATCGATTCTGACACATTTGGACTACTGTGCAGTTCTGTTGAAAGTGTTTAAAAATGACTACAACGTATACACAAATCAGCGTAACCTTGTGATAACCATCATATAATCGGCTTGGTAATCAGCCATTTCTGCACTATTTTTGTCGGATAACTACACGAATATCGGTTATAGATAGAAATGAAAATGAAAAGTTTAAAAACTACCTTGCTTCTAATTGCAATGTTGGGTGGCCATGTGGCAATCGGACAATCAGATTTTACTGCCTCGAACAGTTTCGAAAAATTCCGCTACGCTAAGCGGTGGTCTCTTGGACTTCAAGTAAGTCCTACGCACACAATGAGTGATGCCGATGACTTCCGTCCGGGCTTAGCCTTTGGAGCGCACGTAAAATACTCTGTATCTCAAACCTTTGGTTTAAAATTAAATGGTAACATCGGTACACTAAACGGCTCACGTGCTGAGCAGGATATTAGTGGTAACGGTGGTGACAAACGTCAGGGATTAAACCCAGATAACATTGAGACGTTTAACTCTGGTAACCAGGCTCCTTCAGAAGATTCGTACTTTTTTAAGAATAACTTTAAAGACGTTAACGTTACAGCTCACCTTACACTAGGTAACATTTCTTTCTTACGCCCGTTGCGTAAAGTTCAGATGTACTTCTTCACAGGGTTTGGTGTAATCTGGAGTGATGTTAAAGGTCAGTACGAGACAACTGCAGATGCACAACGTTTCTACGACTACTGGGGAGATGATTACTTCACTCCTGAATTAGACAACAACGGTAACTTCACCAATGCAATTTCAAACTACAAGGGTAACAACTTCACGGTTCCTTTCGGGGTTGGTTTCAAAAGAAACCTTGGCAAGTGGTTAGACCTTGGTATCGAATACAAAAACCACTATACACGGACAGATAACTTAGACGCTTACTCATTCCCTATCTGGAGAAACCGGGTATTTGATTTCTACGGTTTATTAAGTGTACAGGGTAGTATCAAACTAGGAAGCCGCGAAGGTTTAGATGATCACTACGACTGGTTGAACCCAATCGAGTCTATCTACTCAACAATTGATTCTATGGATCAATTAAGAGATAGCATGGTATTGGTTATGACAGATACGGATGATGATGGTGTATCGGATTACTTCGACAAAGAACCTGACACTGAAAAAGGTGCCTGGGTATGGGGCGGCGGTCAAACTGCCGATATCGACATGGATGGTATTCCAGATCACAAAGATGCGGAGCCATATTCTGAGCGTGGCGCTATCGTAGACGTTGATGGTGTAATGGTTGACGCTGATAACGATGGTGTACCTGATTACCGTGATGAAGACACTAAAACAGCACCAGGTGCGGTGGTTAACCCACGTACAGGAACTGAAGTTCGTGTTGGCGGTGCATGTTGTGATTGTGAAGATGTGATTCTTCCAGCCGTTGTGTTTGACAATGGAAGCTCACGTATCAAACCAGAATTCTACGGTTCTCTGTACAGTGTTGCTGAAAAAATGAAGGCTTGTCCTGATTTGAAAGTACTTGCATCAGGTTACGCTGTACGAAGCAAGTCTGGTTCTCAATTGGCATTCAAACGTGCTAATGCTATCATTGATTACTTAAATGCGAATTACAATATCCCAAGAGATCGATTCAGCTTAGACACAGAAGGTTCTGCACCGGAAGGAACAGAATACTCTA
>DIYD01000361.1 GCA_002428905.1 Bacteroidetes bacterium UBA6063 | reverse complement strand
GTTCACAAACGTCCATTTACCCGCTGCTGGAGAAATATATATGGACAGATTTGCATTTGGCTTGTAATCAATTCCAAGGGAAAGTTTCAGGTATGCCGGCGCCATAAACTGTGAGATAACCGGGCGATCTTCATTCTCATCGTTAAAGTCGAAACCGCGATCGAACTGGCTTTCAAAACGAGCAATACTCGCCCAGCTCAACTTATCGTTCACCTTCCTGCCCAGCTTTGATCGCAGGTCAATCTTATCTTCATTCTTTCGGATATCTTCACCCTTGTTGCGAATGACACCATAGGCCAAATCTAAGTTGTTGTCCCAGGTCCAGTTCTTAAACTTGTAGTTCGCATATGCATTACCCAAAGCGGTAAGTGATATTGAATTCACCCCTCCAAGAGACCAATTAGTAAAAGTCCCCTGGTTGAAGTTTAGCGCAACAAAACGCCCCATATCCCATTTTTTAATCGGCTGCAAGGCCTTGATCTGAGAAGAAATAGCATCTACCTTGGCCTGGGCCTCAGCTAATGCCGCTTTTGCAGCCGCAAGCTCTTTTGTTTTTTGGTTCATTTTTGCCGTGTCAATCTGGGCAAATCCGAATAGTGGTAACGAAAGGATAGCAATCCAAATTAGTTTTTTCATACATCTAATAATTGATTCGCAAAACTACAACAGGCTCAACGGGCAGGCAATACCCATGTGAATGACATTTTGCGTGTTTGAAATAGTCGAATAATGGCTCAGAGCAGTTAGGCCTCAAAGCGAACCAGCAACTGGTTTTTCTCTACCTTATCCTGGTCAGAAACTTCTATGCCAGCAATGATTGCATCACAAGGTGCAGCAATAACGTTCTCCATTTTCATGGCCTCTAATACCATAAGCGCATCCCCTTCTTTCACTTCATCACCTACACTCACCTTTACCTCAAGTACAAGACCCGGCATAGGGCTCTTTACTTCGGATACCTTCTGCGCTGCAGATTTGTCCATTCCCATTTTTGCGAGCAGCTGATCAAACTCATCTTCCAGGGTAACTTCATATCGTTTACCATCTATACGCAAAACCACTTGCTTGGCATTACGGTCAACAGCTACAACCTCGGCCACCATAGATTTATTGTTAAGCAAAACATGATATGTGCCGTCTGGCAGCAATTCGCAGTCAAAGTGAACACCTTGCGCATTGACCTGTTTTTCGTCTCGTTCTATATCAAATGAATGTGTTCCGTTTACCTGTGCTTTGTACATATCTATTTCGTTTCTTCGCCAAAATACTCTACATAGTTGTTGTGTGTTTCCCACAACTTAACCCGATGGAGTTGGCAGTTCTTTAAATGCGGTTCGAGTTGATCCCAGATACCAATAGCCACATTTTCTATAGAAGCCATCTTTCCTTCAAGAAATGGAACATCCAGGTTCAGGTTTTTATGATCTAAAGGTTCAATTACGTGTTCAACGATAAGGTCGCGTAATTTTTTGAGGTCCATGATAAAACCTGTGTCCTTATCCGGACTTCCTTTTACCGTTACAAATAAGTCAAAATTGTGACCGTGCCAATTCTCATTCGCACACTTACCAAAGACAGCTTCATTCTCCTCTTTGGTCCATTTTGGATTATACAGCTTATGCGCTGCATTAAAGTGTTCTTTACGCGTTATGTAGACTAATTTTTCAGCCATTGCTAAAACCGCCACAAATATACAATCCCTACATTTGTCAAATGACAATTCTTGAAGCACAAAAGAAAGTAGATACGTGGATTAAGACCATAGGTGTTCGCTATTTCGATGAACTCACCAACACGGCGATTCTAATGGAAGAAGTGGGAGAAGTAGCACGTATTATGGCTCGAGAATACGGTGAGCAATCTGCCAAGCAAACAGATCTGGGCAAACAATTGCCCGATGAGCTTGCCGATGTACTTTTCGTTTTGATCTGCATTGCAAATCAAACTGGAATAGACTTGACCACTGCCCTCAAGGAGAACCTGGAAAAGAAAACGAAACGCGATTCAGATCGTCATAAAAACAACCCGAAGCTGTAAGAACTTTAGCGACGATTATCTGGCCTCCATTGGAACCCAGTCTCGGGCTGCAGGGCCAGTGTAAATCTGACGTGGACGACCGATAGGTTGTTTCTGGTCTCTCATCTCTTTCCATTGAGATATCCATCCTGGAAGTCGGCCAAGAGCAAACAATACCGTAAACATTTCCACTGGGAAGCCCATTGCTCGGTAAATGATACCCGAGTAGAAATCTACGTTCGGGAACAATTTACGCTCTGCAAAGTACGGATCAGCCAATGCTGTTTCTTCCAGTTGTTTAGCAATCTCCAATACAGGATCAGAAATACCCAACTTGTCTAGGATCTCGTCACACGACTTTTTGATGATGGTTGCGCGTGGATCGTAATTCTTGTAAACGCGGTGCCCAAAGCCCATCAATCGGAATGGGTCGTTTTTGTCTTTTGCTTTCTCGATATACTTCTGTGCATCACCACCGTCATTTTTGATGGCCTCAAGCATCTCAATTACTTTTTGGTTTGCACCACCATGAAGCGGCCCCCAAAGAGCTGCAATACCGGCAGAGATACACGCATAAAGGTTAGCGTGAGACGATCCTACGATTCGCACTGTAGATGCTGAGCAGTTTTGCTCGTGGTCTGCGTGTAAGATCAACAGTTTATTCATTGCCTCCACATATACCGGGTCGATCTCATAATCTTCCGTGATGTTTTTGAAGGTCATGTTTAAGAAGTTCGACACATAATCCAACTTGTTTTGCGGATAGATCACCGGATGACCTGCTGCTTTCTTGTGCAACATAGCCACAATGGTTGGCATCTTGGCAATCAAACGACGAATCGTTCTGTGCTGATCTTCCTCACTTTGATTTGGATTGAGTGACTCAGGATAGAACGAAGAAAGGGAAGAAATCATGGCGGTCAACTGCCCCATTGGGTGTGAACCTGTAGGCCATGCCTTGAAGATGTTCTCCATGTCTTCATTCACCAACGTATGGTGGCGAATCTGGTGATCCCAATCGGCGTACTCCTGAGCATTCGGCAATTCTCCATTAATCAACAGGTAAGCTACCTCGAGGAAGCTTGCATTTTCTGCCAAATCTTCAATGGAATATCCACGATGACGAAGCACACCTGCTTCACCATCAAGGTATGTAATGTTACTTGTAGTGCTGCCAGTATTCTTAAACCCTACATCAACAGTTACCGCACCTGTAGCTGCACGAAGCTTCGAAATATCGATTCCAACTTCTTGCTCAGATCCTTCGATTAATGGAAGTTCAAGTTCCTTTCCGTTCAACGATAAATGTGCTGTATTTGACATAGAGAATATCCTGTTTTTTGGTTGTGCGAAATTACATTTTTTTAGCGTCAAAAAATACAGGGGCTTGAGATTTATTTCAAGACGTCTGTATTTCTACTTTTTCATTCACAATGAATTGATTTTCAAACGCTTGACAAACTGTCAAATATCTGTCATCACCCATTGGTCATTTTTAAGCATGCTTTATTACATGCTCTTTTAACATTACATTTTTTAGATAACTTTGTTTGCGGTGCAGGAATAAAATTTTCAAGCTTCTTGCTAAGACCATTTAAAAAAACTTATGTCGGAAAAAATTGGACAAATTCTTAACGGACTAAACCAAAAAGCCAACCTAAAACAAAACATCCACAGACATTCAATTGAGGTGTTTAATCAGTTCAAAGCTCGAGCGCACAATATTGTTGACCAACTTGCACCTGAGGTTTTAGACACTTCTCCAGCGGTTGAGATCAAGCTGAATGAGTATGGGAAATTTGAATTTCACCTCAAGTTTTCTGGCGACACCATAGTTTTTATGCTTCATACCAATGTGTTTACCTTTCCACCTAAACATGCAGTAAGCAAATCGGCTTATATAAAAAGTGATGAGAGCTGTGGTTACTTCGGAATGATTCAGATCTACAACTTCCTCAGTGATTCTATTAAGTACAACCGACTGGCGGATTCGGGATACCTGCTTGCTCGGGTATTCGTTAACAGCTACAACAATTTTTATGTTGAAGGCCGTCGTCAGCTTGGTTTCTTGTATAAAGACATCGGTAAAAACAAACTCAACAGCGAGCATATGGACAACATCATTGAGCAGTGCATGCTCTATTGCCTCGACTTTGATTTGTTTGTACCTCCACCAGATGCGTTAAATGAGATTTCTGTTCAGCAGAAAAATGCCTTCAATAACCCTTCGGGTATCGCTACGGGCAAAAGACTGGGTTTTGAGATCATCAACAGAGCTAAGACCTGATTTATGTTTAAATCCAGACTAGTAACCTATATCTTAATTACGAGTATACTCAGTGTACTCGCCTCCTGTACCATGCGCTATGGTCACATCCCTCGAAGTCGGGGATCAAACCAACAAACAGCGCAACAACGTAATCATGGGCATTATGTAAAACCTCAAGGCAATACAAAGACCAAATCAATGATCGATTCGAGCCAGGTAAAATCAAAACCCAGGCTCCAGCTGAAGCTACCGGTTCAACGTATACCTGGCAACTTACTGCAAATCGATAGCTTTATCGACCTGAATAATCCAACCAATCACGTATTAAAGAAATACATCGACTCATCCGATGTCACCAAAGCACCAAAGAAAGAAGTAGACAAGTCGCTGGTCAAAGATTCTGGGTTCGTATTTGCTGCCTTAACGGTGATAAACGGTGCGGCTTTGGCGACTGCTTATTATAACTATATGACCTTGGCTCTCGTGATCGCTGTAGGTGCTGTAGCGTTAGGTTACCTGCTCAGCAAGTTGATCTCGAACATGAGTGAAACCCGATTGAAACCACCTCAATACAGACAACGAGACCTGCATGAAACCC
>DIYD01000255.1 GCA_002428905.1 Bacteroidetes bacterium UBA6063 | reverse complement strand
TTAATGCTGTTAACCAGCCTTAGCATCAATCTAGATTTTCATTTATGCCAGGGTAAGGTAAAGTCTTTAGGCATCTATGCCGAAGCCAACTCGTGCCCAATGGCTATGAGTGAGTCCGCATGTTCTCGATCTGGACGTGAGGGGTGGAACAGGACGAACTGTTGTGAAGATCTGAACCTGGTGTATTATTCGGGTGCGTTTGATCATAACAGTAATTTGCAAAGTCCACAGGACGCGAAATGCGTTCCAATAACGTTCTATCGTACCAACTACGCTATCAAGGGCGCTCATGTTCCAGTAAAAAAATACATAGATTATCCACCTCCGGATCCGGTTTCTGTGGACCTCCACATTTTGCTGGAGACGTATCTTATTTGATTCTTACATCGTATTCCGACCCAAAACTAACCGATGGTATTATACCTGTTTGATGTAATAACAAATCTTAATGAAAATACGGAGTATCATATTTGTCTGGGTAACGTTGCTAAGCATAGCTTCGTGCACCATCAATTTTAGCGACAAGAATGATATGTCGGGTGCTGAATACACTTCAGCATTTGTTTGCCCGATGTACTGCGAAGGCAGTGGTTCAAATGAACCAGGTAGTTGTCCAACCTGCAACATGGACTATGTTAAAAATGAAAACATAAATAGTAAGCAATGAAAAAAATCACAATACTTATAATGTCTATAGTTCTACTGGCGGTTCAGGGCTATGGAAAGTCTGAGGTGAAGCTTAAACTCAATCATTTACTTGATGGACAAGCGTTTGCCTTAAATACACAATCAAAGAATGATTTAGGTAATGCCTTTAATCTCAAGCGAATGGAGTACTACATTTCTGAGATCAGTATAACACACGATGGTGGGAAGATCACCAAAGCGGAGGATGTTTATATTCTGGTTAACGCTGCAACGAATGATGAATACAGTCTGGGCGAGATGGATGTAACTACGGTTGAAGGAATCCAAATGTCCATTGGAGTTGATCCAGGTGTAAACAATGCTGATCTAACACAATGGCCCGCTTCACATCCGTTGGCACCAAAAAATCCTTCTATGCATTGGGGATGGGCCGCCGGTTACCGTTTTGTAGCAATGGAAGGTAAGGCAGGATCTGGACTGAATCAAGTATTCGAAATTCATGCACTGGGTAATGAGAACTATTTCACAATCAATATTCCAACGGATTCCAAAGAAGATAACGGTGTTCACACCGTAACACTAAATGCAGATTATGCCATGGCTATTAAAGGTGTAGATGTCTCTTCGGGTTTGATTAAACACGGAACCGACGGACAAGCAGTTACTGTACTGCGCAATTTCCAAAATCATGTATTTACATCGCTTGATGGTAAAGGCAATGTTAGCCTTAAACCAACGCCTAAAATGTTGATGGTAAACATGTATCCGAACCCGAGTCAGGGTGATGTTGTATTCTCATTTTCGGAAATCGGAGATTACCATTTGGTGCTTCACGATCTAACTGGAAAAGTTGTGATTGATACGCGATTGGTAAATGCGAACGAGTTTAAAGTTTCATTAAACACCCCGGGGGCCTATCTGGCTAGATTGGAAACACCTTCAGGTCTAATTGCCACAGAACGTGTATTGATTCAGTAAGCATTGAGACCACATGGAGTCATAGCACTCACTTGTCTGGCGCTGTCGTTGCTCGGTTGCAGTAAAGACGTTTCGATTGAACCGGAAATGACCATCGGGTTGAAGAATCTACCTGGGCATTTTCCGGAAATGGAATTCCCAGTGGAGAATGAATATTCGGAAGCGCGCGTGCAGCTGGGTAAATTCTTGTTTTACAGCAAAATGCTTTCTTCGGATTACAGTGTAAGCTGTGCATCGTGTCATGCTGCAGAGCACGGGTTTGGTGCCAATACAGCAACGAGTCCAGGTGTTTTTAATCGACCAGGAGTGCGCAACGCGCCAACCTTAACAAACATAGGTTACCATCCTTATTTCACCAGAGAAGGAGGGGTGCCCACACTGGAGATGCAGGTGTTGGTCCCAGCGCAGGAGCACAATGAATTCGATCTAAACATCTTGGATGCTGTAGAACGGTTTAAGGCAGACAGTCTTGTACAATCCATGAGTCAAAAAGCCTATGGCAAACCATTGGATTACAAAGTGCTCATGCGATCCATTGCGATGTTTGAGCGGACACTTGTGTCGAAGAATAGTGCTTTTGATCGGTATGCGTTTCAAGGGGACAAGCAAGCACTCAAAACAGATGAGTTGGCAGGATTACGCCTTTTTTACAGTGCTCGAACGAATTGTTTCAAGTGCCATGGAGGATTCAATTTTACGACGTATGGCTTTGAGAACAATGGACTGTATGAAGTCTATGCCGATGAAGGGCGCAAACGCCTTACCGGTTTACCCGAAGACGAAGCCCGATATAAGGTGCCAACGCTGCGAAATATTGAGGTAACTGCCCCGTATATGCACGACGGTTCACTATCAACGCTCGACGAAGTAATTGATCATTACGACTCAGGTGGGAGAAGTCACCCGCAGAAAAGTGAGTGGTTGAAACCACTGCATTTGACTCCAATGGAAAAAGACCAGCTAAAAGCGTTTTTGTTAACGCTGACCGACCATGAATTTATGAACAATCCTAAATTCAGAAATTAAGTGAAGAAATATATAATAGTAGCGCTTTGTATTGCTTTAGGAGTGATACAAGGGTGCAAAGAAGATGAAGAGCCGGAAGGGGTTCAACACGATACAACTCCGTACATTCTGGCCTATGGCCAGCTACCTCCTCCTGATATTGCTGCCGATAACGACTTAACAGTTGAAGGAGTAAAGTTAGGGCGGATGTTGTTCTATGAAAAAATGTTGTCGAAAGATGGCTCACAGGCCTGTGCAAGTTGTCACATCCAGGAATTTGCATTTACAGATACAGCACGCTTCTCCATTGGTGTAAGAGGCATGAAAGGAGGACGACAGGCCATGTCTGTATTTAATATGGCATGGAATACTAACGAGTTCTTCTGGGATGGCAGAGCTCATTTATTACGAGATCAATCGTTATTGCCGATTCAGGATGAACTGGAGATGGATGAATCCTTAGAAAATGTCGTAAACAAGTTGTCGGCAAACCAACTATATAGAGACCAGTTTATACGAGCGTTTGGTAGCGACGAGATAACGGCTGAAAAGATGTCGTTAGCGATGGAGCAGTTTATGAATTCTATCGTGTCTTTCAACTCTAAATACGACGCGTTTCTGAAAGACTCAACAGTTTATTCAGAAAGTGAAAAGCGTGGTCATGATCTATTCTTTCAGGAATACAATGAGTTCTTTCCGGACGAAAGTGGAGCCGATTGTGCACATTGCCATGGAGGTTTCAATTTCGAAAATGATGAGTATATGAACAATGGCCTGGATGCAGAAGTAGATATGAAGGATGATGGAAGGCAAAAGGCAACGAATAAACCCTGGGATAAGGGTAAGTTCAAGGTGACGAGCTTACGAAATATTGCCCTTACCGCACCTTATATGCACGACGGAAGGTTCAATACACTGGAAGA
>DIYD01000102.1 GCA_002428905.1 Bacteroidetes bacterium UBA6063 | reverse complement strand
GGGCCCAACTGCCACGCCCAATTCCCGTGCAGCTGAGGTGAAGTCCTGTACAATTAAAAAGTAGCCAGGATAACCCGTATTGGCTATTGTTGCCAGCTCAAAATCAAGACGCTCCCGAATTTCTTCGGTGATCTCACCATAGCGTTTTCGTGCTCCTTCATACGTGAGATGTCTCAAGTATTCGTCCTGATTGGCAAAGCCTTCAGGGAGTACATAGTTTGGAAGCAATACATCTCGCTGCATTTGAGGCGGCGTAATCTTATCGACGATCAGGTTGGTATTGTCCAGGGCTTGAGGAACATCGCTGAACTTGGCCAGCATCTCGGCTTGAGTTTTGAAATAGAACTGACTGTTTGGGAAACCAAATCGCTTATCACGTCCTTCACCTACCGGTGTGCTTTGCAAATCACCCGTATTGATGCAAAGTAGAATGTCGTGTGCATTGAAGTCGTCCTCGTCGATATAATGCGAGTCGTTGGTAGCTATAACAGGAACGTTGTATTTCTCAGACCATTTCAGCAAAACCTGGTTCACGTCTTCCTGACTTTTACCCGTTTTGTCTAGATTCTCCAAATCATGACGCTGAAGCTCGATGTAGTAATCCTCACCAAAAATGTCTAACCACTCTAAAAAGACTTTTTCTGCTTCCTCTTCACTTTTATGCAAAATAGCTTGAGGAACTTCGGCTCCTATGCAACAGGTCGTTGCGATTATACCTTCGCTGTGTTTGCGAATTAAGTCTTTGTCGATTCGGGGATACTTACTATACAAGCCTTCAATGAAACCAAGCGAGCATAGTATGGACAAATTCTTATATCCTTCTTGGTCTTTGGCAAGCATCAGTTGATGCCGGCGAACGTCTTTTTTGCCACCGGTAAAAGAGCGCTGGAAACGATCTTCAACCACATAGAATTCGCATCCTACAATCGGTTTAATCCCCTGTTTTTCAGCCTCTACCACAAACTTGAAGGCGCCATACATATTGCCGTGGTCGGTTAAGGCCACCGCCTTCATATTGTCTTGCTTTGCCTTGGCCATCATGCCCGGAATACTGGCAGCGCCATCGAGCAAGGAAAACTGAGAATGACAATGAAGATGACTAAAATCGGGCATAGGGAACTAAACTTACGTCATTCGAAAGTACATAGACCACATCAAAATCGTATGGGTGCTGGACAAACTGTGGATTTGTTTTTATTCGTCAAAACTTCATCAACATAGCTATGAACACTGGATTTCGAATTGGGTTATTACCTACATTTGTTTCATGAGTTTGAATGAACAAATATCCGAACAATTAAAGGCCGCCATGAAAGCCAAAGACCAGGCTACTTTACGTTCATTACGTGCAATCAAATCGGCCCTTATGTTATTGAATACGCAGGCTGGAGGAACCGCTCCAACCGAAGCAGATGAGATTGCCGCATTGGTTAAGATGGCCAAGCAACGAAAAGATTCAATGGCGTTGTTTCTAGAGCAAAAGCGAGAAGATCTGGCGCAAATTGAACGGGAAGAACTCGAAGTTATCGAACGTTTCTTACCAAAGCAGATGTCAGCAGAAGAAATTGCTGCCGAAGTTACGAGCATTATTGCCAGCGTTGGTGCATCAGGTATGAAAGATATGGGTAAGGTGATGGGACAAGCATCGCAAAAAATGAAAGGCAAAGCCGATGGAAAACTCATTGCCGACGAAGTGAAAAAACAATTGATGGCTGGTTAATACCGACGTGAAGAAGTTTCTCGGGTACATCAAGACGTTTATTCAAGAAGAACTTAGCTTAGGTTATTTGCTGTTCTTAATGGGTTTTTTGGCAGTGGCCATTTATTGGGCGTATCCCGATACCCATTATACCGAGTACCGGGCGTTTCGAATGGATGGTATTCTTCGGATGGGGCAGTGGTTCAGGGATGTACTTCCTTTCGGTATTCGGCCAGAAAAGGCAAACAACTTAGGTATGTTTGTCTATCACATGTTCCTATATGGAATCCCGTTTCTAACGGCGTACATGGGGTATATTTTGTTTCAGAAACGTTTTGATTTATTAAAGAACGGAAGGTTCTGGTTGCTGTGCCTTTTTGCAATCAGTGTATTTGCCTTTCGACAGTCGAGTGGACCACTTGCAGATACAATAACTGAGGGTTGGACCTTTGACCAGTTTCCCAATTTCTGGAGGAAATTGTTCCGCGATTTATTCCGTATGGCTGCGGCCATGGTGCCGGTAACGATTTATTGGCTGTGGGATCGCAAAAGTGCCGAAACACCCTATGGTTTCACCGTTAAGAACTTCAACCTAAAGCCATATTTCCTCATGTTGTTGATCATGTTGCCCTTTGTGGTAGGCTTTGGGTTAACCGATCACTTTGGTGCATATTATCCGCGTGGGTTGAAGAACCTGGATTATTACTTCGGTTATGGCGTTGACCCACCGCAGGTCAATTTATTGATCTATGAACTGGTGTACGGACTTGACTTCGTTTCAATTGAATACTTTTTCAGAGGATTTCTGGTGATTGCATTCATACGATTTGTTGGGCCAGGAGCCATCTTGCCGATGGCAAGTTTTTACGTGTTTATTCACTTTGGTAAACCCATGGTGGAAACCATTAGTTCCTTTTTTGGTGGAAGCTTGTTGGGTATCTTAGCCTTTTACAGTAGATCGATTTGGGGAGGGATTATAGTCCACATGGGGATAGCCTGGTTAATGGAATTGGGCGCATATATCGGTAAGGTGAGTAACTAGTCGTTTGGAATACGGCTTACTTTTCTGCGAAGCTCTATAATTGTACACGTGAATTCTTTTCTCAAAACTCCTATAGAATATCTCAAAGGCGTTGGCCCCCAACGTGCGGAGTTGTTACAGAAAGAACTCGGTATATTTACGTTCAACGATTTACTGCATCACTTTCCGTTTCGATATGTTGATCGCACTCGAATCCACCAGGTTAGTGAGCTGCAGCCCGATATGCCGTATGTTCAACTAAAAGGAGAGTTGTCTAACATAAGTCTGTTGGGTAAACCTCGTCAACAACGATTAACTGCACGATTTAGCGATGAATCTGGCAGTGTTGAATTGGTGTGGTTTAGAGGAGTGAAATGGTTGAGTACGGCACTGAAGTCCAATACCACTTACATCTTGTTTGGCAAACCATCCGTTTTTAATGGTAAGATAAATATTGCCCACCCAGAACTGGAATCGCCGGAAACTCAGATGGGATTGCCCCAGTTTCAGCCTGTTTATCCGAATACAGAAATCTTGCGCAATCGTAAAATCGATAATAAGGTGTATCGCAAGTTGTTTACAGCGCTCTTTGAGAATACACAGTTTAGTATTCCTGAGATTCTGCCAGCAAATATCATTCAGTCGCAACAACTCATTGATCGATCCCTGGCCTTTAAATGGATTCATAATCCAGGAAACGCCAAAGAAATGAACCTGGCATTGGATCGATTAAAGTTTGATGAATTCTTTGTGTTACAGGCATCCATTTTACGGTTGAAGAAGAACCGTACTACCTATAAAGGTTTGGTTTTTAATACGATAGGAGAGAAGTTCAATGCCTATTACTCCGGTCAGATGGAATTCGATTTGACGAATGCTCAGAAAAGGGTTATCAAAGAGATACGTTCCGACATCGGTAGTGGAAAACAAATGAATCGTTTGTTGCAGGGAGATGTGGGAAGCGGAAAGAGTATTGTGGCCCTTCTGTCCATGTTAATTGCTCTGGATAATGGATTTCAGGCAGCGTTAATGGCACCAACGGAGATACTGGCAACTCAACACTATGAAGGTTTTAAAGATAAACTCGGTGCAATTGGTGTGCAGACTGCGTTGTTAATGGGCAGTACAAAGAAGAAAGAACGAACGCGCATCTTAACCGGATTGGAGTCTGGAGAGATACACATACTCATCGGTACGCATGCGTTGATTGAAGACCCTGTTCAATTCAAAAATCAGGGTATGGTGATCATTGATGAACAGCACCGTTTTGGCGTGGCGCAGCGAGCAAAGCTCTGGCAAAAGGCACAATACCCACCGCATGTCCTGGTAATGACCGCAACACCCATACCCAGAACATTGGCTATGACAGTTTATGGTGATTTGGATGTATCCAAAATTGACGAACTGCCCGGTGGTCGTAAACCAATAAAAACGGCGCATCGCTGGGAAAGCCATCGATTACGGGTTCGTGGGTTTATTAAAGAACAGGTGGATGCGGGTAGACAGGTGTATGTGGTTTTCCCACTCATTGAAGAATCAGAAACACTCGACTATAAGAACCTTCAGGAGGGCTTTGATCATCTGGTCTATTTCTTTGAACGTCCTAAATATCAGGTGGATATGCTTCACGGTCGTATGAAGCCGGAGGAGAAAGATGCCGTGATGGATCGGTTCAAAAATGGGATAAGCCATATACTGGTTTCCACAACGGTAATCGAGGTTGGCATTAATGTGCCGAATGCCACGGTAATGGTCATTGAAAGCGCAGAGAAATTTGGATTGGCTCAATTGCATCAATTGCGTGGAAGAGTAGGTCGGGGATCAGAACAGTCGTACTGTGTTCTTATGACCGGAAATAAGCTTACTAAAGTGGCTAAAGAACGAATCGCAGCCATGGTGAAAACCACAGATGGATTTGAAATTGCCGAATTTGACCTCAAACTTCGGGGTCCGGGAGACATTGAAGGAACGCGCCAAAGTGGGTTGCTCGACCTGAAGTTAGCCAGTATTGTCAGAGATGAGGGACTGTTAGAACGTGCTCGAGAAGAAGCGTTTTTGCTTCTGGAAAAAGATCCAGATCTCTTAATGCCTGAACATCAGCGGTTACGTGAATACATTCGACAGGTCAAGGGATTTGTGGACTGGAGTAGAGTGAGTTAACTCAAGTAAACGATCACCTCAATTCCAATCTTTATTGCGCTGCTGAACCTAAAAACCGCTATAAATGGTGATTTTTAGGAGGTATCTAACGACTATTTTTACCCACGTATTAATCAAGGATTTCAGCGCTGATTGATTTGAAATTAACTGCAGGGTATTTAGTAGCCTTGTGTACAGGTCTATTGTTCATGGTTACTAATCCCCAAACTAAAATTTTTAAATAATCAGAACATGAACAACGAATTTAACGCGAGAGATAAAGATTTTACCTCGCTAATTTATCCTACATTTGGTCCGTGCGCGGACCTGCCTACCAACTTACCGAACTCCTTCAAATGTAAAGCCCTATTACATCCATTTAGCCCTCCACCGGAACATGATCCACATCCGGATGTGCCATTTTATCAATTATGTCTGGCAAACTTCTGGTACATCGCCAATTACGGAATTTCAATTCAGATCATTGGTGAAAACTATGGTGAATGGTGGTATCAGGTGCTGCATAGTGGTACATTGCTATCCACCGACAAGGGAGCGAACTGGACCAGGGTTGATATGGGCTGGACAGTGCCAGGAACTTCATGGTGGGGAGATGCCACGTGTGTTGGGAACATACCGCTGAATTGGATGAATGCTCAAAATGTTAACTGGTATAAAAAGCCGGTTCCAGGATCAAATGCCGCAACCTGGTTTTGGGTCAATTCGGATGCTGGAACGGGCCACGGTCTTCCAGTTCGTATGATGTTTGGTCAGCCACCTCCAAGCCCCGTTAAAGGAGATACAAATCAACTTGCGTTTTTTCAGATGTTTTCCTTTACCTATTTAGTAGAATATTCCACTTCTGAATTTACTGAATTACCAGACGCCTGGGATAGACCAAGTATAGATGGTTTCCAGTTTGGCAACCCAA
>DIYD01000053.1 GCA_002428905.1 Bacteroidetes bacterium UBA6063 | reverse complement strand
GAATTGTCTTATTGGCGGCCAGGTAGGGTTTGCGGGTCATCTTAAAGTGGCTAAGGGCACTCAAATTGGGGCTCAAAGTGGAATTGCCAAGGATGTAGTAGAAGAAAATCAACGTCTATTCGGAAGTCCTGTGCAGCCACTCAAAAACGAATTACGAAGTCAGGTCGTATTTAGAGAACTCCCTGAGTTAAAGAAACGGGTAGAAGATTTAGAACAAGCAATAAACAAGAACGATAACGTTTAGATATGGAGAAATTACAAACCACGATTAAAGAAGCCTTTACCGTTTCGGGTACAGGGTTACATACGGGTAAAGCGGTGAACATGACTTTTGTTCCTGCACCTGAAGATCACGGTTACAAGTTTCAGCGGGTAGATATAGAAGGTCAACCAATTGTTGACGCCCTTGTTGATTACGTGGTCGATGTATCAAGAGGCACCACCTTAGAACAAAACGGCGCTCGGGTTAACACCGTAGAGCACGTACTTGCTGCGTTAGCGGGGTTAGAAATTGACAATGTACTAATTCAACTAGACGCGGCTGAGACGCCTATTATGGATGGTAGCTCTGCCCCTTTTGTGGCGCGGTTGAAGGAAGTTGGTATTATAGAACAAGAGAAAGAACGTGAGTACTTCGAAGTGCCTCACAACATATCGTACGAAGAAGAAGATCGAGGTGTGGAAATGGTAGCCATGCCATTAGACGACTACCGGTTGACGGTAATGATCGACTACAACTCGCCTGTATTGGGTAGCCAACATGCGTCCATCACATCGTTGAATGAATTTGATACTGAAATCTCAAGCTGTAGAACCTTCTGCTTCTTGCATGAGCTTGAAATGTTGGTCGAAAACAACCTGATTAAAGGTGGCGATTTAAACAATGCAATCGTTATCGTAGACCGTGTAATTGAAGATTCGGAACTGGATCAGCTTGCTGGTCTGTTTAATAAACCAAAGGTAGAAGTGAAAAAAGAAGGCATTTTGAATAACGTGGAATTGCGTTTTCAAAATGAACCTGCTCGTCACAAACTCCTTGATATGATTGGCGATCTAGCCCTTATTGGAACACCTTTAAAAGCTCAGATTATGGCTGCACGACCAGGACATGCGGCAAACGTTGAGTTTGCCAAAAAGATTAAAAAGATCATTGAGAAAACCAGAAAAGAAGAACAACGTATGAAGAATGTGCCACAGTACGATCCCAACGCTGAACCAATTTTCAATTACCAGCAAATCGAGAACATTCTTCCACACACCTTCCCATTTATGTTGGTAGATAAGGTGATCAAGATTGAGGAAAACACCATTGTGGGTGTAAAGAATATTACCGGAGATCAATATTTCTTCCAGGGGCACTTTCAGGGAGAGCCTATTATGCCCGGTGTATTGCAATTAGAAGCCATGGCCCAGTGCGGTGGTGTGTTGGTATTACACGATAAGGAAGATCCATCGAAGTGGAGCACGTATTTCGTAAAGATTGAAAATGCCAAGTTTAAAGGCAAGGTGGTTCCAGGCGATTCTTTGATAATTAAGATGGAGTTAATAGGTCCTATTCGACGTGGTTTGTGCTTAATGCATGGAGAAGCGTATGTAGGTAACAAGTTAGTTTGTGAGGCCGACATGATGGCACAAATAGTTGAAAATAAATAACATACTTTTGCCGAAATGATTCAGCCATTAGCATATGTAAACCCGGAAGCCAAGATTGCCAGTAACGTGGTTGTCGAGCCTTTTGTAACCATTCATAAGAACGTTGAAATTGGTGAGGGATCCTGGATCGGATCAAACGTAACCATCATGGAAGGCGCCCGAATTGGGAAGAACTGCAAGATTTTTCCTGGTGCGGTGATTTCTGCGATTCCACAAGACTTAAAATTCGATGGTGAGGAAACCACCGTAGAAATTGGAGACAATACGACCATTCGTGAATGTGTTACCATCAACCGGGGCACAAAAACTCAGGGCAAAACCGTAGTGGGTAATAATTGCTTACTTATGGGCTACGTACACATTGCTCACGATTGCAAGGTAGGTAACAACGTAATCATTGGTAACGCTTCACAAATCGCCGGTGAAGTACAGATTGACGATTGGGCCATCTTAAGTGGATTAGTCGCAGTACATCAATTTGCGAAGATCGGAGCGCACGTTATGGTTTCGGGTGGATCATTGGTACGAAAAGACGTTCCGCCTTATACAAAGGCTGCTCGTGAGCCGTTGGGTTACGAAGGTGTTAATTCAATCGGCTTGCGTAGAAGAGGGTTCACTTCCGAGAAGATTGCGGAGATTCAGGAAATCTATCGCATGCTTTACTTACGCGGGTTAAACAACGCCAAAGCCCTGGCTAAAATTGAGGCCGTGATGCCAGCTACCAAAGAACGGGATGAAATCATTAGCTTTATCAAGAGTTCCGACCGGGGAATTATGAAAGGTTTCTTATCGCGCTAGTATGCTAGACAGTATTGTTCTGGATCAGGTTTCCAAGCGCTTTAAACGGGATTGGATATTCAAAAACGTCGATTACACCTTTACAGCAGGAAGTAAAACCGCGATCTTAGGACAAAATGGTAGTGGGAAGTCTACCCTACTCAAAATAATTTCAGGATATGTAGGAGTCACCAAAGGAAGCGTTTCGTGGATAGCGCAAGGTAAAGGTCTTGAAATAAGCGACTGGCATAAACACTTCACCTATTCAGCACCTTATCTCGATTTACTCGAGGAATTTACACTTAAAGAATGCCTTGATTTTCATTTCAGTCTTAAAGAGAAACGGACGGATATTAACCTCGAAGATGTGCTTAGAACGAGTGGGTTGCAGGGTCATTTAAATAAGCAAACGGCGCTTTTCTCTAGTGGAATGAAACAACGCACCAAGTTAATTATGGCGCTTTGCTCAGATGTAAACGTTTATTTGCTGGACGAACCCTGTTCTAATCTGGATGAAGAAGGTACACAGTGGTATCGCCAACTCATTGATCAATTACCTACGAACAAAACGGTTATCGTTGCAAGTAATGCAGCCGTTGAATACGATTTCTGCAACACCGCCATCCGAGTGAGTGAGCACAAATAGATGGTTAGATATATAGATGTTTAGATTTTAGATCTTAAGACTTGTAAGTCTATAGCTAACCGCTGATGTATTGACCAGCGAGGTTTGACGCTTTGAGAAAGATATTAAGTAACGTTAACCGATCAATTCACCAGTATCTTACCCGACAAATACTGTCCATTCAAGCGGCTCAATACTATCACGTTGTAAACGCCTATGGGTAACTCGGCTAAATCAACTCCTCCCCTGGCTTTTTTTACATCCATCACCTTGCTTCCTTTCGAATCGTAAATGTATACTTGAAAAACCCGGTTGTTTGGTTCAATTTGAAGCGATTGGTTTTCGGAATTATACCAAAAACTATTTACCTCGCTCCAAATCAGGGCTACAGAACTTGATCGAAGTAACTCCTTACGTTTAAATGTATCTGCGCCACAACTGTTTGTGCCGATTAATACAACCTCATATGTTCCAGATTGCGTATAATCGTGCGTTGGGTTCTTTACCGACGATGCATTACCATCTCCAAAATCCCACAACCACTTATGCACGTTTTCAAAGCTGTCGGTAACGGTGAATTTGGTCGCGCCGTTTTTATATTCGCTTATAAAGCTTATTTGAGGACGGATACAACCAATATAAATGGTCTTAATAACCGTGTCGCTACCACACTGGTTTATTGCGGTTAACGTAACCTCAAACGAACCTGTATCGCGGTATTGGTGATATGAATTAAAACTGGTGTCAGAAGTTCCATCTCCGAATTTCCAAATCTGTGATAGACTATATTTCGATTGATTCAAGAAAGAGACTTCATCAATTGTTGTGGTAAAACCAAAATCTGCTTCAGGTCGGCACTGTATTTCAACTTCTTTAATTAGGGTATCATAACCACAACCGTTTTCAGCAATTACGGTTACCGAATATCTGCCTTCGGCAAGATAAACATGGGTAGTTTCTGCACTATCTGAATTCGAGCCATCACCAAAATCGTACGACCATCGGTTTACTGCTATAGATGAAGTCGCTGTAAACGTCACCGAATCCCTGTTAACCTTATACGATAGGTCAATTTCGGGTTTAAAACACCTTAGATCGACCACTTTTTGCACTGTGTCTTTACCACATCGATTTTCTGCAGTTAACGTAACCAAAAAGCGATCTTCACTGGTATAAATATGCATTACAGAATCTTTCATTGAAGTGGATCCATCATCAAAGTCGAAATGCAATTGCTCTACCTGAAGACTTTTTGTTTTAGCGACGAACAGCACACTGTCTTTCTTTATGGTGAAGTCGAAATCAATTTCTGGTTTAGGGCACGAAAGGGTTACATTCTTCTGTAATGTATCTGCTCCACAGATATTTGTTGCGATTAAAATCACGGTATAATCACCTGTTTTGCTGTACAAATGAGTCGGTGTAGAACTCGTGTCTTCCGCCCCATCGCCATACAACCATTGATACGAATCTGCGCGTTTACTTAGGTTGATAAAGTGCACATTCAGGTTCGTATCGCGTAAATCGAAATCAGACTCCGGCAAATCGCAGTTGATTACTACGTCCAGTGTTATACTATCGGACGTACAAGCGCCTACGGCTACCAATTTAACCTTATAGGTGCCATTAGCATTAAATCGATGCAATGGATTCGTTAGGGTATCTGTCGACCCGTCGTCGAAGGTCCAATAGAGATGATTATACGCTGTGCTCGAATCATAGAATTGAACATTTCTACCGGTGATTTTGAATCCAAAGTTAGCTTTTGCCAAACAGTCTATAAACAGACTGTCGGTGGCAGTATCCTTACCACATTGGTTTTCCGTGATCAATTGTACATCATATCGGCCAGGTTTAGCAAATGTATGTGCTGGTGATTTAGACGTGTCTGTAGTCCCATCACCAAACAGCCAAAGGCGTTTATCGATGTTTCCAGTAGAAGAATCCGTAAAAAAGAAGGTCTTTCCACTTCTGGTATATCCAAATGACGAATTAGATAGATAACAGGTATCGTTAAAATTCCATTTCGCCAGAAATATCTCTGCATCCCCCTTGGATGTGTAATTCCAGCTTGCAACGTTTAATTTTTTACCAGACTTAAGTTCTACACTCCCATAAACGAGGCAATCCCCATTCTTGTCTACTTTAATACGATAGCGAAATCCAAGTTCAGAGTTACCCGATCGTACACCAGCTATACCATATAAGGCCGTATCCATTTTAGCAACAAAAAAGTTGCTTTGGGAATTATGGCGAACTTTCACATCATCAAATACGTAATTATTAGCTCCTACAATGTACAGATTACCGGCACTATCCTGATCCATTTCGGTACTGCGTCCAGAACCGTAGGTGTTCACAGGTTTAATCTTCAGGAGTTTCCCAGAAGAATCCACTTTTAATATGATTTGTATGTGATCGCGGTTGGTCGGCTTATGCTTACTATCAATTATAAATGACGAATCTAAATAGGTCACAGAAGCAGTCATATAGATTCGGTTATCCTTACCTACTTTCAACGTCTGTACAATCTGATCCCATCGACCTCGCAGTTCTTTAAACCACGTTACTTTACCGTGTTTATCGTATTTAACCAACGCAGCATCGTAGTCATCTGTACACGGAATACTGAGTTGTTTTGAGAAAAACGTATCTGGATTGTTGATGTGTTGAAACGTAAGTGAGATATACGTGTTTCCGTCCTTATCGATATCCAGACCACTAGAAGAATCCCAGTGTTTTCCACCGCCTAAATCCGCCCAGAGAAATTTGCCCGTAACCGAATTAAAAGCAGCAACATAGAGGTCGTAACTTCCTCTTCCATTGAAGGTGTCCTGACCAAAGTATATGTCATTGGTTCCATATACACGTCCAGATACCACTACCAGTGAATCCTTAGCACCATAACTTAGCTGATGTACGGTTGAACTGATGCCAGTGTTTATGTTCACACCCCAAATGCCCTTGCCTTCTAAGTCCGTTTTTACCAGAAAAGGCCGAACCTGATTTCGCACCGGATTGGTAATGGAGACCGTTCCAAAGTCAATCTTTCCGTTCGTGTATTCACCCGAAATATACAGATAGCCCGCTGTGTCGTACTCAATTCCTGTACCCTGCGTGTGGTTACCCGATCCAAAACCTTTGCTGTATACCACTTTTCCAGCAGTGTCAAGTTTTAGCAGAAACAAACCACGATATAAAAGTGTATTGTTGTCGATGTGCAACGAATCATTGACGTAGCCAACGGCATACGTGTTGCCATGTTTATCCAGTGTAGCTGCTGTTATGTATTGATCATATCTAGCTCCGCCACCTGTAAACCAGGACCATTTCTGGCCATAAACTTGCGAAACAAAAAGGGTGAATGCGATTGTAAACTTCCAGTTGAGACTCATAGCATAGTCGATGTATGAACAAACTTATACAATTCAATGTCAGTAAATGGTCTATGTATAGCAATAAAGATCATCTCGATTTAAGATGCAGCGACCGGTTTGCGGACCAAACGCACCACCGCAACGATCAAACCTACTCCGCCACCAATGTAACTGAAGTTGTGCATCATACCGGCAGTAACATAATCACCAAGCATGATCAGGTTACCAGGGTAATACCAGGACTGAGGTGCCGTAATGCCACCATAAGAGCGACCAACAACATAACCTACTGCACTGAATACAAGCGTAATCGCAATACACCACAGTGCCGCCTTAAAAGTGGTTGTATACATGGCCTTACCTGTATCGAACTTAAGTGCAACCAGGCCTAGTATAGCGCCAATAATCAGACCGACCCACCAGGTGGAAATAAAACCCACAAGGCTTACACCTAATCTTGGTTGTGCCATAACCAACTCTTTATGTGGCGGAAGTCCAATGTCCTTTGCGGAGAATACCTGATCAAAACGCATTTGAACGAACTTGAATTTGGTGTAGTACTCCGGAGAAATGGTGTAGGTAATCTGATCGTGTACGATACCATAGACCGAAGCCAAACAGATGGCCATAAAAACCACCAACACGAATGCCATTACCTTATGCATATCGATTATTTCTTAAAAACATCGAAATTTAGGAATAATTCCCAATATCTATCCTTGTCTAATCCATCCCAGTGAATCAGCATTCTACGGTATTGATACGTTTGAAACTGGCAAAAAAGCACCAGGGCGATTAATATGGTTAATAAACTGGTTTTGAGCCACTTCGTATTAATCGAGTCAAGTAATATGCCTAATAGCAAGGCGAATACCCACATAATATCGAGATAGACCCGCGAGGAAAAACTACCACCGTAATACCAGTTCCACCAGCTGCTTATCACATAGGTAAACAGGGCAAAAAAGAAGAGTAAGGTTATGGTTTGCCAGAAGTTCTTGTTCGTCATTGGGAACAAACCGAACAACGCAATGAGTGTGATGGGGGTGTACACAAATAAGCCCTTCTTGTAACTGAATAGCACATTAAAAATCTGAGGATTCGCGAAATTGAATCCTTCTTCTTCATACGAATAGACCAAATACGATCCGGTTTGTAGCTTGTAAAGGAGCAATTGTAACCCCACCACAGCTAAACCAAGCACAACAGCCGGTATGAATTGCTTGTAATTGGTAACGGCCTTACCTATCCCGTTTAAAAAGGCCTTACCCGATGCAAAGAAAAATGGAAATAATGCCAGTACCAGCCCATTCACAGGGCGTACCAAGATAATTAAGCCAATCAGAAGTCCTAAACCTATGAGGTTAACCCTACCCGTTCTACCCCACCTCAGTCCGAGGAGCACCAGCAAACTGGTTAAGCAAACCGTGTAAACATGTGAGACAGATGGTTCTACAACCACATAATAATACCAGTTGGTGCCAAAAACAATGATTGGAATCACCCAGGCAATGACCGAATTGCTAATCTTAAACTCCTTTAAAATCAGTACAATAAGCCAAAGAGAAGCCAGGAGATAAACGATTGCCGCTATGCTAATGGAGACATTGTACGGCTTCGAATAGCCATCTGCTTCATAATCACTGTTTAAGGCATATAGATGGGCCCCAAAGAAGAATGGTGCCATAGGAATGGCCGTACCACAGTAATACTTGTTATAGGTATGACCATTTAAATGCTTGCGATATTCGTAGGTATAATTCGGATTATAATACTTCCCATTTTCGAGGGAATCGTAGAATCCAAATTCTACGTCGTTATGGATAAAGATCGCGGGTAAATGCGCATAATACCCCTTACCATCGGCTTTAATGATTCCCTGATGATGTTCACCGCCCCACATTAGATTCGCCGCCGACCAGATCACCAAAGACATCGTCAATGCGAGCGATATGTAGACGGCTCTCATTACATGAATTATTTACTCCAGATATTGTACTTGGCGATACACCACAGTGCACGGAAACCATCCTTCCACCCTATCTTTTTGCCATCCTCATAAGTACGACCGTAATACGAAATACCGATCTCATAAATCCGGATTCGCGGGATGCGCGATATTTTAGCCGTCACCTCAGGCTCAAATCCAAAACGTTTTTCCTTCAATTTCAACGATTGAATGGTTTCACGTTTGAATACCTTGTAGCAAGTCTCCATGTCGGTAAGGTTAAGGTTGGTAAACGCATTGCTAAGTAAAGTCAGGAACTTATTACCTATGGTATGCCAAAAGAACAGGATTCGATGTGGTTTCCCTCCCATGAATCGTGAACCATATACTACATCAGCCTCACCGTCTTCAAGTGGTTTGAGTAAATCATTGTATTCAAATGGATCATACTCGAGGTCAGCGTCCTGAATCAATACATATTTACCCGTTGCTCCGGCAATTCCGGTATGCAATGCAGCTCCCTTGCCCTGGTTAACCGTATGATTTAGTAATCGAATGTCCAGGTCTGGATTTTGTTGCGTATAACGCTCTACCGCTTCAATTGTGTCGTCTGAAGAACAATCGTCAACAATGATGATTTCTTTACCCAAACCATTCATCAACTCCACATCGCGTACTTTGTTCAAAATAAGATGGATGGTTTTGCCTTCGTTGTAGGCCGGAATTACAATTGAAACTGCGTTATTTGTCATTTTTAAAACGGCAAAGAAACACAATATGCACGACAAAAGTGATAAAGAGTTGAACGATTCCACCCCTCTTTTTCGAGAGATCGTTTTGACGGAAGATGGATCAACGTCGTTAAAGATTCCGGGTATGAATGAAATGTACCATAGTCGTAAAGGTGCCATTAAGGAATCGCAGCATGTATATATTGAACGCGGTTTATTAAAGCAGTTGAAAAAAGACCTTCGGGTACTGGAAATTGGTATGGGAACCGGACTCAATGTGACCCTGACTATTCTTGCCGCTAGAGCCAACGGTTTAAACGTGTTTTACGAGAGTCTCGAACCTTATCCGCTCACCATGGATGAAGCAGAGCAACTGAATTTCCATGAAATTTTGGACATTGATCATCGGATTATACTCGATATGCACAACCTGGATTTTGATCAGGCACATGAACTTGATGAGAATCTTACTTTGATTAAAAACAGACTGAAACTAGAGGATTTCGTAACGAATCAGTCTTATGACGTCATTTACTTCGATGCGTTTGCTCCAGGTAAACAGGCGAACCCCTGGCAGTTGTCCAATATTCAGAAGTGTTATGACGTTTTGCAGCCAGGTGGTGTATTAACCACGTATTGCTCACAAGGTCAGTTCAAACGCAATTTGGCTACAGTTGGTTTTGAAGTAACAAATCCGGAAGGCCCGATGGGTAAGCGCGAGATTACGGTGGCGTTTAAACCGTAAAATAGCTAACCTTTTTGGGTGGCGCTTGGCTTTGGCGTTAGACAGCGAATTCGCAATTTAGACCCTGTTTGCTGGCAGGTAGAGAAATCTGAACACAGGGGATCGTTACGCTCGTTAGGTCGCCTCTCGATACATTTTTGCGCTAACCGAGCAAAAACACTCGAGGTGACAAGGCTTTTAATTTTAAGATGGATACCACTAAAGTTTGAACTCAGAGAGTTTGGTGTTGGGTGAATTCCTCATTCAAGTGCGGATGTGTTGTTTCTAGCCACTTACTTTAGCGCTGGTCTCTGACTTTATGTCGTTCCTAAGATAGGAGTTTATGGGTCGTAACTATATTATAATCAACATCTTAGAAATGTCTCCCATTGATAGGCCGTTGCTATAACCGAGCAAAACGGTGACAGCACTGAACCGTGTTTACAACATATACAGTTCATATTTTATTCTAAAGCATAAAACGTGTCATTTCGAGTGATCAAAATAAAAGACTCCAGGAGTTTCGTTTTGATTGTATCGAGAAACGGCACGTTTTGATTAACTTGCTCCAAACCAAAAACATGAAAGATGGATATTACTATGTATATGTGCTAAAGTGTGCCGATGATAAGTACTATACTGGTATCACAAACGATTTGGAAAGAAGAGTTACCGAACATCAATCGGGTGAAAACAAGAGGGCTTATACGTATACACGACGACCTGTAGCACTTGTCTATTTTGAATTCTTTAGCGATGTGAATCAGGCAATCAATTTTGAAAAGAAGATTAAGAAATGGTCAAGAATAAAGAAGGAAGCACTGGTTAAACAGAGCTTTGACACATTACCTGGTCTAGCAAAGAAAACATTTGATTAACTGCCTCTCTCGATACATTTTTACTCTAACCGAGTAAAAACACTCGAGATGACAGTTTTTAGTTTGTATCATGAATCCGAAGGACTATTTAAGAAGGAATCTACTGTAAACATATCCACTCGTGATACATTTTTGCTCTAACTGAGCAAAAACACTCGAGATGACAGTTACCAGTTTGTATCATGAATCCGAAGGACTATTT
>DIYD01000054.1:3398-5820 GCA_002428905.1 Bacteroidetes bacterium UBA6063 | reverse complement strand
CTGAAAGAAAAATCAAATGCGGTACTGGCCAGCCTCAGTTTTGTAAATGAACTTTTCTACCAGGAGTTCAGAGCTAAGTCAAGACTCCTGACTTACCCGGCGGAAAAGCTTTACACCTACTTAATTACGGAAGAACCAAAGTTGATACAACGCGTTCCACTAACCTACATTGCAGAATACATGGGTATCACCAACGAATACCTGAGCCGAATCAGAAGGAAGTTGGCATCGCACTGATTATTTGACATAAGTCAATACACCTGCTGCGTTTCAAAACGGACCTTTGTATTTTGACCGTAACAATAGAGTTATGTATAATTACAAAAGAGCCAGTTTGTTGCTCGGTTTTTCGATATGGTTGGTAGCGACCATTGTGTTCCGGATAGCCGGACAATCCTTCTTTCTGGTTGACAATCCAACAGTTCTTGCCCTCCTGTATTTGAGCACACCTCCTGCTCTGATGGTTCTGGCACATCTATTCTTTACTCGTTTTCGACTTGTGGGAATTCAACCTGCGCTCGCAGCAGGACTTATGGTGATTCCGGGGATGGTGCTGGACACCTTTGTAATACTCTTTTTTGCACATTTCATGCCCAACCTTCCAGTACATGCGGATGCAGAATTTGGTTCGTGGCTGATGTGGGCTTACAGCTCCGTATTGATTTATGGAGTGGTCAAGAGTAGGTAGAGGGTTGTGTTTTGGATCCATTAATACCGTATCCATGCGTGATTCCGAACATTATTAAAATCTTATAACCTGGTTTACATCGATGCGAAGTATATTTCGTATCGTAAAACAGTATACCGCCAAAAATGAACATCAAAAGCCTGTTAAACCGCACGCAAAGACCGCCACTTTACGAAAAAGGGTCTTCCTTTATGTGGACCGACCCACACATTTCAAAACAATTGCTTGATGTGCATCTAAACCCGGAGAATGACCAGGCAAGTCGCAAGAAGTCTACCATAGAGAAAACAACACATTGGATACTGGAACACAACTCAAATCAGGAGTCGCTTAACATATTGGATCTAGGCTGCGGACCTGGCTTATACACGGAGATCTTTGCGATAGCCGGACATGTAGTAACTGGAATAGACATCTCCTCGAACTCTATAGCGTATGCCAAAGCGTCTGCCCACAAACAAGACCTGGACATTACCTATCTCCAGAAGGACTATACAGACATCGATTTGGGCCAGGATCAATTTGATCTTGTGGTGCTGATTTACACCGACCTGGGCGTATTGTTTCCAGCGGATAGAGCGAAGCTTCTGGGTGCGATTTACAACGCATTAAAACCCGGAGGCCTGTTCATCTTTGACGTCTTAAACGATGAAGGATTTACACAGAAACTGGCGCCAAAAACGTGGGAAGCACGTACATCTGGGTTTTGGAAAAACGAAGCCTACCTCGCCCTTTCGGAGTCATTCCTGTATGAGAACGAAAAAGTAATTCTGTCACAGCATACCATTGTTGATGCGAAAGAACATGTCGAAACCTATCGTTTCTGGACCCATTATTTCTCTGAGGAAGATGTGTCAACTATGCTAAGTCGTCAGAGTTTCAAGAACGTCGTATTTCATACCGATATCCTGCCCGAAGGAGATCAGTGGAATGGCAAGAATGTGATCTTCACCAAATGCGAAAAATAGAAGCTGCGGGAACGCTCACGCTCAAATCGCCTTAGGCGTTTTACGTTCGGTGCTTGAATCGAATAGGCACATTTCTCCTCACCAAACTAGTCATTACTAATGCTCGTTTCTGGTTCGTTTTAAAGCGATTATCGGTGTTCGTCAGTGTTGTCTTGCAAGCATTCGATTTTTAGCCAACATCTTGACTTATTTATGCTCAAATGGAGCCCGATTTTTTCGATATCAACGCCGCCGATTGCCAAATTTCAATTTTTTTCAAAAAAAATAAACAGAATTAACTTGCTGTTAATCAGGTGTTTGAATTTTGTGTGATTCTATTTTGTTTAACAAATGACAAAAAACGTTAAACAAAATTATTAAAGGCTGGTTGTGTTACTTTAAAATTCACAAAAATGAAAAAGATACTTACGCTTTTAGCTTTCACTTTTGCTGCGATGGCCCTTTCGGCTCAGACGGCTCGGGTACAGGCTATTCACAATTCAGCAGACGCAGCCGCAGACACGGTAGACGTTTGGCTTACCACTTCTCAAGGCTCAAGCAAGTTGCTTGATGACTTCCATTTCAGATCAGCAAGCCCGTTTGTGGGTGCACCTGCTGAGGAATCCATCCGAATCAACATCGCAGGTAAGAACAGTAGCACTATCGCCGATACAATTCCGGGTTTGGGCTTTTCGTATACACTGGTTGACGGTGCTACATACATATTAATCGCAGAAGGAATCGTAAGTCCAACGGGTTACACACCTGCTAAGCCATTTGACATCAT
>DIYD01000054.1:2449-3320 GCA_002428905.1 Bacteroidetes bacterium UBA6063 | reverse complement strand
CTAAGCCATTTGACATCAAGGTGTATGGCATGGGCCAGGAAAAAGCGGCTTCAAGCGCAAACACCGATGTGTTGGTACATCATGGTTCAACCGATGCACCTACGGTCGATGTGCGCGAACGTACACTGGCAAGTGTGGTTGTCGATGATGCAAGTTATGGCGACTACGCAGGCTACCTCAAACTCCCAACTGCAGATTATGTTCTGGACGTTCAGACTCCGGATAACAAAACGACGGTAGCATCATTTGGTGCACCACTGGCGACTTTAGGTCTGGATAGCTCAGCTCTGGTTGTGGTTGCTTCGGGTTTTCTTGATCCGTCCAACAACAGCAATGGTCCGGCCTTTGGTTTGTTCGCAGCTCTACCTGCTGGAGGTGACCTGGTTGCACTGCCTGCTGTAGACGGTCCAAAATCTCGAGTACAAGTGATTCACAATGCTGCAGATGCGATTGCCGACAGCGTTGATGTTTACCTGGACGGTGACCTGCTTCTGGACAATTTTGCGTTCCGAACAGCTACTCCATTTGTGGACGTACCTGCAACAAAAGACATTAAGATAGCCATAGCGGCAAAGAATAGTGGTTCAGTGAACGATGCAATTCAAACGTTTGATTACAATCTCGCCATTGACGAGACCTACATTATCATTGCAGAAGGTATCGTAAGCAGTATGGGGTATGACCCAGCTACTCCATTTGGTCTCAAAGTTTATGCCATGGGAAGAGAAGAAGCATCTGTCTCTACGAATACGGATGTTTTGGTGCACCACGGTTCAACGGACGCACCTACAGTTGATGTTCGCGAAAGAGGCCTGGCTTCGGTAATTGTAGATGATGCGAGCTTCGGAGATTTTGCCGGATATCTTGAATT
>DIYD01000054.1:0-2384 GCA_002428905.1 Bacteroidetes bacterium UBA6063 | reverse complement strand
GATTTTGCCGGATATCTTGAATTGGCAACGCAGGATTATACCCTCGATGTTCAAACCAACGATAACAAACTTACCGTAGCTTCTTACAGTGCTCCACTATCAACCCTGAAATTAGAGGGAGCTGCAGTAACTGTAGTTGCTTCTGGTTTTCTTGATCCGAGCAAAAACAGCAACGGACCGGCCTTCGGTTTATATGCGGCGCTTCCTGCAGGTGGAGATCTCGTAGCTTTACCACCTGTTGATGGCCCAAAAGCCCGTGTGCAAATTATTCACAACTCAGCAGATGCTGCAGCAGATAGTGTGGATGTTTACCTAAACGGGGATCTACTTCTGAATGATTTTGCATTCAGAAATGCTACGTCGTATGTTGATGTTCCAGCAACACAGGAAATCAAAGTTGCAGTGGCAGCTAAGAACAGCATGTCGGTAAATGATGCCATTGAATCCTTCGATTACAATTTGGGAATTAATGAAACCTATGTAATCGTTGCAGAGGGTATTGTTAGTACTTCTGGATATAGCCCTGCTACACCATTTGATCTGAAGGTATACGCTATGGGTCGGGAAGAAGCCACCAACACGATGAATACAGATGTATTGGTACATCACGGTTCTACAGATGCGCCTTGTGTTGATGTAGAAGAGGCTAGTGCAGGTCGATTGGTAGATAATGCGTGCTATGGCGATTTTTCGAACTATTTGGAGTTACCTACAGATGATTACCAATTAATCGTAAAAGATACAACTGGTATGAATGAAGTGGCTGCATTTAACGCACCATTGAAACAACTTTCACTGGAAGGAAAGGCATTAGTGGTAGTGGCGAGCGGATTCCTTGCGCCGGAAAATAACAGCAATGGCCCAGCCTTTGGATTGTATGTTGCACTGCCTACAGGTGGTGAGATGGTCGAACTACCAGCGTCGTCTAACGCTTCGGTAAATACAATAGACCTAAAATCGATCGGTTTGTTCCCAAATCCAGCCAACGATAGAATTCAACTCGAAGGTGTTCATGGACAGAACACGCACGTTCGTATTATTGATAACTTCGGTCGAAATGTTATGGAAACAGAGGTACGCGATGGTGTTTTAAACATATCCAACCTCAACACCGGCTCTTATTATTTGCAGATCAAACAAGACAATGAAACCATCGGGTTTTCAAGATTCATTAAGCTATAGACTTTTATAAATGTTGTCGAGCCCCACTGATTACAGTGGGGCTTTTTTGTTTAAATGATGATCACTGGTTCTTTATGACTCTAAACCGTTCAATCCAATGGAATACGTGCCACTGTATTGACCAAAAGATACGGCAACAACACGTGTCACTAAAATCAATACGCACAAGATTTTTTTCATCGTAATCTCTCCGGAGATATGGAATACCGAATGAACCCATTTTAACACCTTTTCCTGACTTTAGATATTGGAGAACCAATATATTTGCTGCTCTAAAACTTCAATCAATAAGGAAGAAATACGATGAAGAAAGTACTAATCTGGATCCTGTCTATCATTTTGGCGTTGGCCGCAATGATCTACCAACGCAGTACAGGGCCAACATACGAGTATAAAGGACGTTTGGAACATGCTGGAGAGCAGCACAAGTATGAATTGTTGCGAACTCACGAAACAACGGCCGGAGCGAACATTGAGATGCCTTATATCGAGGGTGCCGGTTACTCGGCTACCCTAAATTACAAGCGCTATCAAACCAGTGATTCAATAACCAGTATTGAATTTCAACTGAATGAAAACAACCAATATGTAGCTCAACTACCTGTGCAACCAGCTGCAGGAAAAATGGAGTATTATGTAACGGGTAGCATTGGAGGCGAGGCGTACAGCATTCCGAAAGAGGGAGAGGACAAGATTGTATTGAGGTATAAAGACCCGGTGTCGGACTATATTTTAATTCCGCATGTTACGATGATGATTATCGTTATCATCTTTGGGATTCGTGCAGGATTAAGCGCATTGTTTGACCCCAATACCATGCGCCGGTGGACAGTTATTGCGTTTACTGCGATGACGGTTGGCGGAATGATTTTGGGACCTCTCGTACAAAAAAGTGCTTTTGGTGAGTACTGGACAGGCTTCCCGTACGGAGGTGATTTCACCGATAACAAAATGTTGATCATGTGGCTTGCCTGGGCTATTGCCCTGGCCATCATTGGTTTCAAACCAAAGAAGAAAGAAAAGATGAGCCGTGCTGCAGTGCTCACTGCTGCAGTAGTTATGACCGTGGTCTATTTGATTCCACATAGTATGGGTGGCTCTACTTTGGATTACGAACAGGTGGATAAAGGGATTGACCCTAAAGAGGCCATCCGGACGGGTGCCGAAGAATAAATCGGGAAGGTTAATCATTCAAGTTAGAT
>DIYD01000172.1:25502-33469 GCA_002428905.1 Bacteroidetes bacterium UBA6063 | reverse complement strand
AAAAATCAACAAACTGGATGGGGCTATTCGCGCTACGGTATTCAATGTTTACAATCGACAGAATGTAAGAACGATCAACTTTACCCAACTGGATAGTGCCCCAAATGCACGGCCTCAAGCAATTCCAGTATCCACCTTAGGCACCCGACCTAACCTTACCCTGGAGATCAATTTCTAAACCTGATCAAAAAAAATTGAAAGGTAGGTAGGGTTTTGTTCAGCATAGCTGTACTTCTAATACAAAGCCCGGTTATGGTCAGTTTCTTTCGAAATTAGGCCTGGGATCTGAGCATAACATGGCGCTTTGTCTAATGCAAATTGCACAGTAAAAAGTAAAGTTATGTTGAGTTTAACAATTATCATTTTCATCCTGGCGTGTATGCTGCTCTATGCATCTGTGGAGTACCTAACCCATCAAAAGAAGTTACGGTCGATACCTATCCGAATACACATCAATGGTACCCGGGGCAAATCCAGCGTATCGAGATTAATTGGTGCCGGATTGAGGGCTGGAGGGTATAAAACAGTAACGAAGGTCACAGGTACTTTCCCACGACTAATAATGTCAGACGGCACGGAAACGGCAATTCACCGCAAGGCCAAAGCCAACATCCTTGAACAGTTGAGCATAATAAATTTCAGTGCCCGGCAAAATGTAGATGTGTTGATCCTTGAATGCATGGCCTTAAAGCCTCAGTATCAACGAATTTGCGAGCAACAAATGGTTAAGGCTACCCATGGTGTCCTTACAAATATTCGGCTGGACCATCTGGATGTTATGGGGCCAACGTTAGACGACGTTGCTGTAGCGCTTTGCGGTACTGTACCTCGGAAGGCCAAACTTTTTACAAGCGAAGACCGGTGTATCGACTTCGTAAAGAAGGTGGCCGCTCAGCAAAATACCGAAGTCTTTCAGGCTCTAGGCAATACGATAAACGATCACGAAGTACAGGGATTCAGTTACATCGAGCACAAGGCGAATATTGAATTGGCTCTCAAAGTGTGCTTGTCTCTTGGGGTAAATCGCGCGGATGCACTTGCAGAAATGCAAAAGACGATGCCAGATGAAGGTGCACTAAAGAAGTCACTTATTCGGGCAGAAAAGAAGGAAATCAGCTTTTACAACGGTTTTGCTGCCAATGACCCAGAATCCACACTCATGATTTGGAAGGCAATCACCCGGTCGCTTACCAACGATGAACAACGAACGATTTTACTCAATACGCGAAAAGATCGTCAGGATAGAGCCCGTCAGTTGGTAGAGATGATTGCCTCCAAAATGGACTATGACCGGGTAGCCCTCATTGGTGAGTCCACCGATTTGGTAGAAGACATGGCACTCAAGAATCAGGTGCCAAAGAATAAGATTTTGAAAATAGGAAGACCGGATAGCGCGGAACAATTCAAACAACTGTTGAAGGCTTCAGCCGTTCGCTCTACCATTTTAGGTGTCGGAAATATGGGGGCTGGAGGTGCAGAGCTCGCCCATTATTTCGAGAATTTTAATTTACAATTAACTCATTAATAGCAGATTATGATAGAATTAGCAATAGTTATAGGTGTGCTAATAAGCCTTATTAGCATTGAAGCGTTCGGGTTGGCAGCAGGTGGCATTATCATACCGGGTTATGTCTCTCTCCAACTTACTTCACCCGATCGAATTTTGGGAACGGTATTGATTGCCTTTGCTACGTTTTTGTTGATCAAAGGAATATCACGGTTTACGTTTCTTTTTGGCCGCAGACAAATGGTTGTAGCCCTTTTGGTAGGCACCATCTTGTCTATTATCTCACATCACTTCATGATCTTCAATACCGAAACCTCAACTGCAGAATTTAGTGCTGTAGGCTGGGTGGTACCAGGTTTGATTGCACACTGGGCGGCTAACCAGGGTTTTCTTAAAACCATGGGCATGTTGTCGATCTCCTCTGTGATCGTAAGGTTCTTAGTAATTCTATGTTTTAACGGGAATCTATTCCCACAACTGTACTAAATTATGCATAAAATCTCCATTAGATCAACGCTTGTATTAAGCATTCTTGGCGTGCTTTCGATTGCATGTCTATATGTGGTGGAAAACACGAAGGTAAACAGTAAACAAAAGCACTATGCCGACAAATTAGAGGCGTCAAAACTTGCATTATCGGCCCATCAGTATATCAAAGCACAACGGTTTCAGAATGGGGTGTTTGTAGACAATATCAATGATCCGAATGAGACCGGATTGATCGGCCAGGAATTTAGTCCGATTTCTTCCGGAAGAGGTTCTCTTTCGATCAAAGCATCTACAGTGAATCCCAATTTTTCAGCGCTTCTGGTAGACCTGCTGAAGCAGGCTGAAGTTGAAGCAGGTGACAATGTCGCAATCTGCATGACGGGGTCATTTCCAGCACTAAATATCAGCACACTTGCGGCCTTACAAACGATAAAGGCAAACCCCATTATTATATCGTCAGTGACGTCTTCAACCTGGGGAGCAACTGACCCATATTACACCTGGTTGGATATGCATAGACAGTTGTACCTGAAAGGTATACTGAAACACCCTTCCATTGCGGCATCCATTGGGGGCAACAAAGATATTGGGCGCGCATTAAGTGAGGATGGGCGAGAGTTGGCGCTGGCCGCAATTGATCGAAATAAACAGATCAAGATTCACGGGCCAGACCTCGAAGCAAATATTACACAACGCATGGAGTTGTTTCAGCGTAAATCGGTAGGGAAGCCAATCAAATTGTACATCAATATTGGCGGAGGTATTGCTTCGTTGGGTTCACGAAGAAATGGATACGCCCTTAAGCCTGGTTTAAACAAGGACATTAGGCTTGCAGACTTCCCAGACAAAAAGGGAGTGGCCTTTCAGATGGCTCAGATGAAGGTGCCCATAATTCATCTGCGGCAGCTCAATACACTCATGAACCGGTACGATCTTCCATACGAACCCATGCCGTTGCCTGAAGTAGGTACAGGCGGTTTATATCGAACGATGAAATACGATTTGCGCATTACGGGTGCTAGCCTTATTGTGTTGATCGTGCTGATCGGAGGTATTGTCTATCAGGATAAAAAACGAAACGAACTAGGATCTCAAGTAATTCACAGCAAGTAAAAGATAACACGATGAAACATAAAAAGGTAAAGATATTAATTGGACTCATGTGCCTGGGCACATTTGAATTTGCCACCGCTAAAAAAGTAGCATTGGAACCCAGTTTAAGTAACAAAAAGCTTCAATTAAAAACGGGTGAAGCAAAGGAAACAACCTACTATACCTTGTCGAAAAAGTACGCTACCGTATTTCACATTGGCGGTCCAGGCGAGGTGACCATATTTCTACGAACTCGAATGGCCGAAGGAGAGCCATGGGATAACGGGTACCATGTGAAGTACATTTTGGACGGGAAAATTGTTAAAGTAAAGCCAATTGCAAAGTCCCGTATGTCAACAAAGACAGTGGTAATGGGCAAGTCGTTTAAGGTCTCTGTGGTGCAGAAAGTCAAACTGATTATCCCTCCTGGGAAGCACCGTTTAGAAGTGTTTTCAATTAACGGTGAACGCCAGGTGTTTTCAAGATTCTTCTTTGAGAAGTACCCAAAACCGAAATGGGCAACAGAGTATCCGGTAAACAATGTAAGTACAACATCGCTGACCACTGTCGATAGCCAAAAGAAATTGGATTACTACCGTATCGATGCGAACAATCCCGTCAAGGTAAATGTAGAGGGTAATTCCTACATCCGAATTCTAGTCCGCGTAGAGTTTAAACATTCGATGTTTTCGGATAATGAGACCCGAATCCTGATGAAGGAAAATGGTAAAGTATTGTACACGTTTAAGGTGTCTTCGGTTCGGTCTAAATACGTGGTTTACACCGAAGGAGGCCGACTTATTCCAGGTACGTTAAACAAGATTTACCTACAGGTGCCATCCGGAGATCATAAATACGAGTTTGTGGTGGCCGACAAGTCAAAATCGGCATTAATACGGGTTTCCTACGATAAGAAAAGACTTCCACCAAAAGGAAGTAAATCCAAATCAAGTTAAGAAGTTTATGAAAGAATCAAGGAGTATAACATTGATTATGAGCTTGTTATTGTTAATTCCAATGACAAAGGCACAAGATTTAACACCGGGGAATAAGGTGTGGTATAGCAACTACACCTATGTAAGACTCAACAGCAGGTTTTACCTCGACAACTTTTTGGTGGCGTCATTTGACCTGAATGAAGGTCACCCCTTTGGGTTTGTTCAGACCGATTTGGGGTTGAACTACCGGTTATCGAAAAAGGTTCATTTTTTGGTTGCGTATTCCAATACACAAATGCGTTACTTCGATTCGTATGAGTATCGCTATGACCGGGAGTCGAATTGGTGGGATAAATTCACTGTACATCGAATTGGTGTTGGTGGCCAGTATCGCCTAAAACTAAGTCCAAAATGGCGGTTTAATCAAAAACTGGTTGCACAGTATTACACGCCTCAGTTGGAGAAATTCAGATTTAGAGGTGTGTATTCAGGAAAGTTGTCGTTTCGCCATCGCAAAGCGCCGTTACAAATGACGCCGTATGTTCAATACTTCCTGTACTACTATGCGGGTGGAAAGGAATTGGAAATTCCACAAGTGGAGGAGACATTTTCAGAATTTGAAGAAGAACAGTTTACAGAACCGCCGAATGGTCTTCACAGATACCGATTACGTGCCGGACTTCGTTTTAAACCAATTCCGTCCTATAAACCCTTAAGCATGGTGTTTTACTACGCGGCACAACGGGAGTTCAATCTGGATGGATTTGGTAGTGCGCTTAATATTCCTGTTGAAGGTCGCTCGAGACCATTGCTTCCCTTTAACAACTTCAATATCATTGGAGCTCAGCTGAATCTCATATTCAACTAGCATCTTAAATCCAAGGTTAAAAGAAACTGTCCAAATGGGAGAATAATAAGGTGTTCATGGTTTTCCGGTATCTGGTTACACAGAGATAACCAGATACCCTTTATGTGTGTCGTAGTGCAGATGGAGAATTAGAATGTTATATTCGAAAGACCAAAGAAACGTGTTTGTGAAAATCCATGGAATTTACATCCTACTCTTGCTGTTTGTTTTAGACACGAATGCCGCAGTTAAAACACCAACGCTCTATAGCCCTAAAGATAAAACAGTTGAATTGCCGACGGCAGTAACACTCATTTACTTTCTGGGTTATCTGGAGAGTGCCGAGGTTGAGGTTTCTACATCTTCCAATTTTCAAGCGTCTACCACATATTGGGTAGATACGTCTGCTCACCAGTTAAAAAACCTGGAATTAAACACAGATTACTACTGGAGGGTGCGGGCGTTCAAAGCAAGCGATACATCGGGTTGGAGTTCGACGTACCAGTTTACCACCGACGATAAACCCCGAATGATCACACCCAATTCGGGTAGCGAGCTTCAACCGGTAACTGCCTTTTCCTGGTTTCGCACGGCGAGTATCGATACATTCATCTTACACATTGATACAACCAGCAGTTTCTCTTCCGGTTTCTATCAAAAACATAGCGTAATCGATACGTTTCAGGGAGTGAAACTGGAACGCGTTGTTGAAAATCTGCGTTTTGGGCAAACGGTTTACACCAGGCTGATCAGTGCAGATGGAAAAATTAGCACGGACGTCTATAAAAACTCTGTGATAGATTCTGTGAGTGCTTTATATCCTAAGCGGTTTGCTACAGCATACAATCATTCTTTTTTATGGTCTTATTATGCAGGCATACCGCATTATCAGGTTCAGGTCGATACATCACCACTATTCAATTCGAACATTTTATTAAACAACATATACCGGACGGACACCTTAAATTATTCACCACAATGGGGATGGGGTGGAGTGGATATGTATAAGCTTGCCTCAGATGATATGTATTACTGGCGCGTGAGAGGCATGTCAGCCCACGATACTTCAGCGTGGTCGTACCAGTCGTTCTATTTAGATCGTGTTCCCGACCCATACTTCGAGACTCATAGCTACCCGGAGAAACGTTATGGATGGAGTAAAATCCATGGATCGAATGGTTATATATACGGCATCGATACAGTCGAAGACTTTTCCTCTCCATATTATCAAGAGTATTACACCGATACGATTCATCAGTTATTAACCGAATTGCCTTTTGGCCGTACCATTTATACTCGGGTGAAAACGTTCTCAGACTATGATACCACAGCATGGTCCGACACGGAGAAATCAAAAGTAGCGTTTGGGTATAACGATATTCTAACGGGTCTCTCTGATGGAGATACTGCAGTTACACTCACACCTAACTTTCGTGTTTCTTCCAACTCAAAAGGGTTGATTGGCACTCAAATTCAGGTGGCTAGAGACAGCACATATACGCAGCTCGTTATAGACAGTTTTGTGCGATTTCCAGACCATTCGATTTCGGATGTGCTGTTGCATTGGAATACCACCTATTATTGGCGTGCCAGAGTATATCACGCAAAAGATACGGCGCGTTGGACACCTTATCCAGGCAACACGTTTACTACGAAATCACGTATTGAAACATTGTCTCCTGTAAATGATACAACGCGCATAGCAACAAATTCAAGTGGAAGTGATGTCTACTTCCTGTGGTCAAAAATACCTGAGCATAAACACTATCAGATCAGATTCGATACGGTGCCCACGTTCAATTCGCCCGTTTTGGTTGATTCGCAATTCGTCAACGATAAAGGCCAGATACTGGTTCACAAGCTCTTTTATAACACGGTGTACTATTGGACTATTCGATACATCAATCCGGGTGTTGATTCAAGTCAATGGGCCAGCGTTAAGATGTTCAAAATGCCAAAGAGAGTTCGACTTCACCAGCCGGCTAACAATAACTGGAATATGGAACCTGAACAGGTAAAGTTCACCTGGTACAGCATGGGCAGACACGATGGTTATATATTTCAAATTGATACCTCTGAAGACTTTAATGACCCTTACGAGGTCGTTAAACACCCAGATACCTTATTTCATCCTGTATTATGGCTTAGTGATTCTGTTATTAAACTTGGGGGTAAATACGTTTGGCGAGTAAAGATGTTTCACGAACGGGATACTTCCGAATGGAGTATTCCCTCCTGCTTTGGACTGCGAGATAGCGTTGTAGCTCAATTGACGCTACCGCACAATAATAGTCTTCTTTCTGACACACTGGTCGGGTTTGAGTGGGTAGGTGCTGCTGGTTTAAACCGATTTGTACTGGAGGTTTCTGAAAACCCGGATATGTCGGATTCAATTGTCGTATCGGCTTCAAAAACGAGTAGGGAACTCACCTTAAATTCAGGCCGGGATTATTATTGGCGGGTATTACATGTTAAGGATGGAGATCGTTATGGGGAATGGTCAGATGTATGGCACTTCACCACGGATAACTTGCTACCTGTGAAGTACCTTGTGCCGAGTCCTTTGGATGTTTACCCGAATCCGGTTCAGGATGCTGAGGTATATGTTGAACTCCCGGCAAACGTGCCCAGAAAAGCGGTTGATATACAGGTGATCTCTGGTACAGGGCAACATATTCCAATACATTGGGAACCAACAAGCACAGGATATTCAATCTACTTTACCGATCTAAACGCGGGGGTGTACTTCATCAACATTCAAAGCGAAGGCAATGTATATCGTACCAAAGTGGTCGTTACAGAGTAACAAAGCTACGCTTATCCTATTCACGCAATTTTGATTTCTCCTCGGGATTGAGGTAATTAGGAACTGAAATGGCTTTTCAGTTTCTAAACAGGCAACGCTCGGTGGCAAAACCCGGATTTAACCGATGGTTGGTTCCACCCGCGGCGTTGGCAATTCATCTTTGTATCGGACAGATTTATGCCTACAGTGTCTTTAACCAACCGTTAACACGCTTAATAGGCATTGATGCGCCTGCAACCGGTGACTGGAAGTTAACCACGATAGGATGGATTTTCTCCATCGCCTTGT
>DIYD01000172.1:0-25427 GCA_002428905.1 Bacteroidetes bacterium UBA6063 | reverse complement strand
CTCCATCGCCTTGTTTACCCTTGGAGCATCGGCAGCGTTGTTTGGTCAATGGCTCGAACGTGTTGGTCCTCGTAAGGCTATGTTCGCCTCTGCGGTCTGTTTTTCCAGTGGGTTTCTAGTGGCTTCTATTGGGGTGCAGGTACACCAAATATGGTTGGTCTATCTTGGGCATGGGGTGCTTGGTGGAGTAGGTTTAGGCCTTGGATATATCTCTCCGGTATCCACATTAATAAAATGGTTTCCCGACAGGCCCGGTATGGCCACAGGTATGGCGATTATGGGTTTTGGTGGTGGAGCAATGATTGCAAGTCCGCTCGCTGTTGGCCTTATGGATTACTTTTCATCCAATACATCTACTGGTGTGGCGCAGACATTTATTGTGATGGGATTGATCTACTTCGTTTTTATGATGTTCGGTGTCTTAACCATACGAGTTCCATCGAGCGACTGGAAACCTGAAGGGTGGACGCCCAGTAAAGAAGAAGAAAGGTCAGTGAATAGCTACGTAGATGCGAATCAAGCCATTAAAACACCGCAATTCTATTTGCTTTTTGCTGTTCTGGCACTCAACGTAACAGCCGGAATTGGTGTGCTCGGACAAGCTTCGGTTATGATTCAGGAGATGTTTTCCATAGATTCGGTGCCAGAGAAAATGGTTGTGGGAGCTGCTGCTGCGGGAGGTTTTGTAGGATTGCTGAGCGTGTTTAATATGTTAGGCCGATTTGTTTGGTCTTCGCTTTCTGATCGATTCGGAAGAAAAAACACCTACAGCATATTTTTCGTGTTTGGGGCGGTGCTTTACGTAACGGTTCCTCAAGCGGGTACAATCGGAAGTGTGGTTTGGTTTGTGACTTGTTTTGCAGTAATCATAAGTATGTATGGTGGCGGCTTTGCTACCGTACCGGCTTACCTAAGAGACCTGTTTGGCACGCAGCAGGTTGGGGCCATTCATGGGCGACTTCTGCTGGCCTGGTCGTTGGCCGCTATATTAGGACCAGTCTTAGTGAATTATATACGGGCATACCAAATCGACGAACTTGGAATAGCTCCGGCGAAGGCCTATACAACGACCATGTATATCATGGCCAGCCTGTTGCTTGTGGGCCTGATTTGCAATTTGCTCATAAAACCGGTTGATAAAAAGTACTTTAACTAAACGCATGAAGAAGAACGTAAAGCTAATACTGTCCTGGGCCTTTGTAGCCACCCCGCTATTATGGGGTATTTTTCAGACGATTACGAAGTCGTTGGTATTATTCAGATAAGGATGGAACGAATATCTAAATCAGTCTGGTTATGGGCGAATTGCCTGGTGTTGAGCTTGATTTCCTGTTCCTCCAAGACAAAATACTTTCCTGGAAGTACATTGTGCTGCGTTAACAAACAGAACCCTGAATTAATCATAGTCTCCAAAATGGTAGATTCACCTTTTACCGGTGCATGGGATAGCGAGGACATCGCGCCAGACTCATTTATTCAGAATTGGAAAACAGGTGAGTTTATTCCACTAGAGGCGTCAGCGCTTAACTGGGAAAATTGGATGGCAATAAACGGAGAAAATCACAGCTGGAGTATTGGCTGGACAACACCATTTTTAGATATGAAAGGCTATGCCAGAAACGCATTGGTTCGAGCTGAGACATCTAAAGAAATATGGCGCAACAAGAAGCACTATGACTACGCATTGGCTGCGAATGACCAATATCCGGTGATTAACAATTACTATTCGGTTGCCGGCATAAAAGAGTGTCGTGAAAACATACGAACCTTTATCATAGCAGTGGATGAGGGTGGTTTGATTCTGACCAATATTGACGCTTCAAATAGGCAGGTTCAAAGCATAGGCATTGCAGGCAAAACAGAAGAAGAAGGTTATTTACGCATTTTGCAATGCGAGTTTATATCACCCTACGATTTTAAATTAATCCAGGATCATTTCGATCTTAAGTTGGACGATTCAGGTGAAATTGACGTTTCAGCAACTACCCAGATCAGGATTACCACACAGTGCACAATCAACCGATTCGGAAAAATTCTGAAGACCTCGAAAGAAGATTTTGGGTATATGGAATTAATCCAACCAGCAGTATTGCCTGAATAGTTGATTGCTGGAATCCAGCTGTAATCATGTTCAACCAGTTACTGGTTGGTAAAGGCCAACCACTATGTCACAACAGCCATTCACTTTATGGCTCTGTTTGTACCGCTATGTCTGCCATACATTTGGTAAAAAAAGGCGGAAACCGAAAAGCCTGAACAGAGTAGGTGATAAACAAACAATTATGTTATGAAACTAAAAGTTCTTTTACTCGCAATTTTAACCACTACGCTTTTTGCACATCAAAAGGCATCAGCTCAGCTTCTGCCACTCGTAGCAGAAGACGGTGTAACCACATTAAGCAACCACTTTACCGTTTACGTAGACTGTGAAATTCCGGGCACCGCACTATTTGGATTGGATATTGATGCAAGCAATCTATGTCCGTATTACCACATGGAGGTGACCATTCACTTTGGGTGTTATCCAAGTCAAAACTTTGAATTTCAGACACATCTGCAATCCTTAGGTTGGACAGTTACCGGGAATGAAAAAATCGGTTGGACTGGAAGAATGACCGTACCAGGAGGGGATCCTGGGTTTAGCCAGTTGTTGAACATTCCATGTGGGTGCCCAATAACCTTCACAGTGAATGCGGTTCCGAACACGGTTGACCCACTCCCAGATTGCGGTCCTAATGGAATTGGTGTGGGAAGAATTACGCTCAATCAGATGTAATTCCATTAAAACAGATTGGTCTCCATTTAACGGAGAACAACGTGAAAAGGCCTGCTCTGTCAGGCCTTTTCTTATGCCGGGTTTGATGAAAATGCGCATTGAAAGTATCTTTACCTAGCGGTAATGTTATTCTGAGCTGGAACGATCAATCTAATATTACCTTGCTGTATTATATGAAATACGTACGGAGTTTTACAGGTGGGCTATTCATTGTACTCGTTATGACGGCTTGTTTAGAAACATATAAGAGCAATACATCCTTTGATCTGCAGGGCCATCGGGGTTGTAGAGGCTTGTATCCAGAAAACACTATTCCTGCGTTCTTGAACGCGGTGAATCTTGGTGTGAACACGCTCGAACTTGATGTGGTGATCACTGGAGATTCAAACGTTTTGATTTCTCATGAACCCTTCTTTGCTCACGATATCTCAACAGGGCCCTCGAACAATCCAGTAACGCAAGACAACGAGAGGCAGCACAACATCTATGAAATGACGATGGATGAAGTAGAACAGTACGACGTTGGTTTAAAAACGCATCATGGCTTTCCACATCAAAAGAAAATTCGTGTTACAAAACCATTGCTTCACACCATGATTGATTCGGTTGAGCGGTGGGTCAGCGCTAAAGGCCTCCCAATGCCTTGCTATAATATTGAAATTAAGCGAGTTCCTGAGAACGATAATGTCTTTCACCCAGATATGGAGCGCTATGTGCAATTGGTGCTTAATGAAGTATATGCAAGTGACATACAGCAACGCACTGTTATCCAATCCTTTGATATCGAAACGTTGCAACACGTTCATGAATCGGATAGCACCTTGAAGATAGCTCTTCTGGTTTCGTCTAACGACGACGTTAAACAGGCCTTGCAAGAACTTGGGTTTAAGCCAGAATTCCTCAGCCCGCATTATGCGCTGGTAACTCCTGAAATTGCGAAAATGACCAGGGAAAAGGGTATGCTACTCGTGCCATGGACCGTAAATGATCCGGCGGATATGGAACGCCTTATTTCAGTCGGCATAGATGGTTTAATCACCGACTACCCCGATCGTTACTTGCAGTTGGTCAAGGAAAACCAATAATATAACCGCACCGGCAACTGCATCAATCACCGGCACGGTATGTAAGAAATCAAATCCAATGTTATTACTTCTGGAATGCGCTCCAGCGGTCATTAACCACAGCTTCGGCATCAAGCAAAGCCAGCACTTCGTCGGCTATGTTTTCGCTCAATTCCAGATGTGTTGTAAATCCAACACACGAAGCGTTAATCTCGCCAAGTACATATTTGTCCTCACCGGTTTCCGTATCGGTATCCAGTATGAAGTCTGCTGTCCAGATCAACGGTAAATCATAGTTGCCCAATCGGGCTTGAATGATTTTTAAGGAAGCCTTGATCGTTTTTACAAGTTCGGGCCACTCTTCCGGACTATCGTATCGATATGTGGCGCCGGAAAACAAGGTTGCCGAAAAGGCATCTTCGGCGTCTACAGGTTTCTTATGCACCACATTAACCACATTGTCCCGGAGCATAAGAACTCGGATCTCGCCTTCCTTAATACGAGCTAAAAACGGCATATCCAACAACATACCGTTGGAACCTTCAAGGTAGGGTATACAGAATTCAAGAAACTCTTGTAGCGTTTTTTCCTCGGTATGATTATCCTTTGCTTCGGTAAGCTTCAATTTGGTGTCGAGTGGTACCGAAGTTGCTCCATTGATGTGGTCCATAACTTCTACGCGCCAGATACCTTCTCCCGTAGACCCGCGGTTTTGCTTTAACACGCGGACTCCTTTGGTCAAACTCTTCGGAAATTCTTCCTTCAACGTGTCGAAGTCATAATACGTGTAAACGTCTTTAGGAACCAGTTGAGACCCTTTCAACCGCTCAACCGAGTTTTTAGCGCCATAGGCCACCATCGCATCTGGATGAGGTAGGCCTTCAACGCCATTGTTCACCAATTCTCTTAACATTTGGAAGTAACCCGTTTCGTCAATAAGGTTACCAGGGTTAACGCGACTGATATACGCATCGGCTTTATCGATGGTGTGACGATAAATTTCACCGCGATCCTGATCGCGATAGAAGATGATTTCAGCCGACCATCCTCTGGACTTTAATGAGTCAATAATCGGTTTGGAGTCTCTTCTAAAGCCATATTTGCCTTTGTCTGATCCTCCTCGAGCTTCAAAAATTACAACATGTTTTTTCATCAGTTATTACCATTATTAGTGGTACTAAATTAGAACCGGATAGTTACGTTTATATTAATTTCAAGCTGACAGTAGTCATGCACTTAGCTGATTTTTGCAAGGTGTTTGAGCTCCAGAGTTGTTTCGGATATATTTTAGCGACGAACAACCGTCTTACATGGCAATCCATGTGTGTTTCTGAAGCATGAAAACCTATTTGAAGAACTGTTTTATCCTAATCTTACCTGTGCTCCTCTGGAATGTGGTATTCGCCCGTTTTCTACCCCATGGTTTTACACCAGAAGTGTTTTGGAACAACATTCCAGGTTATATCCGCATACCCGAGAACATTTTCCGGTTGGTTGTTATGATACTTCCGTGGAACATGATGCTTGAGGTGAAAACTTCATCTCAACACGCCGGGCTTCGTTTGTATTTAATTGGTGTGATCGTTTACGTTCTTACATGGGTGGTTTTAATGGTTTATCCGATGAGTGGTTGGAGCCAAAGTGTCTATGGTTTTGCCGCACCCGCGTATTCTCCTTTCCTCTGGTTGATTGGAATTGGTTTAATCGGACAACGCTCATTTGTTCAGATCAAACACATTTCAAGTGTGTATATAGCCGCTGCCGCGTTTTTTATTTTCTTTCATACCTGGCACACTGTACTGGTTTATCAGCGTCTTTGAAACGTTAAAAATTGGAACAGGCCATTTAGAGCCCATCCCGATCATACTTACCTAAATCCGAAAAACTTGGTTTTCTACCGTACAGCCCGAATTAATCGTTTACGCGGTAGAATCGATACGATAACGTGATAGATCAGCCACCCGTCTTTGTAATCTTCTTGAACGCTTCTGCAAAATCGATCATGAGCGAATATTCCCTCAACTGTGCCAGTTGTAGGTTGTTGCTGAACATCAGAATTGCTTCCCCGTTGCTTTCCAGATGGTGAATGCCACATTCTTCAATCAAGTCTCTCATTTCCTGTGTCATGAATCGATCCATTTCTTCCGTGTCCTCTACTTTAACCGTGTATTTCTTAGAGAAGTCTGTGTAGTAGGAAAAGTCGATGTCTTTGTGCTCCATTAAAGGTAAAACCCGGTCGAGGAAGTCCTTACGCTCAATGGTAAATTTTGGAATCGAGTAAGGAAGACGTAGCAGTCCAACAGTGGTCTCATATTCCTCGTTGATGTGAAATACACTTTCTTCAAACGTCACATCAATTAACTCGAGATTTACATCGCCATCCTGATGCGATATGGCATTGAGTTCTTTTTCAATCGGACGTGTTTTGAAGAAGTAGAACGATTTGAAGTAGTCGGGATTTTCTATGCTTCGGTATTGGAACTCCCATCCATAACTGGCAGCCATGGCCTTAAGCATACGCTGTCTTCTTGTGCGCTTTACCTCCAGGTTCAGGTTTGTTCGAATGGCAAGTTTGTGGTTTGAAGAAGAAAGGTGATTCTCCAATCCGGATATATCTACCTGCCCGCCACCTGCTTCGTGCGTGTATTTGAAATCGTGCAGGGTCTCCAGTACGGTATGTCCTACAATACGCGATTCAGATAGATCGATCTTTAACTTTGACCCTTCTGGTATCTGATCCAGCAAATTCTTGATGCGTAAGATGCCTACAAAGTTGACAATACCCTTAAGCCGTATCGAATACGAATCATCCGGCTTTTTTACCACATGTGAACTCGAGTTGAGCATGGAGTATATAAATCGCTGGGCAGACATCCTGGAAATCATTAAGTGGATGACCAATATCAGCAACAAGCCTCCAAACAGTCCCACCAGAAGGTTTGTGTAAAGCGTTAGAATCAGCGTAAAGACGAAGAAGAAAATCTGTTCAATACCAAATTTATTGACCTCCTTAAACACTTTCGGCGATGCCAGTTTAAATCCGGTGAAGACAAGTAAAATGGCGAATGCAGCCAGTGGCACTTTTTGCATAATTGGCCCCAAGGCAATGATTAAGAGGAGCAGGAAAACACCTTGATAGAGATTAGACCATCTGGTCTTAGCCCCATTGTGTACGTTAACGGTGCTTCGAATAATAACCGCGATAATTGGAAGCCCCCCGATCAGTCCGGCAACCATGGTGCTCAAACCGATACCTGTTAAGTCTTTATTCAGATCCGTTTTTCGTTTATAAGGATCAATTTTATCTATGGCCTTAGCGATGGTCAGCGATTCTATACTCGTAATAATCAGGATTGAGAAGACGATTAACCAGAAATCCAATTTGCCCGTAGCACCAAAATTTGGATAGATGATGGATTCCATAATTGAGTCAGGTACCTGCAAGAGTAAATCAGGGCCAATATGGTAGTCTCTTCCAAGAAAACTCATGGTGTGATCTTCAAAGAAGTTAAACGCATATGCAAAGGGGATCGATAAGGCAATCACCCAAATTGGCGTAGGCAGTAAATGGAAAAGTTTGTAACTGATTTTAGAGTGGAACAACATCAGTAACAACCCAACCAGAGATGTCATCACAACGAAAGGGTTGGCTTCGGGCAGCATTTTTACTGCGTCGAACAGGTTGTCAATAATTCCCGGAGCATCCGAATGGGTTCCCAATGCCACATGAATCTGCTTGGCAAATATGATAATTCCAATGGCAGCCAGAATACCGTGAATCACACTTGAATGGAACACATCGGCAAACCGACCCAGTTTCAAAAGACCAAGCACGGCCTGTATACCACCTGCAATTACGAATGCGGCCAACATATAGTTAAAGGCTTGTCCGGTGCCGTCGTCCAGTGTTATAATTCCAGCCAGGATTACACCAATCACACCTTTAGCAGGGCCATTCACCGAAATGTGACCACCTCGAAACAGGGTGGTAACTACACCACCGACTACGGCCGACCAAATACCAGCCATAGGCGGAGCACCTGCTGCAATGGCAATTCCAAGTGAAAGGGGTAGGGCAATTAGTGCTACGCTTATCGCAGCAACCATATCGCTCTGCCAGTTTTCGATTAATCCTTGAAGTCCTTTTTTTGGTGCGATCTTCATGTGCCGCCAATCTAATACATTTAAAGTAAATATACGTATTGGTTTTTTCGGATGTTTATGGGGTTACCTTATTGACTTTCAGGGCTTAGGTAGGAATTTCAGGGGCTGAACGCTTGATCGGAGCGAATCCATTCACGAATATGGACCCATTAATCTAAGGCGAACCGGTGGTATGGTTCAGGATGTCATCCCCATAGAACCCATTGGCGTTTCTTACGTCTATACCCAGATTTAGCCTCTTGTTCAAGGACAGAAAGCAAGTCAGGCGCGCGCAATCGAAATATACGCTGTTGGTGTACACTGATTATGTTTTCCCGAAATCTCTTACATTTGGATAAATTATGAAACTGCCACTATTCTCTTGCTTTAAGTTGCTGTTTGTAGTACTCCTGTCTGGCATTTTGGGTCAAAAATCATATGCCGAGGGCAACAAGTTCAATTGGAAATCCATTGCCTTATCGACAACCATAAACAATCAAGACGTAAACGCTTCTTCATTGGATATTCCATCCCAAATATTCGGGTTACGCTACTCGATGTTGAATCAGAGGAAAATTGGAATTTACGGTGGTGTCCAGTTGAATATATCCGCCGTTGAAACCGCTGAGTTTCAATTCAACGACAACACACAAAAGCATAATTTTTCCCATAATTTGGTCCGCATTGCCGATGCGCATGAATTCAGAAAGCTCAATCTGGATGTAGGGATTACAAAGAAAATTCTGGGTGGTACGTGGTTGTACCTGGGGTCTGGCGTATGCCAAAACAGGCAGCTTCATAAGGTCAGTTTGTTCGATGAAAACGGATCATATGTAAAAACAATTGATGCTGAAAAAGTGAATCGTGCCAATCCGTATACGCCGAGTGGAGCTGTCGGAGTATTGATAAATTTACGCATCCTAAATGTAGGTCTTGGGATTAAATCATTCAACGTAACAGATTTCCAGGTCGATGAAATGTATTACTCAGCGATGCTTGGAATAACGCTGAAGCGAAGAAATCAGAAATGAAGCAGATAAGCAGAATTACAGCGGTGTTTTTGTTCGTTACAGTCCTGTTTGCAAGCTGTAGAAAAGAAATGCCGGAGAAGTACGAGAATTTTGAGGGTCAGACCGTTCAGAATCAACTTCCAAAGGATGACCCGGAAGCGAGCTACCAGGAAAATGCCGTTTTTATGGACTCTGTGTTTTATGAATTGCAAAGTACAGACCAACAAATCCAAGACGGTCTGTTCATTTTCAATTCGCACGACTCAATTGGCTTAGACATACAGGTTGGCGACGTATTTATGTATACCGGTAATGGAGGTTATTTGAGAGAGGTAGTGTCCATTAAACGGGGGAAACGTGGATTTATACTGGAGACCATTCAAGCCAGTTTGGCTGGTTACTTCAAGAAAAACACACTGAAAGAAGTCATGGGTTCTCTGGTCTATGATTTTTCACTGGACGAGACGTTATATGAGGATGGACCAGAATCGATAAAAGTCTCCGGGAATCTAAATTTTACTACGGGCTTTGACTGGGATATTCGTTACGACAATGGCCTAAATTATTTCAAGTTTATGACGGATCAGGCCTCATTGAAATCGGATCTGAAATTGGATTATGAGTTTACCGTAGGTGAGACCTATATCGATGAAGAAAAAACGCTTGCGTCAAAAGGGAAATTCACGCCTATTGCGGGCATACCATTTATAACCACTATAAGTCTGGTGGCCAGGGTTAAGAGCTCGGTCGATGCAGAGTTAAAAAGCTCCGCTAGTGGGTCGATGAATAGTTCACCGCAATTCGGTGCGGTTTATTCCAACGGTGCGTGGAGCTATGTAAATGAATTCAACCCTGTTTTTTCGTATACACTGGAACCACCTAAAGACAAAATCACAGGTAACCTTGTGATTAGCATCGTACCAGTAATCGAGGTGAAGGTTTTAAATTTGGTTGGTCCGGAAGCTGAAGTAGTACAGTCGAATACATTAACGGGTCAGGTGAGTATTATCGATGAGGTCTGGCAAATAGATGCCGTAGGGAGTTTAGATGCCTCCATTACACTGGATATGACCATATTCGATGAGGACATAGAGAATCCATCAAAATCGTTTCACCTTGCAGATTGGGAATATTTCAAAAGCCCTGCAAAAGTGATCGAAGTATCGGGAAATGACCAGGATCTTGAATTGGGGAAGCCGCTTGCAGAGCCACTTAAAATTAAGGTTGTTGATAGCTATGACAATGCACAATCAAATGTCAAGGTACGTTTTGTATTGGGTGCGAATGATGGAACTCTGCTGACGGCGTCTGAAGTGAAGACAAACGACAAGGGAGAAGCCGAGGTGGAATGGGCCCCAAAAGATGGTGAAAGTCTGTTAAAGGTGGAAGTTAAAACGCCTGATGGAGAACACCTCGAAGGTAGTCCGCTTACTTTTAGAGTTCAAGGTAGCCAGTCTGTTCAGGAAATGCTGTATTCGGGTATTGCACCTTCAGAGGTTTTGGCAATGGGCTATCCAAAAGATTCGTTGTATTGGAAGTTGTACCTCTACAAGGTTTCAGGTATCGATCCGCCATCCAATACGGCAGGTGGATTAATTTTTCACATGAACGCGGATGCATCGCAATGCAAATTGCTATTCGCTGGAACCTACTCCAGACATCAACACCGTTGGGCCCGAGCTGTGTCAAAAACCGGATACGACTGGAAAAAACGTGTAGGTACATCTACAACGTTTGGTAGCGGTTTGTCAAACACCAACCAAATAATTCAAACCCATAACGACAATGAAACGGATAAACTCACAGCCGCTCAGGAAGTGCGAAGGGCGTTCCAGCCTAGTGTGTATTACTTGCCAAGCAAAGACGAAGTAGAGGAGATCATCAAGATCTGGACAGATTATAAGGACTTTAGTTCAGACCGATTTAAGAACATTACGCTAACTGCATCCAGTTATCCAGTGTGGACTTCCTCTGAGGATTCTAATGATGATGAGAAAGCGTGGGTTTATAACATGAATTCTAAATTGTTTGAAATCAGATCAAAAGCAGGCCTTGCTACGATTTGGGCAGTTGTTGATTATCAAGATTAAAGTATGAAGAGAAAAGATATAGCGTACGGCATAAGTATGTTGGTGCTTGCTGTTACGGTTTCCTGCAACCACGAGCTGCCAAATACCTATACACTAAAATCGGAAGAGGTGCCTCAAGAACAACCAAAATACAGAATTGCACAGGTTATCTCCTATTTCACGCAGGATGTAATTTCGTCAAGATTAGAACACGATACGGCAACCTTTACATACGATAATCAAAACAGGCTTGTCCGCATAGATAACCGATCTCAGACGCCAAAAGGTGAGTTGGAATCTTCCTACCATGTCTTTGAATATAATAGCGATAACATCATTGGGAAACATACCAATAGGTTCGGGCAGTTAGACGCTGTATCTACATATGATCTATCCTTCCGATTGATTGAAAATCGAGGTTATACCAATGGTACGTTAAATCATCACAAAGAATGGACATATGACACGGACGGTAAAGGAGGAAAAATCATAGACCATTTCCTGCCAACAGAGTGGGACGATGGCATTTTTGAGCTCGACGAACGGGGCAACAAGATATATGAACGGTACCCGTATAATTCTAGCTTTACCGGAACGCCGAAGAAAGGCGAATTCTGGTATAAGTATACGTATGACCAGGCCCAGGGGGTTTATCCGTGGGAAGTGAATAATGAAGTGGCGTATGAATATGGTACGGTGAACGAAAATGGAGAAGAGGAATTTATCTCTGGTCTGGGTTACCCACACCAATACGATAGCAATGGACTTCTCGAAAAGATTCTTCGCGTAAATGGACCTTACAACTTTGGCGAGGTAAAATTCTACTGGGAAAAGAAAGAATAAAATGATTCTTCTAATTCGAAGCATTTTTAAAGCACCAGTATTGGGATACAGCGTAATCTTGACCAACCCTTCAACAATCACGGAAAAATAATTAGTGCGAAATGCGAATACTTCTAATCTGCATATTCTTTGCATTCGTGCAACCCATGGTCGCTCAGGTCAACCACACCACTTTCGACCTGAGTCGGTTGGAAAATTCAGTTAAACAGGGTGATTTGCAAGCCAGTATTCACCTGGTTGAAACGTTTTTTCATCAGCACGGCTATTCTCAACACGATTCACTGGTCTGGTCTATTGAACCACACACAACCCTATACAATTACTACAATCCATCGTACATCAATCCGGTTATATTTATTAGTGCCTACCCAACGAAAAAGCAGGTCTGGGAGTACTGGGGTATGTGGAGTAAATATATAACCAACGACCGGTTTAATGCTCGCAAATATTTCAAGAGTTCCAAACGGGCATTGCGCATGGCAAAGTACAATGTACTAATGATCTTAAGCCATGAGTACGGCCATCATTTAGCCGATCGATACGGAGTTAAACCGAACGTGTTGAATGCGCACGAATTCGTTGCCGATTTGGCGAGTATGGCACTTGTAGAATCGTTCCCTCATGGTTCTGAACTGCATGAAATGCAAGAAGAGTACACGCGGTTATTGACCCACCTCAATGCATTGGTGGACGACGCCAGCCGTTTTAATGGAATAGAACAAAACCTGTTTCAAGATCAGTCTTACCCTCCTGTTGTTTTCCCGAAAGACACGGTGTTAATGACGCAGTACGCATCGGCATATTTTGTGCGACGTATCTACCTTCATTCACATAACAATCCGCCGAAATCAGATGACCTATTTGATTCATTGTTGCGAACCCGTCTAAAACCCTATGGACTGCCACGGGTGTCAAACGTGCGTTCCATTTCGTCTTTCAGTGTTGTATCTCCCTTTGATTATACCGCAACCACATCCTGGTCGAGGAGCATTACCCGATATCGGGCCAGAGGTGGAGCGAGCGTGGAGGAACTTAAGGCCTTTGGCTTCGATGCTAATGGTCAACCAGTACATTTAAGTGCCGTTTGGCCTCGAAAGCAAATCAAGGAAGGCATTTTGCCTATAGAACTCACAACGGCAACTGGAAAACTGTTGTATCGCTGGCACTGCCAGTGGGATAGTACGCAGTCCGTATCTCGTATAAAATGGCATGGCTTCCAGGTGAATGTTAAGACAAACGAGCTAACCTTGCTAACGAGCGGTGTTGGAGCTAATGGTGAACGGAGTTTCATGCTTTACGAATCGCAGGAAGAATCGTTTACGCTCAAATCACGTCCATTGCCGGGAGACCTTCAAGTGGGGAACCATCAGCTTATGCACTCCGATGGAAGGCATTTATTACTGTTGAATAATAAGGCAGTTGCCGGTGAAAAACATCAATTCTATGCAGTTGAAGTCGACATGAAGATGGGGATACACCACGAAGAATTTCTTTTCGAGGTTCCGGGTTCAGAAACCTGGACATCAGGTTGGAGCGCCTGGTTCAATTCGACTTCAGAGGGTGTACTGGCCAAAGATCAATTTCTATTCCTTTATCGTAACGGTGAAATCAAGATCGCATCCGGTACTGGTTTGGAAGGCAATAAGCAGGGTGGAGCACAGGAGTTTTATTTGCCCAAGGCGGTATTCCTTGGCCCCAATACTATAGGATTAATTGATCTGTTGCCACCGGAAGGTGACAATAGAAACAGACCTGTCTATTTCATTCGAGAAATGCGGTTTGATTAGCCAATCGATTACCTGACCTACGGTCTCGCAATTAAGACCTTCTGGTTAAGCACGAGGTCTTCCTTATCATCGCGAAGCACAGCAAAGTATATTCCAGCACTTACATGGCTTATGTCAATAGCAATGGCCGTTGATGCATTTACACTCAAAATTTCTTGTCCCAGTGAATTGTACAACAGAAACGTCGAGCCTTCAGTCAACGCTGTTTCGCTCTTAATCGTGATTTGAGTTGAAGCTGGATTTGGGTAGAGGAAAGATGCCTGGACATAGGATCCGTCATCATTCGTGGAATTGAAGGTGTGATCGCTGATCTCAAAGCTTCCAACACCATTGGGCTTTCGTGCATAGGATTTGTCTTCAACCTGGCTTGCAAATTCCACCATGTCCTGGATAACCATGTCACTATTCGAAAGAATCACTTCTTCACCTTCTGAGGAAAGCTTGAAATTCGCATGTAATTCTCCGGTTCCAGCTTGTTCTACGTCGTTATCGGCCCAAATAATCAGAAAGCCATGTGCTTCGATGACGGTGTTATCCGGGAAACTCCATTTTTTGATATCCGTTTGATTATCCGATAGATAGTGCCCGGTTAGATCGATTGGAACATCACTGTTATTGTACAACTCAATCCAGTCATCGTATTCGCCGGCATTATCCGCTTCTGTAGAGCCGTTATCGGCCATTATCTCATTAATAACGACGTGGTCTGTGGAAACCCCTCCTGGTTCTACCTGATAAATGTATACGTCGTGCTCTGCACCTTCAGGGAAATAACTTGAAGTTGAATAATTGTCGTTTTGAATGGCTTCGACATAATACCGCACATAGTTTCCAGACGATTGAGCTGGAATCTCAGCACCATATATGTTGTCGTCTGCCTGGCCATCGTTATGCATACCGTCGTCGAACATCTCAATTCGATCAAATACCCCATCTAAACCAAGACCATAATAGAGCAGTACTTTCTGTGCATCGTCCCCAATGTTTACACGCACCTGAACCGCTTCTCCTGACTTTGGTGCCATACCAGGACCGGCAGTTGTTTCCATCAGTAGATCAGATATTTCAACGCCTTCCCGGTTGATCTCATTGTTACTTTGTAAGTAGGTTATTCTACTGGTAATCAAATCTTTAAGCGATTGAACACCTGTTGTGAATTGGGTGTATGAGTATAATTTCTTTGGGTCGTCCTGTACCCGCTGATCCAGCAACGCAGCAAATGCATCTATTCGATCATGTACCTCGTTTTCTGTAAAATGCTGCTTAAGAATGGTGCGCACATGGGCCAAATACCGTTGCCGTATTTCCGTGTTCTGCATCAATCGATTTAGCAATGGGAAGTCGGTATTGTCGGCGTTGTAAAACGGACTCCAGTCGATGTGATTACTGGCGAGCACAGAATTACCATCCACTTCCATTGGCATGATTCGGTCCGTGGTTATGTCCCAGTAAACATAGTAGTCCATACCACCTTTGTGTATATAGCTGTCATCATCTACAAACACCATTTCTTGAGCCAGCACCCAAAGTGCCCGGTCTATGTCTAGTTTATGCTTTAACGAGTCGTATAAGTGTGCTATCGGAAGGCTGTTTAACAGGTCGCAGGTTTCGATCAGATCTTCCCACGGATTCTCTTTCGACGTGCTTTTTAACGTGTAGTTTTCATTGTAATCAGAGGAATCCAGGCCATTGTAGTTTAAGGTGGATACGCCCTGACCAAAGCGGTTGCCCCCACCAGGACCACCCATACCTCCTCCAACACCATCCGGAGCAACTGCTCTCCATCGAGTACCATCATTATCGAGAAACCATTCTTTGATGTAGCGTCCTTCAACCTGTTGAATGTTATTGTATGGCCCCCAGTACTGACCGTTGATATAAAGATCGATGAATGAGCCTTTTAATGCCGGGGAAAATGCTCTGGATATGTCGTAGTACAAGACTTCCCGCATGCCGGAATGGTCCTGAAAAGCACAGTTGAGGTTCAGGTTGTCGTAGCCCAGTAAGTCCTGGTCAACCAGTTCATCAATTTCAATCTTGAACGATTTTTTTTCGGAGTTGTTCCTGCTATCGGAAGTTTGTCCTTTAATGCCTACCAAGACACTGTCTAGAACCAACGTATCATTATAGGTTAACGTGCCTATGAGCAACTCACCTTCGCCGCCACCTGGTCCGCGTTCGCCATCCATCAACTGAAACCAGTTCGATTGGGTAAGTGTAATTTCTAATTTGTGAACCACTTCCGGGTTATAAAAACCAGTGGTTGGATTACCGCCTGAGACCAGTCTGTTATCCTCTGTTATACGGACTTCCAGAGGTAAGTTCTGACCAATAATTGTACATGGAATGAGCAGGCACGCGAGTAATAAGGATGTAGGCTTCATCGTGATTTTAATTCGTATTCGTTTTCTAGAGCGTTCTTTCTATTGGTCTGCAATCCCCTGTTCAGGTTGCATTGGTGACATGTTAAAAAAACGTCATTAAGAATTAGGCAAACGCAAAACCGTTTTCATTCCCATTGCGAGTTATTTTTTGTTAAACGAATTGCACGTTTAACGTGAGCATGACAAAAGACTTGAGCGTTAAGAACTACTGTGTTTTAATATCAATATCAAAGTTCCCACTTAAACACAAGGTGTCGTCATCCAGAAAGACCTTGATGTCGTCAAACCTGAATTCAATCTCAAATATACCACCGGCTGCATTGGTTTGAATCCTGTTTACCTTGATCACTCCTGTACTGTTGTCTAAGGGACTGTACTGCTTATCACTGCTGTTTGTGGGTTGATAGATAATCCATGCCTGATTGGAGCCACCAGGACTAATTGGATAGTCGCCTGTCTCAAAGTTGTCTTCAATATTGGATAAGTTGACAATGAACTCCTGGTTATGACCTGGATCCAAAGCCCCAATTTGTATGGTAGGTGTATTGCCTACACCAACGATTCGTCGGTCGTAGACGTCTTCCCCACCTCCAGTAAAATAATCTGGGTTTTCCAGTTTTGTGCATTTACTGTCACGTATCGTTATTCTGGCAGATCGTTTTTGCCCATCTTCGGTTATCTCTGCTCCATTTTCGGCATTGCAGGAAGTCAGTAATGGAAAGAAAATGAGCAAGGGCAAGTATAACACCAGGTAGTGGTATCGGAATTTCATAATATCGCTTATTGGGTCAGAAATTTAGGGAATTTATGCGAGAAGTCTTAATATCCATGCCGCAGAAACCGTCTTTGTTCCGGCATTCAAAGCGATTACGAGCTACTTTGTCTCTTGCATCAGAACATAAGCAGATATAGGGTTTGATCCCATACAAATGTGTAACTTCACGCACAACCGCAGTCGCATTAATATTTATTAATACTTTTTAATTTCTTTTAAAATTAACTGCACACTGCGCGCTCGTACATTTGAATTGTGATTAGCTTACGAAAAGTTGTTCTTGCATTTCTCCTGATAATTCAGGCCATGATAACTATGGCACAGGAGGTTACGAGTCTGAAAGACACCTTGAAGATTGATGGAGACGTTAGTATGCGTAACGTATTATACGCTATGGGCGGAATCCAGGATCGAAGGGTGCCGTACAGTTTCGTTCTGGGTGCGAATATCACCATTAGCAAGGGTGAGTTTAGCCTCCCGTTTAGCGCAACATTTTCGGAGCAGGAAAGAAGCATAAGTCAACCGTTTAACCAGTTTGGGATTTCTCCAACCTATAAGTGGGCAAAGTTTCATTTAGGTTATAACAGTCTAAACTGGAATACCTTTACCATGGGTGGTGCACAGTTTCTTGGGGCGGGGGTAGAGTTAAGTCCGAAAAAACTTCGTTTTGGTTTCATGTATGGGCGATTTAGACGCAGTACACCAATTGACAGCATCGGCTTTATACAGAACCCCAACGAGCAACCTTCTTACAGGAGAAACGGTTGGGCATCAAGAATAGGTGTCGGCAGCGAATCCAAATTCGTTGATCTCATCGTTTTTAAAGGCAAGGATCAGGACAACGGTGTTTCTCCTTTATATAAAGATTCCACCACATTTGTTTTTCCAGCCGAGAATACGGCCATTGGATTAAAGGCTGTATTGCCATTGACCAAGTGGATGACGTTTAATCTTGATGGTGGTTTAAGTTTGTTTAATCGGGATTTAAACGCCCAGCGTTTAGATTCATCCGAAGAAATCAGTGGTTTAGCCTCATTTAATCAGTTACATCAGGCCCGACTTTCAACCTCTGTGTACTATGGTGCTGAGGCCGGTTTGCAGATGCAACTAAAAGGGCACTCCATCGGATTAAGATCGAAATATGTTCTGCCAGATTACCAGGCTATGGGTATTTATTTCATGGATAACGATGTCTTCCTGTATGGTATTAATCACACCTTTAGTTTTTGGAAATCAAAGGCAAACCTCAATTACGGTTTAAATCGATTAACCGACAATCTATCGAACAAAAAGATGGTGACCACAATACGGGTGCAACCGATTGTTAACCTTACACTAAACCCATCAAATCATTGGGGTATGAGTGTGAATTGGAATAATTTCTATACCCGCCAGGAAGATGGGACGATTCAACTTTCAGACAGTTTTCGAATGAACCAATCGAATCCGGGTTTAACCATTACGCCCTATGCACAATGGGGGGATACCATCGTCTACCATTCCGTATTTGCCACGTACGCAGACGTACAACTGGTAGATAATAATCCGTACACAGCCGTTTTCTCACAGTATACGGCTACCGTATATGGATTGAACTATGTTCGGAATCTTATGCCAACGAACATGTCTGTTTCAGGGGGCTTTAACTACACCCGAAACCAAAATAATGACCTCGACGAGAGATCCTATGGCTTCAACGTTGGAGGTAGCAAATCAAGTGCAGAAACAAAATGGACGGCAGGTGCTAACCTGTCGCTTCAACTATCGAATATTTCCAGAACGCTGTCGCTAAACCTGAATGGGAATTACCTGCTCAAGAGTCAGCAAATGCTAGACTTCGGTCTAACCTTCCTGAATAACCAGGCTAAAAGTACAAGTTCAGCCAACTTTAACGAGCTAACTTTTATGATCACTTACCGCAAAAATTTCAACTATGTTCACAAGAAGAAAAAGTAGAATCCTTGGTGTATTACTTCTGTTGAGTTTGAGCATTGCCGCTAAAGCTCAGTTGACGGTACAGACGACTGTTTTGCCACCTTATTCTCCATATATATCGGATTACTATGGTTACCAGCAAAAGGTTACAGTACGCATTATCAACCCTACCAATAACACCTACCAGGTGAGGTTGTTGGGCCATGTGAAAGGGGGGAATATTAATATTTCGGTAAAGCAGAATTACAAACCGAACAGCGCCATAAATGTTGGTCCGGGCATCACGCTATTAAAAGGCGGACAACTATCACCTTATTTTTCGGAAAGTGCGCTGAATTTTCAAGGGATCACAAAGCAGGAAGTTCTTATTGGAAATGGTCTCCCAGAAGGAAATTATCAAATGTGTTTTTGGGCGGTAAACTACAACAGCAATCAAACTCTATCTACACCAAATCAGGGTTGTGCCAACTTCAACATAACGCATTACGAAGCGCCAATGCTGACAACGCCATCCTGTAACGCAGAGGTCAAATCGAAGAACCCTCAAAACCAGATATTCAACTGGACTATACCTGCAGGTGCGCTTCCGTCAGATGTTGAATATGAGTTGACGGTAGTTGAAGTAAATCCGCCAAATCTGAACGCCAATCAAGCATTGGAGTCGGCGACCGATCCTGTGTTCTTTCGGAAAAAAGTCAACATAAATACCTACATCTATAAACTCTCTGATCCTAAGCTGGAAGAAGGAAAATTCTATGCCTGGAGGGTAAGAGCAATGGCTAAACCGGGTAAAAAATTGAACTTCAAGAACAATGGATACAGTGCAGCATGCAAATTCAAATATGTAAAAGGAATACCCGATCAAAACAACCAGAATAACGATCCGCCTGAAGATGAGAACGACTGTACAGGTGTGTGCGACGTGGAAGCCCCTCAAAACAATACGCCGTACAACCCAAAGATTGGCGATACGGTTTTTATTGGCAAGTTTTCCATGATTGTGAAAACCATGAATGGTTCGAACGGAACAGGTGAAATACGCATTCCTTTCCTCAACGCAAATGTAGCTGTGGACTTTAAGAACCTCAGCGTAAATACAGATATGCAGGCTTTTGGTAATTCAAAGGCCACGGCCAAGATTGGAAACAACTCGTTAATCGATCAGGCACTGGCGAATGACCCTAACGGCAATGTGCAACTGACATCTGACAAAATGAATCAGATTCAGAATTATATCAATCAGGGACAACGGCTGGTTTCTCAGTTTAGCCCCAACATGGAGCCAATACCCGTTCCTTTTGCGCAGGACCACAATGGATTCAACTGGCAAATTCTTGGACTCATTTTTACACCTACAAAGGCATATATGAATGGTGCTTTAGGACTGGAGTTGACCGATGCGTTCGACAATAACTGGATTGACATGGGTATGAAGGGTATTTGTATCCGACCAAATGGCTATGGTTCGCTACCTAAAATTCAACTGAAGAATGATGAAACAGCCGACCTGAGTAATGATGTTAGCCTGGTGGTTAAAGGAAATAATGCGAGTTATGTTGAACTAAGCTGTAATGGAGTTGAAAAAGTTCACATCGATGGTGAATTTGTCATTAGTCGGAACAAGTTGTTGCCGCATAATGGCAATAAGGTTATAGAAGGAGCACAAAACAAAGTGAAAGCAGTTTTCAGTGTGGATGTGACGGCCAACAGCGATTGGGTAGTAGACGCCACAATGACACCTTCAACCTTTGTTTTACCTGAGGCCAAAGACGTGATACTTACCGCTCAAAGTGCGGTGTTAGACCAGTCAGACGGTCAGAATGCACCCAATTTCGCCCTGCATCCAAATCACCCAAAGAAGAAATCCGACAAGGACTGGAAGGGGATTTACATCAAGAATATTTCAGCGCTTCTACCCAAAGAATTCAAGAAAAACAATCAACCTATTGGTTTTGGTGTTAAGGATCTGATCATTGATAAAACCGGGGTTTGGTTTAAGGCCAGTGTTCAAAATCTGGTGGCTATGAACGATGGTTCACTAGGCGGATGGAAATTCTCTGTTGAAGAATTCGGGTTAGATGTGCGAGGTTCTGCCGTTGAAGGTGGATCTATGGAAGGCGGTCTTCAGTTGCCTATCGCAAAATCAGGCATTGCCTATTCTGCAATGCTCTCAAAAGGGAACAACGGATTGGACTACTCCTTTGGCATCGGAAACCTCGATGAAATCGATGCTGATCTGTGGTTAGCCACATTAAGTCTAAAACCCGGTTCTAAGGTTACCATAACCAAGCAGAACAACAAGGTTACTCCGGGTGCTGTCTTAAACGGGTCGATAAGCATCGCATTTAATCAGGCACCAGATAACAACACCCCATTGTCTAAACTAAGCCTGAACAACATTGATTTTCAGGAGTTAACCATCTCCGGTGGAAATACACCTGAAATCGATTTTGCATTTGTCTCGCTTAATGCCCAGCAAGGCGGCGAACAACATAGCATGAACAAATTCCCGCTGAATCTAACTCAACTCACGTATGAGAATATGGGTAACCCCGGTATTGTATTTGGGCTGGGTATAAATCTGGTGAAGGGCAGCAATGGATTTAACGCAGAGACCACACTAAAAATCAAGGGCAAATACAATGCGCAGGACAAGCGTTTCAAATACAATGGAATTGATTTACAGTCGGTGACCATTGGAGCTCAAATGGGCGTTATTGATCTGGAAGGAAAAATCGATCTGTATAAAGAGGATCCAACCTTTGGAACAGGCTTTAGGGGCGATATTTCAGCAACCGTTAAGGTAATTGGAGTAGCCATAGATGCCACGCTTCAAGTCGGTAAGATTGGCAACGGTAATCAGGAAAATGCAAATAACTATCGATACTGGTATGCCGATATCTCCGCGCGCTGGTCGGTAGGCCTGGTTGTGCCTGGTGCTCCGGCAATTGCATTCTATGGTTTTAGTGGCGGGGCCTACAAAAATATGGAAAGGCAGTCTCCACAGGTGGTGTCGAACGCATCAATGCCTGACATAAAAGGCAAGACCAACGACATGACTGCAGGGAAGACCCGGTCTGGTGTTACCTATACACCGAAGAAGGGCAGTGCCGGTTTCATGGCAGGTGTTACCCTCGGTACCGCAGGTGAGCCAACCGCGTTTAATGCCGATCTGAAACTTCTGGTGCAATTCAACACCGACAATTTCGGTATAACCAAAATCGTGCTGGAAGGCAACGGTTATATTATGGGGCCAATTCTAGACCGTAGCAAGAACTTATTGGAGGTTTCAATTACCATTGAAGCCGATTTTGAGCACCCATCATTCGATGCAAATATGACGATCAACGGTGGTTTCGATCAATCGAAACTACAGGTATCTGTTTCGGCATCATTGAATATCCACGCTTCACCCGATTTATGGTTTGTGAAGATAGGGTACTGGACAAATGATGATGAGCCGTGGAAAGATCCTAAGCGTATTCAAGTAGATATCGGTTTGGATGCCAAGGTAGTAAAAGCAGCGCTTAACTTCAATGCGTACTTTATGATTGGTAACGACATTGGAGACCTGCCAAGATCTCCATTGAAAGTCCGGAATATGCTTGCCGAGAAAGGCAAATCGGATATTAATAAAACAACACCGGCAGATGTGGCACTTGGTAAAGGCTTTGCGTTTGGAGCAGGAATCCGATTCTTTGCGGAGTTAGACTTCGCGATATTCTATACCGACATCGAATTTATACTGGGAGCAGATGTGCTCTTGTCTAAAAAGAACGTAACGTGTAACGGAAGCTACGACTACGGTATCAATCAGTGGTATGCGAAAGGAAACGCCTTTGCGTATTTAGATGTGGATGCGGGTATTCGATTAAACATGTGGCTCTGGAAGGGAGAGTTTAGCTTAATCGCCTTCCAAACCGCAGCAGAAATACGTGCGGAACTTCCGAATCCATACTGGTTAAGTGGCAAGTTTGCATTGAAGGGGTCACTGTTTAACGGACTCATTAAGATCGATACGAAGTATAAGATGGAAGTGGGAGAGAAGTGCCAGTGGGGTGATGGTTCAGAAATCAAAGAAATTCCGATTATTGAAGAGCTACGACCTGGTGACGGTGAAAAGGAAACCGTATTTGCCGCGCCTCAGGCTTCGTTAAACTTCCCGTTAAATCAAGTCATCTTACTCAAGGACCATAAGGGTAAGAGTAAGACGGTTAAATTCTCCATCATCTCGGTAAAACTGAAAAAAGGGAATACGGTAATTCCAGGTAAGTACCACTTGAACAATGCGCGTACAGGTTTAACCTTCCTGGCGAATAAGACGTTGCCAGAGAAGTCGAAACTTACCTTTACGGTTAAAGCACAGTGCAAACAAAATGTCAAGGGCAAGTGGGTAATACTACGCGTAGAAACCAAAACAGTGAGTTTTAGAACAGACGTATTGCCGGATTATATCGACCCGCAGAATGTGATCAAGGCCTATCCTCAGATAAGCCAGCGTTACTTCTTACAAGATGATGAAGACGAAGGAAACATACACGTAGGATTATCCCAGTGTTACCTGCTACAGAAGAAGGAAGATGCCAAGTTTACCTATTCATACAAACTCGAATTACATAACGTGGAAACCGGGCAAAAACAACTTATACCGTTTACGTGTATTGGAAAGGATTTCCGATATAGTATTCCTAAAATGGCGAATGAAACGGTATACGAGATGCGGTTCTTGCGCATCGCAAAGCCGAAGAACTCCAAGATCAACACAAAGTACAATACGAAATCGGTCTATACCAATTTAAAAGGCGTTCCTGTAGCGTACAAACCAGTTAACATCGGTAATCTCAAATTGAACGGGAACAGTAACAATAAGCAAGTCAACGGGTTAAAACTGAAGGGCGTGAACAAACAACCGATTAAACACAGCAATGGTGGTTTGAAACTGAAAGGCAACGGTTTCCAGTCTGGAATGTCGAACAGTAATAGTATTCTGGTGAAGAAGAATAAGGTTGCTTTTGATCAACAAAAGAAAGGTCAAAAAGTAGATGAATTATTCTCGTATTACTTCCGAACCAGTAGATACAACACCGCTGCTCAGAAATATGGAAAATACAAACCGGCTGGATTTGGCAGCATGCATTACAATCAGATCGATTACGGTTATGATTGGTTAACAACTGTACCTTTCCCACTTGTACACGGTGATGAGAATATGGATGTTTATGACGCCTATGGCTACGATAAAAAGAACTTTAATATTTACGTTGAGCCATTGGTAAAACTCAAAATCGATTGGTCGAATAATGGGTATTACAAGAACATCAATACCAAGATTTATGGTGCACGATACAAAGGCTATGTACAGAATACAGTGAACATAACGCACATGTTAAAGAAGAACCGTTATGCCGATCGTATATTCTTTGGACGTACGGATCTAACGTTCAGCTCGAGACCTGTGGAGGCCGTTAAAGTATGGAGCCCGTACACGGAAGGGCCAATTAACCTTAAATCCAACCAAAAAATGCTGAAACCTAAAGGCAAATTAACGAATGCCGAAATAGCAAAGGCGAAGAACGGTATCAAACTTAATGAGACCGTTGGTATCAAGTATGTAATTCCATTAACCGATTACTCGGCTGGTGTAGTTATGTTAGACGCCATTGGAATTTACCTCAAACACAAATCGTGGTGTAACAGCGATCACTGGGCTAAATACAAAAAGAAAGATTGTTATGCAGATCAGGCATTCCCATTGTTAAGCAATATACCACTGTCGCACACCTATGTGAATCCGTTCAGCAAGATTCCAAATAATCAGTCCATGAAATACATATTGACCTACAGTTACTACAAGTACACACCATACAACAGAACACTTAACTTCACATATAAAAAGTAGCATCATGAAACTATCGTATAAATTCATTTTAGGAGTATTCATCGCGTTAAACACTGCGGCTTTTGCACAAGATGAAGTAACGGAAGATACGTTGATCGAGCAGAACACGATTGCGTTACAGCGCCGTACACAGAGTGATGCCGTTTTGTTGAGATGGGCACCGACCAATTACAGCTTGTTTCGGCATGGTGCTGAAGTAGGTTATAAGATTCAACGACGAGCATACAGTGCTAATCCGGAGATTACACTGAGTGCAGAAACCGATATCGATAAAGAATTTAAAGATTTGGTAACGGTTTTCCCCTGGAAAGAAGAGGAATGGAGAACAAATGCTACGGACACTGCCGATATCTATGCGGGTGTAGGTATGCAGATACTATTGGGTGGTGAAATCAAACCCAAGGGGGGTGGAGATATGAATGAGATCAACTCCTACTATGAAGATCAGCAGCGCAAATTTGCCTTTGCACTGATCGCTGCAGATTTGTCCACTACTGCGGCATTGGGCTTGGGTCTGCGTTACGAAGACAAGGATGTAAAGCCAGGATACTTCTATGAATATCGCGTAATGCTAAGCAATCTCCCGGAAGGGTTTGAACAAGATACGGTATGGACATATGCCGATATGACTCGTTTAGATAAAATTCGGGAAGTAGATCACGCTTTTCTTGAAGCAGCGGATAAAAGCATAACAGTGTATTGGACACGCCATAACGATCAATTCTTTACCGCATACGACGTG
>DIYD01000171.1:733-2686 GCA_002428905.1 Bacteroidetes bacterium UBA6063 | reverse complement strand
CTTTCTCTCGTTCCATTTTCAAATAGTTTTCGAAGTGGGAGTTCTCTATTTGTCCATTATTTATCGCTAATTGAACCGCACAACCAACTTCTGAGGTATGCGTACAATCCGAGAACTTACAACGTAGAGCCAATTCATGTATTTTTTCAAAGGTGCTCTCTATGCCAAGGGTACTATCCGCTATTCCGACTTCGCGCATACCAGGATTGTCAATAAGAATAGCTCCATTTGTCATTGGAATTAATTCGCGATGGGTTGTAACGTGTTTACCTCTATCAATAGCTTTACTAATATGATCTGTTTTCATTCTGCTTGCTCCGGTTAGGCTGTTAATTAGGGAAGATTTGCCAACACCTGATGAACCGAGAAGACAATATGTCTTGCCTGAATAGAGAAGTTTTTCCAATGTATTGATTCCTGCCTTTGTTTCATTACTTAAATGGACAATGGGAACGTTATTGATCCGAGCTTTAATTTTAGTTAGTAACTCATTTAAGTTTTGTTCGTTTATTAAGTCTGTTTTAGTTACTACGATTATTGGCTCAATCCCCGAAGTGTGGCAAATGGTTAAATAGCGTTCCAACCGATTAATGTTGAAATCTCTATTTACCGATTGCACTACTAAACCGTAATCTATATTGCTGGCAATTATTTGTAACTCGCCAAATTTGTTTACCGCTTGTCTGGAAAGCGTTGAAAATCTTGGTAAAATGCTATGAATAATAACAAAATCTGGTTCGTAATTAATTAACGTAACCCAATCACCAACAGCCGGGAAGTCTGCACGGCTTTTCGCAGAATATCTTAGATTTCCTGTAATCTCCGCTTCAAATTCACCTTTTTCGTTCTTTACAATATATCTCCCCTTGTGTTCAACAATTACACGTCCAATTTCAAAGTCGCCAAGGCCACTCTCTATTCTTAGCTTTTCAAAGTAGTCGTTATATCCTAAATCCTGGTTGGTCATATTTTTAATATTCGTGGTTTAATTTTATTACGCTGGTTTGTGCGTTAACGAGCACGTCAAATTGATTCAATTCATCGAGATTTTTAATTTCATAGTGCATTGGGATAACAATAGTTGGTCTTATTTCATTTACAATCCTGGCGGCCTCTTCTGCATTCATCGTTAAGTTGTCTCCTCCAATTGGAACCAAAGCAGCATCTATGTTACTTAGATTCTTCATTTCGGGAATATAGTCCGTATCACCTGCATGGTAAATTTTTAAACCATTTTTTAACGTAATCACATAGCCGACATTTTCCTTCGATTTTGGATGGGCCTTAATCCATAAAAAAACGGATTTTCTATTGTACGCAAAAGTCGTTTCAATATGTAAACCTTCAAATTCTAATTGTTGATTCGGTTTAACTATATGAATTTCATTATTTACATCTTTCATTTTTTTTGAAGCTCCCCTTGAACAAATAATTGTTGTTTTTTCCTTTAAAAGGTTTTGAATATCCTTTAAAGAAAAGTGGTCGGGATGCGCGTGAGTGATTAGAATATAATCTGCCGGTTCTGCACTATCCACCTCTACAGGGTCGATATAAATAACCGTATCATCAGCTTTTAACCGGAAACTTGACGGGAAAAAGTGCACCTTGTTTACTTTAATTGGGCCCCATGTTGTAAGTGTCGTTTTTTCTCCAATTGTTACGTGTTGCGGAATTGGATTTCGCTTTTCGCTTATTGTTATTTTGACCATTGTGCAACCTTGATGAACCATTATCGCTATAAAAAGCATCAAAACGCGTAAACTGCTAAATTCCATTGTTCGTCTAGCTTTTAGACAAATCTAGAGCCGCTGAAATTCAAATGTTAGACGCTACCGTCTAATTGGATTGCTTAAAGAGGAATACCATTTGCCTGATATTCGCAAAGTATGCCTTCAGCCACGATTCATTCAGGGTCTCGTCTGTAATTTGAAGATAAAAATTCTCCAAACTAAG
>DIYD01000171.1:0-662 GCA_002428905.1 Bacteroidetes bacterium UBA6063 | reverse complement strand
AGATAAAAATTCTCCAAACTAAGGTGCAGCACCATTTGTGCTAAAGCACCATTCTCTGATAAGGATATAATGTTTTTCCAAACGGGTAGTAACCCATGAACGGAAAATTGAATAATGTGATCGAGGTATTCTTTAAACTCAGGGCGGTTTCTATAAATTCGAAGTTGTCGATTAAACAATAAATCGACTTTGTGCTCAAGAATAATCGATATCAACTCCTCCTCGCTCTTTGCGATTGACTCCATCTTAGAAATGGCTTTTGCCTGACTCAGGTGAAATGTTAGAAGTCGTTCTGTAAAAACCTCCAAATCTGCAAAGAAATGATAGAAGGAAGACTTATTCTTCCCTACCTCCTTCGCCAGTTTCTCTATCCGAAGACCATTGGGTCCATTGTAAGCAAAACACTTATAGCCTGTTTCTAACCATATTTTTTCGGCCTCCTTCATGTTGAAGTACTTCTTTGTATTAAGCGCAAAAGTACGGTGTCAGTAACAGAGCACTCAGGGCAACTACGTTTCGGATTGCATAATACAATCGTTAAGGAGTAAAAGCGATTTGAGTTTAGTGCGAGTGATGAGAATCAATAAGGAGAGGCTTGCGCTCACGTGTTGCGTTCACTCAGATTGGCAATCCCTCCGTTCTTTGTTTGGAACAGCCTAGAG
>DIYD01000031.1 GCA_002428905.1 Bacteroidetes bacterium UBA6063 | reverse complement strand
TGGTATATGCGATATACTTCTGGTTGGTTGAATTACTATCGAGCTGACTGTAGATGGAGCTAACATTTCGAGCACCCAGCACATTGTAGATCGATAATTCAATACTTTGAACACCATCGCTGAAATACCACTCCCCTTTTACATCCACTCTTGAATGCGGTGTAGATCGGTAATTGTTGATTTCATCGTACGCCAGAATGATATTGCCCTCAATATCGCGGTATTTTGCCGTTGGTAGTGTATAAGGATTACCTGTTGCATATACGCCAGCCAGTGAAATAATAAAATCATCTTCGGCAAACACCAATCCGGCCTTGGCAACTATTCTTCGATCATAATCAAAAGAGAACCACTCGCCTCTATTCAGATTTTCATATCTTCTGGAAGATATTGCTGAAGTAAGACTATAGTATAGCATAAAACGATCTTTGGTATACTTGATGCTGTTCTCCCATCCAAAAGCACGACCATCACCTACAAGTGCATTGCTTACCATATCTCTGCGACTAAACAAATCTGCCGCATAAAAAATCGGTTGATTGGCCAATGTTTTTGCATAGATCTCCGATTCAAATTGAACGTCTTTACTCAATTGTGAAACGTATCCAAATGTTAACATGTTGCTGCTCTGCGGTTTAAGCTGTTCACCAGCCGGTAACCAAATCACATAAAAATCTGTAGCACTCCCATCGGTATTGTAGAGATGGGCAAATTGATTTACTCGGGTATACGATAGTTTTAACGATGACTTCTTGTTCAATAGGTAACGGCCCATCGCTCTAGGTTCGAAATAGAAATTCGTAAACCCATCATACGAGTAAAGAACACCTCTAAAACCAAGGTTCACTTTCAGCTTGCCTGAAAGCTCCAACTCATTCTCTGCATACAATGCCATTTCCAACGCGTTCCTTAGCATCGTATCTCCAAATTTCTGTGTTGACATGGGTTGACGAATAGAGTCAAACTGGTCGATCACCAATGAACCGGAGTTGTATCCTCTTATTTTATTCTGCAGGCCAAATCGAATGATGCTTTTTTCGTTGCGCAGGTAGGTATAATCGGCATTAAGGCCAATCACCCCAGTAGAAAAACGCGCATCAATCTCGGTAAATGCAGCACCACCAGGGCCTGCCTGAAAATCTTGTTCTTCGATATTCGCCGAATTCACCAATTGAGAATATTGCAGGGAATACTTTCCTGTAAGTTGTTTACTATGAATTCGTTGTAAACGTGCAGAAGACGTTCGGTTAATCAGGTTTAGTCCAAATGTCGTGCTTATTAACGCATTCCCATTCGAATCTGAATCTACAAAACTTGCTCCGCTGCGGTCTCTCAAACTGAAATAAGATATGTCGAGATTGGTTCTGTCGTTTAAGACAAGTTTCATGTGCGTATTGAAGTCTCGTGCAACCAGGTTGAAATCAGGTAAATTAAGTAATAGGTCGATATACGATCGTCGTAAACTAACACCAATTGAAGACCCATTTTTTCCTAAGGGCAAACCAATATTAAGGTTCGCCAGCATAGGCGTAGCTGCCAATCGAACCGTTGTTCCATCGGTATTACCAGCGTCAGAATTTACTTCAATGACACTGGAAAGTTGACCACCGTATCGTGCCGGAAAGGCACCTTTGTAAATGGTGATGTCTTTCACCATGTTTGTGCTGAAATTGGAAGTAAATCCCAATAAGTGACCGAGTCCGTATACGGGAGCCCCGTCGAGTAAGATCTGGTTTTGTCCGAGACCGCCGCCACGCACTACCAGATCACTTAGACCATCCGATGCAAATTCTACACCTGGGTGAATCTGCAGTGCTTTTATGGCATCCGGTTCACCGAAAATATACGGTAGTGATTCGGACACACCTGGATCTGCGTTGATTTTACTTGGGGTGACATCGTAGATAAACCCATTTGTGATGGTCACGGGTTTGTACGAGTTATAGGTATAGTTTGGTATCGGCTCTAAACCCAAATGATATATATCGTTGCGTGTACTTAAGGTAAAAGTGCCCAACAGATAGCCAGAAGCATGAATGGTAGCCTCTGCCGATGTATCTTTAAGCGCAATATTGAAGTACCCATTTTCATCGGTGAACGCCGAGGTTGTATCGGCCTCAATAAAGATATGCGCGTTCTTAATCGGTATCCCGGAGTAATCCGACCGCAAGTAACCCGAGGCGAACTTACTGTTTTGCGAAAAGCTCAATTGCGCCAACAAGGTGAGCACAATTAATAATTGTATTTTTCTCATTGTGTATAGGAACAGACAAATTTAACCGACTACCCGTAATATGTGGTAAAGGTATTTTATCTATTGATCGAATTTGACGGGAATTTGTTACAATCACAGGTCAAAAAAAGATTAATATTTATTGGATTTAATTAAAAAATGAATTGTAGATTTGCACCCCTATTAGACGGCCTCGTAGCTCAACTGAATAGAGCATTTGACTACGGATCAAAAGGTTCCAGGTTTGAATCCTGGCGAGGTCACTAAGAAAGCAAGCCCACACTTCGGTGTGGGTTTTTTTATGTCCGAGTTTTGAGTCAAACTTCGTTTGAACGAGAAATGAGGAGGTAAAAAAACACCTGCGTAGCAGGAGTGCCTGCTTTCGGAATTCGGAACGACGAAGGATCAGTACCTCTAGGTTGGAATTGAAGACTAGGTTGAAATTCAAACTCAAATTCAAACTCAAGCAACCGAGACGACGGAATTACCGTTTCTCGATCAGGACATGCAAAGTATCGGTCTGTCTCAAGTTCAAACTCAATTCCAATTACACAGGTTTGGTACAAAAGCATGTTTGTGTAGTTATAAAGCATTAAAAAACGAACGGTTTATATACTAACTCATTGTTAATTAAGATCATAGGTTTGGTATTTATTCAAAGTTCGGCTATCTTCGTACTTCTCAGATCAAAAGCTCTGAGGCACTACTATACATTATGATGAAAATAAGACTATTGGCTTTTAGCGTTTTGCTATGTGCTATCAACGATTTGGGATGGGCATTAAACAATTCAGATGTCGATGTCTCCTTAGCAACTTCACCACATTTCATATTAGACCATAATAAGCCCTGTGAAGAAGGTCCAAGTGCTTCTTACGTAGGCATTAAGGTTGAGAACACGTCAGGAGGAACACTCCATGGTGTTACCGTTACTTTAAAAACCCTTACAAGTACAGCAGCGCGTGCTTCTACACGTTCTGATTCTGTTCTGTTCATTGGTTCTATTGATGACAACGCGTCTAAAACGGCATATTTCTATATTAAGTTTCCATGTTCGGATGGTGTAGATATCGACTTCACATTTGATATCACAGACGACCAAAGTGGCACTGTTAATTTTAGCACTACGGTTACCTCGGAAAACGCAATTAGCGCAAGTGCCGGAGGACAAGTTGACAGTCGTACGACAGATACATCAGTAATTCTCGGAGGCTTGATTTCAGATACCATTACCTATTCGTTCGGTAATATCCAGGTTGGTGATGAGATTGAATTTCAACCCTCAGGTGATTCTCTATTCGATCCAAATCAACTAGTACTATTGAACTGTAAGATCATAAGCTCAGACATACCAATTAATGTTCCGGTAGGTACTACAGACCAAATGTATTTCGTAGCGACGAAGAAATACACAGGTACAAATAAAAAAGTGAAGGTGGTATTCTTCTTTATCAATAAGATGACTAGTGGTAACGCAACACTTACTCCCTTTGCAGCGTTAACGAGTGGGAACAATCTAAAATACTCAGGAAACTTTGGAAGTGGAATTGCATATAAAACCATTACCGCAGCGACCAATACCAGTCCATTTGAAGTTACTCGAAGTCTTGATAATTCAATTCTGAGTGCAAACGACACTGTAGTATTCAGTATCGAGATTGTCAATACCAGCACCGAGACGGTCATGTTCGACGAGATCGTTGAAACATTAGATACGGGTTACACATTTGTAGGCATTGAGCCGGAAAGTGATGTAACATCGGCACTACTAACCGCTGAACCTACTACCAGTTCGATTGAGGAAATTTCATTTGTAGGCGGTGTTGAAGAAGCTACATACCCTTATGAAAGTTATACCATTGAACCTTCAGATACCATAACCCTCGTATATTCAGCTACAGCTCCATCATCAAATACTTCACTGGATGAAACCACAACTGAAGTTATGATAGGTGGTAACATTGGTGGTGGAGATGAATCCCAGAGTTGTGTAGGTTGTGGTGCTTTACCCGTTGAGCTTCTGTATTTCGAAATTAAGGGCGATGCGAAGTCGAGGGTGTTAACCTGGGCAACCGCATCAGAACTGAATTGTGATTATTTTGAAATTTCCCGAAGCATGGATGGTATTTCCTATGAAGATTTGGGACTCGTTACAGGTAACGGTACAACCGTTGAAGTCAGCACCTACGTCTTTGATGATCAGAACCTGGCAAGTGGGGTCGTCTATTACCGGTTGCAACAATTTGATTACGATGGTAAATCCTATGATTTCGTCAACTCAATTAAGCTTGAATTACCCCATGAGGGAATTACACTTGCACCGAACCCTGCAGAGAATTATGTTAAATTAAACTTCGATGAATCCTTTGCAGATGCTGAAGTTAAGCTAACAACACTTAATGGTGAAGTTCTTGATAGGTACAACCTTTCCATCGAACCCAAATGGTTAGACCTAAGGCATATACCAAAGGGAATCTATGTCATTGATATTAAGACCGAGTCCAATCGCATATATAAAAGGCTATTGGTTAACTAATTTGGAAGAATAGAGTTCCAAAGTAAGGTCAGGGGATAATACGAAGTTGAAGCTGAAGTTGAAACTGAAGTCGAAGCTTAAATTAAAGCTCAAACTCAATTGGAAACCGAGACGACGGAATTACCGTGTCTCGATCAGGACATGCAAAGCATCGGCCTGCCTCAAACTCAACTTTATGGCACCAACAATCTACCTTTGATGAGAAACAGCGCTTTTTATAACGCGACCCAAATGATATTTTGATTCAAATAACTCAAGATCAGGAATACCTTCAAGGTCTCTGCCTTTAAAATGAAGTTCTGCCTGTCTCGCGTGGCTCTGGCAACTCGGTTACCCTAACGTTTTAACTCCAATAGTTTGATTAAAAATCTTGAATTGACTTCATAGATTAAATGTAGTTGTTTTACAGACTAGATAAGATGTTAGCCACAAGCAGGAAAAAATAGAAAACAATGAAAGTAAGTTTAGCAATATTGATTGCAATTCACGGAATCATTCATTTAATCGGATTCTTCAAAGCATTTGGAATACTAGAATTCAATGCGATTACTCATTCGATTTCAAAGACTTTCGGATTGGTTTGGTTATTGACATTCGTGCTTTTCGCCATGACTATAGGCTCAATGCTTTGTTACTTCGAATACTGGTGGGCAATTGGAGTTATTGCTATAATCCTATCTCAATTTTTAATTTTCAACAATTGGTCTGATACGAAATTTGGAACAACAGCGAACATAATGATTCTCGGAGCGACAATAATTGCCTATTCAACCTTTCAATTTAAGAATAAAGTAAGGGAAGAAAGAGAGCAGATATTCGAAAATTCAGAAAACATAGACCGAACAATTGTAACAAAAGAAGCGATTTTGAAATTGCCGCAGACCGTTCAAAAATGGCTGATATACAGCGGTGTTGTTGGGAAAGAACCCATTTCAAGCGTTCATTTAACTCAAGACTTACAGCTTAACATGAAGGAAGACCAAAAGGTATGGCATGTCGCAGAAGCTGACCAGTATTTCACTATACAACCGCCTGCCTTTAACTGGAAAACCACTATGCAAATGAATTCGGTTGTTAATATAGTTGGACGAGATAAATTTGAAAACGGATGCGGCGAGATGTCAATAAGAATGTTTTCACTTATTCCAATTGCGGATGCTAAGAATAATGAAAAAGTAAATGAAGCAACCCTACAACGATATTTGGCTGAAATTGTCTGGTTTCCAACTGCGGCATTAAGTCCCTACATAAAATGGGAACCAATTGATGACCAATCCGCCAAAGCAGTAATGAACTATCAGGGAACAGAAGGCTCTGGGATTTTCCATTTTGATAACAAAGGGGAATTCATCAAGTTTACGGCATTGCGATTTAAGGATGTAAAAGATAATGAGCGTAAATTATGGACCGTAAGTGCCACAAAAACAGAGGAACACAATGGAGTTAAAATACCAGTTAAGTGTGAAGTTAGATGGAATTTAGGGAGTGAAGATTGGACCTGGTTAAAGCTAAAAATAACGGATATTAAATATAATTTGAAAGAAATGCCGGTGGCTAACAAAGGCTAAAACGTTCATAGCCAGCAACCGCTGCCTGCGCCGTTTAGCTATACCCTTGTACCTCATTTAAGAAATGCCCAATAGAACAGAAATTATTCGAGAAAATCAATTGAACAAGCTTGAACTTCATCAAAAAGTAATTGCTAATTTGTGTTCCAAATTGGAGATTCCTAGTTTAAGAGCTGGAAATATTACAATTAGAGATGAACGGAATTGGAGAACTAATGAGATGAATATTGACTACAGTTGGTTAGTTAATATTGCACAGTCATTTACAGGTTGGTGTTGGTTATTTTCTATAAAATTTAATAAAACAGAGTTTAGGGAGTTTCAAAACCCTAAAAAATTAATTCAAGGAATTTTTACAATAGATAACCAAGGAATAATTGAAGAATTCCATATTGTTACCAAGACTGAGAACTTGGAAGATAAGATTCGAAACTTGACATCATATGATTTATTCGATGCAAACCGTGGAATAACTTTAGATGGTGTCAGTTATGAATACTTGATTTTTGCACCAAATACTGAAGTACAGATGACTCTAAATAATCCGGATTCGAAGAATTGGAAAGTATGGGAAAATGAAATTCGAGGCTTAGGTAAAGAATTAGCTGACGACTCAGGAGTTGATAACTTGAAAATAATATTTGAATGAAAAACGAAGTCATTACTTCTATTCCGTCCACAATTTATATATCAATTGAGAAAGAAAATAAAACTAATGGCAAAAGGCTAGCTTACAGCAGTGCGAAAACTATCGCTTTCAGACAACAGCACTGTGTATATTCAAGACCATTGTAAACCATAAAAAATGTCAGAAATACCAGGATTAAAGAAAGGAGAGTTTGGTTTTGAGGGCAACCTTGTGCTTGAAACTTGGGTAGGATATCAGACACAAAATGGTACTCATTCAGCAATAAGTTCAGATGAACAATCTCGAGGTTTGTGCAGGATATCAACTGGAGGAGATATGGTTGAAGATGATCCAAAAATTCTTGAGTCTCACATCAAATCCTACGAATACTTAATCAATCATCAAAAAGAAATAAAAGAAATTCTTCTAAAGAGACTTTTTTCTGAGTATCCGGACTTACAAGATTCTTATAGCTATGATGATGAAGAAAAATCTGAATATATGCCTGATATAGAATCAGCCAATGATTTCAAGAATTTAATTGGCTTGTCAGACGTTCATTTAATGAATGTAGAAAAAGACGGATTTGCATACATTGGATATGAGTTTGGTTGTACCTGGGATGATGAACACGGAATTGGATTTATGACACATAAAGACAGAATAATTGATTTTGGTGGTGCAGATTTATCGTTCTTAACGTGGGTGGCAAGAAAGGACCTATCCCAATCCAAAATTGAACAAGAAGAATTGGAAATTCCAATACCGGAAATCAAATCTGATTCAGAGGAAATAATAAAACCTCAAATTGAAAATCAAACAAAAGAGGAAATTAAACCTAAGGAGAAAAAACCTTGGTGGAAATTTGGTAAGAAATAAATAAAAAACGGTCTTAAAAAAATCATAGCTCTAATCTACTAAACCGTTGTTGTTATGCTTTTTACATGGAACGCTGGCATTACAATAAAAACAAACTGAATGAGCATAGAAAAAGCATATAATATTTGGGCTAATCAATACGACACGAATGAAAATCGAACAAGAGATTTAGATAAAAAGTGCACGATTGAAACCTTAAGTAACTTTGACTTTAAACATGTATTGGAACTGGGATGCGGCACAGGAAAAAATACAGAATGGTTGCTTAACAAAGCAGATAGAATAATTGGGCTGGATTTTTCACAAGAAATGCTCAACAAAGCACAAGAAAAAATATCGGATAAACGAGTACAATTCAAAAAAGCCGATTTGACCAAAAATTGGGAAGTAGAAAACAACTTTGCCGATTTAATTACTTCAAGCTTAACACTTGAACATATTGAGCATTTAGACCACATTTTCTCTCAAGCAAACCGAAAATTAAAAAAGAATGGACTGTTTTTTATTAGTGAATTACATTCCTTTAAGCAATACGCCGGAAGTAAAGCCAGATACGAAACGGAAAACGGAACTGAAGAACTAGAAGTTTATGTTCATAATATCTCAGACTATATCATTAACGCAAAGAATAACGGATTTCAGTTGATCGAATTAAAGGAGTGGTTTGATAATAACGCTGAAAACGAAATACCAAGACTGATTTCATTTGTGTTTAAGAAATAAATACGAATGCCTTCAACACAATGCAATCTGGGTTGACTGCGTTAGCTAATTGTCGTAATTCACTGGATAATGAAAAAGAACACTGTTCATCTCTTATTGCTTCTTGCTGCCGTTTTACTCACGTGCTTTGGGTATTACATTGATTCTGACCCACCTTATGAAAACCGGTTGCATACCGTGACCGAGTTCACGACAATCACACTCATTCTTTTTACGCTGCTTACTGGCTTCCACCTGTTTATTCGAAAGCTGGTCAAAGGATAGCCATCAGTTTCGAATTCCGATCGATTCTTGATGGTTTGCCAACAGGGTACAAAAAAGGCAGCTCGCGCTGCCTATTCATTATTAGTTCGGTCCTTTTGTGACCAATTGATATGTGTTTTGTTTAACCCAAATTAATTGAGATGCATATCGTAGTCGTTGCCGCCTATATGCGTTATGGTTAGACCATTAAACAACGTTCCACCTTGGCAAATTTGTGTCGTCCACACATGGTTCGTTGTTCCTGTAAACGACAATGCAGGCGAACTGCTTACCGTTTGGCCGCATCCAGTAGAAAGTACGTTAGCATCTACCTGGTTAATAGGACCTGATATGGTCGTAAATGTGTGGTTTAATGTTCCCCAGGCGGCAACATCAAAGTATTCCGAACCACCAGTGTCGTAAATGTAAATACGAACTGCCACGCCCGTGTTGTTTGTAAACTGCACACTTTGTGCAAAACTTGACCCAGCCAATGCAAACAGGCCGAGTAATAAGATTAATCTAATCGATTTCATAACTTGATTTATTAAATTGATATGGGTTATACCTACTCTATTAAGGCTTTTCGGTTACCGCCCTGGTAAGTGATCGTAACTCCAATTGCACCATCAATTTAAGCAGAATTCACACCGTTTGTCCGGTAAATTGGGTCAACGACCGTAGTTGAGCAGAAATCGGCAGGTCTGGCCCATTAAATGGTTCTTGCAGACTGCAAAATTTATACACAATTAGCTCATTATCAATATGTTACTAACAATACTTAACTAACTACAAATAGGTATTCTCGCGTCGTTATTCTGTTCATTCCTGGCAGATATAGATGTTTCATCGTGGTTAATTCTCGCATTAACCTGACGAAAAGACAGGCCAAACAATTTGGCTCGATAATGGTCATATACCTCATATGAGTAATAAACGCGTTTCGTTCAAATGGGCATTTAACGAGTTCATTTGGCCCCGAAGAATCATCATATTCGGCGGTCTAATCCTGATTATAATTCGCAGTTTGGCCGGGTTGGTTGTACCCTATGCCAGTAAGTCATTGATTGACGATATTATTCCTTCAAAGGATATGGCTTCGCTCAAAACACTTCTCATTTTCGTTTGCTCTGCGATTCTCATTCAGGCAATCACATCGTTTTCCCTTACCCGACTATTGAGTGTTGAAGCTCAACACCTCATTTCTTTGCTTAGGGCGAAGGTTCAGCGTAAGCTAATGACGCTCCCCATCCGATTCTTTGACAATAACAAATCAGGTGCCCTGGTATCCAGAGTAATGAGCGACGTCGAAGGTGTTCGAAACCTGGTGGGTACCGGTTTTGTACAACTTATTGGCGGAACCATCACGGCCATCGTTTCCCTGGTAATCTTAATCAATATAAATGCCATGATGACGCTGTTCGTGCTAGTACCAGTGGTCACGTTTGCCTTAATAGCGCTTAAGGCATTTGGCTACATCCGGCCCATTTTTCGTGAACGTGGAAAAATAAAGGCGGATGTAACAGGCAGACTAACCGAAACACTCAACGGAATTCGTGTGATTAAGGGATTTAATGCGGAAGAACAAGAAAGCCAAACCTTTGAAGAAGGTGTCAATCGCATTTTCCAAAATGTAAAGAAAAGCCTCACAGCTACGGCATTGATTACCAGTTCTTCTACCTTTCTTCTCGGACTGGCAAGTGCAGGAATTATGGGCATAGGTGGTTACTTCATGATGCAGGGAGATATGACCTATGGAGAATTCGTATCCTTTACCCTTTTCCTTGGTTTCATGATCGCCCCCATCGTCCAAATGAGCAATATTGGTAGTCAGCTTACCGAGGCATTAGCCGGATTAGATAGAACGCAAGAACTCATGATCATGGACGAGGAGGATAATGGCCTTGATCGTCCTGAACTATTGAATGGAATCAGTGGTAACATAGAATTCAACGATGTTTCGTTCAGCTATGAAGAAGACAAGGAAGTTCTCCATCACATCAATTTTAAAGCACCTGCCGGAAGTGTCACGGCATTAGTTGGGTCTTCTGGTTCGGGTAAGTCTACCATTGCCGGATTGGCAGCTACGTTCTTAAACCCAAGTAGTGGTCGAGTAACCATTGACGATGTTGACTTGTCAAAGGTTAATCTTAGCAGTTATCGACGTAACTTAGGCGTTGTCTTACAAGACGATTTTCTATATGAAGGTACGATTCGTGAAAACATCCTGTTTGCACGCCCAGATGCCTCTGAAGAAGAACTTCAGCATGCCGTAAAAGGCGCTTATGTTCATGAGTTTACCGATCGATTTGATGAAGGACTGAATACAATTATTGGCGAACGTGGTGTAAAGTTATCCGGCGGACAACGTCAACGCATATCCATCGCACGTGCGTTATTGGCAAACCCTAAAATCATCATCCTGGATGAGGCTACCTCCAATCTGGATACGGAAAGCGAGAGCTACATTCAAAAAAGTCTATCGGTACTAATGAAGAATAGAACCACTTTTGTCATTGCACACCGATTAAGTACCATCCAGCAAGCAGATCAAATATTGGTAATAGAAGAAGGGGAAATAGTGGAACGGGGTAATCACGATAGTCTATTGGCTGAAGAAGGTCGTTACCACGACTTATACACCTACCAAAGTAGAATCTAGTTTTTCTCTATATACCGCCAGAAATCGCAATATTTCTGTTTTTCCTTCTGTACTTCGCCTTTGTCCAAATGCGAGTTTAGGATACGTACTACATTTTGATCCGTCGACTTAAGGAGCTCACTGATTTCTCGCGTGGAGAGGTACTTATACTTTCTCAGTACCTGAATCGGGGTAAGCATAACGGGTTTGGCTACAACTTCACTTCCCAACACCTGCTCAAGCGCTTGCTTGTAAACCGTGTACGGTGAAGATCCAGAGATGCGTACACCTTGACCATCGGTATGTACCAACACAAAGGTTGGAAAACCACGAACACCCATCGCCCTGCCTTCTTCTACCTCTTTCAAGAACAGCAGCCGCGTGGTTTCATTCTTGTAATCGGTCAGAAATTGTGCTGTATCGGCTCCAGCTTTATGAGCAGCGGCAACTAAATATTGATCTTTCGTGATGTTTCTTTTGTTCAGAAAAACATCTTCACGGATATACCTTAAAAACTTAAGTGCCATTTCATTATCCTGCAATTGAACGGCCTTATAGGCAATAGATGGCGGGTAAGACGAAGACAAGGGATCTTCCAGCCATACATCTCCGTCGATGCTCATGCCAGTTGTCATACCCACATGATCCCAATGGCCTGCGACATCTTCCGGTTTACGAATACCGTTTGCCTTATCTGCAAATCCCTCCCACCCTGGAAGTAAACCACCCATGCGATATTCAATGTCGAAATACTGGCCAAACTCGCTTTTGAATCGGCGAAGTTTCGGTTCGATGGCCCAGCATGCTGAACAGATTGGGTCGGTATAGTAGATCAGTTTCACGGCTTTTGTTGGTTGAACCTGAACCTGTTCTATTTCATTAGATGCCATAGTGTCGCATTCTCCGGTTTCAATTGAACATTCCAAACCTTCCGTATCGTTATTGTTCACTTGCTGATCTTTATTCGATTGCATTTTGCATGAAGTTATTAGAGAAATAACACCAAGGGTCAGAAAAAGATTTAACCTGCTCATATACAGCATCAAACATAGTTCTTTGGCGCAAATTGATCGGTGAGTATGTATCATTGGTCCAACTCAAAATTCTGTTCATGACAATAAAATGGCATTAATGAAGGTTACGTATGTATCCTGTTGCCCATTAACTTCAAAAACACCCAACTAATAATTTACGCATGAGAACATTTTACACGGCACTGGCAACTTTGCTGATGTGCACGACGCCATCGCTATCCAAAGCACAACTGAACACACAACGCATCGAGACAGAAGTCTTCAAACCTAAGTACCACGATCCCAACTACAGGTATTGCAAAATGGACTTCAACGAATCCTCTATTCGTAAGGAGTTTTCGGATATCGAATTTGACAAAATCCAATCCATCACCTTGGTCTACACACAGTTTAGAGCAACTGAACGATTCGACCAACTGGCATTAAATACACGGCGAATGGATAAGTTACTCAAGGTTCTACCACAGCTTAAACATCGTTCAGACATAAAATGGTACTGGGTCGCTCAAACGGGGTGCACGAGTCCATCTGAATGTCGTGAGATGTTTCACGGTTTTGAAATAGCCCTACGATCGGATGAGTATTTAAGTCGGACATCGCGAGATTCTGCCATGGTAGAGTATTACATTAGTAAATACCTGGGCAAGGCTCTGGACACCCGCGCCCTGGATTCACTAGTTGCCGAAGGCAAACTGGTTAAAGAGTGTGACACCACCTATCATACAGCGCATTTTGGTAACAGCCGTTATGGGGCAATGAGGCCGATAAACAATAAGAGCCAAAAGAAGTTCCTACAACAATTGAAAAAAGCCGGCATTGAGTCCGGAGAGTTCGAAATAACGGTAGACAGCCGACGAAAAATTAAAGAAGTAAAAGGATTATCTCCTGAGCAATCTGCTGCCTTAAAGTCGTTAATCAAAAGGCATTACAAGTTCACATCAGCGCGATATCACGATGAACGAATCCCTACAAGATATGTCCTCGCCCTGAATCCGCGGAGCAAAGGATTTTCAAACAAACTCATGACCAAATCTATACCTTTAACTACAGAGTATAGCACCATTGATTCCTTCTTTGTTAAGACCCATACGCAACAGAAGATCTATTGTGACTATGTAGACACCACGAATGGAAAGACCAACCAAATTGACGAGATTGTGGTATTGAAAACGCTGCAGCGTAACCCAGAATGGGCTCATGCGCTAGTGGTGACCGATGTTACTGGAAGTATGTCGCCATACATCGGCCAATTTCTGGCCTGGCATCAGCTTCATCTCAAACACAACAAAACATCGAGTTTCGTATTCTTCAATGACGGAGACAATATGCGCGACGAACTGAAACAAGTTGGCCAGGTAGGTGGTAATTATTTCGTGAAGACTAACAATTATGCTGAGCTCAAGACTATAGCCTATCAGGCCATGCGTGCCGGAACAGGCGGCGATCTCCCTGAAAACAACTTTGAAGCCGTCCTATACGGACTGGAAAAGAACAAAGGTGCTCAAAACATCATTATGATTGCAGACAACTTAGCTACGCCGCGGGATTTGGAACTTCTAAGCAAGATTAAGATGCCTGTTCACATTATTCTTTGCGGTACTTCAACAGGTATAAATGTAGCCTATCTGAATGCAGCGCGTCAGAATCATGGCACAG